>DHOL01000001.1:9659-17831 GCA_002410755.1 Ruminococcaceae bacterium UBA5391 | reverse complement strand
TGAAGAATTGGCACATGCTGTTTCTGAGTACGCCTATGTTTGGTACAATCAGGTTCGCCCACACTCGTACAACAATTATCGCACGCCCTATGAGGCAAGGTATGGATTAAAGCAGTTTAGACAGTTATGTTACAAATACGCTTGACCATTAAAAAGTATAGAAGTGCCCATCTAGAAGCGTTGGCAACATACTGTTCCCTTTTGCTAAAATCTGCATAAAAACATGTCCCATCATAATTAAGTGAAAGCTAAAAGCAAAAACTTAAATGCGCTTAAATAATTATCTATCGGAGTTAATATAGCACAAACTGACAAATTATTCAATACTTTTTTCAAAGTAAATATAAAATATATACTATTTTTTATTGATTTTTTCTTGCAGTGTTCTGTGTTTTCCGATTGGATACAATAAAATTTGTGATTTTATGAAAGCACAGAAAGTTTTAGTAAACTGGAATGATATCATAAAAATGCAGAGGGCAAACACACCAAAATGTAATTGAATCAAAAGAGCAGAGGATGGTGTGTTAAGCACAAATATAATAGGATAATAAAAAATTCAAGAAGGATACAGTCAAGCTCTCGACAAGGTCAGTGTCAATCAGGTTCACCCACACTCGTACAATAATTATTGAACACCCTATGAGGCAAGGTATGGACTGAATCAATTTAGACAGTTGTGTTACAAAAACGCTTGGCCATTACAATTTCAAAGTTTCCCGAAGTGGATATTACAGTTGGCTCAAAACTGCACCAGCCAGAGAACTCCGGGAACAACATGATCAAACTCTTGCCAGCTTGATCCAAAAGTGCCAGAAGAAGACTGACAAAACATATGGCTATCATCGTGTCAGCATTTGGATTTATAGGAAACACGGTGTTTGGATGAACCACAAAACAGTGCTGCGGCTAATGAATAAGTATGGATTGTTGTTGGAGATACGCAGACAAAGGCCCTTGTATCTCCGCCAACAGCAAATGCATCGGTACGAAAACATCCTAAACCGTAACTTCAAAGCAGTTAAACCCAATCAAAAATGGGTTACGGATATCAGCTACATTTTTACTGACGAGAGTACTCTTTATCTTTCCGACGTTAAAGATTTGCACGATAATTTCATTGTCGCGTTTGATATGGCTACTAAACAAGACAATGCATTGGTCCTCAGAACACTTTAAAAAGGCAAAAAAGGAGGTCGCCAATGGACTAGTACTCCACAGCGACCAAGGGTTTCAATATACTTCACGCGGGTATTTTAACCTGACTAAACAATATGGTATTTTACCTTCAATGTCAAAACCTGGGACGCCTTACGACAATGCCTGCGCTGAAAATTTCTTTGGAATTCTCAAGACTGAATCCATATACCGCCATCACCCAAAGACAATTGCTGAGGCAAAAAAGCTTATTACTGACTATATCCATTTTTACAACTACGAACGCATTCAATACAAAAATATGCTGACACCGTACAAAAAACGATGCCAGCATGAGTAATTCAAAGATATTTTACAGCATAGCCCTTTTTTCTGTGTCTATGAATGGGGGTTCAGTTCACGGACAGTGCTGCCCCCATTTATAAAAACATCTTTTCACAAGCAAAACAAGAGGAACCGGCAGGGCCGCTAAGGGGGAATTCATGTCAAATAACCCCACCGATTCCCGGAGGTGTAAAGCACAAAAAAACGCTGGATACGGATAGCATCCATATCCAGCGTTCCGAAGCACAGCACAGAACTTATTGCGGAATCCCCCTGTACAAAAAGCAGAACAGGCGGTATAATAAGAACCGCAATGTGCCGATTATTCGGTTGCGTATGGAGGCCTTTTCTCCGTATGCAGGAAGTAGATGTTTCTAGCGTCTGCTTCTGCATTGCACTTTTTGTGCCCTACAAGGGTAATTATACCGCATTTGGGAAGATAGTCAAGGGGGATTTGGCAGTTTTAGGAAAAGTCAGGGCATATTAGGGCGATTTGGCACCGGCAAAAGCCGGTGCCTTTTGGGCACTCCGTATGGCTGTGCCGGAACCCGCCTAGCGGCGGACTCAGAATGCGCAATCCCTCATCTTTGCGAAGAAGTCAGGAAAGTGGGAATCTGCATCCCGCTGCTGTCAATAGTATAATTGCTCTTGTAAATCAGTTGTGAAACGGGAATGATCTGATAGCCTTCCGCCTGCAGCGTTTTGAGGACTGTCGGCAGTGCGGCGGGCGTGTTCTTCGCGCCGTTGTGGAAAAGCACAATCGAGCCCGGCTTTACAGCGGAGAGCACACGGCTGGCAATCTGCTGCGGCGTGGGGTTCTGCCAATCAAGGCTGTCTACGCTCCACTGCACCGGGTACATTTTAAGCCCATTCACCGTGCGGATTAAGTTATCATTATAGTCACCATACGGTGGACGGAACAGGATTGGAGCCGTTCCGGTAATCGCTTTGATTTTTTCATTGCATGTGGTTATCTGAGACTGCATTTCGGCCTGAGAAAGTTTCGGCATGTGGGGATGTGTATTAGAATGGTTGCAGACTTCATGCCCTGCTGCTGCAAGCGCCCGCACCGATTCCGGGTATTTGTCAACCCAGGCGCCGACAACAAAGAAAGTCGTTTTTACGTTGTATTCTTTAAGAATGTCAATTAATTGCTGAGTCTCTTCATTTCCCCATGCTGCATCAAAAGAGATCGCAATTTTTTTTTCATTTGTCTTAATATTATAAATTGGCAGTTCCTTCTTATGGGCAGCAGCCTGCACGGAGCGTGTCTCATACAGACAGCCGCATACAGCCAGGACGGCAGCCAGCACAAACAGCAGCGCGGCGAAGATTCGCTTTTTCGTCACGGTGTAATACATTTCCCCATTACTCCTTTCGCTTTATTTTTATGTATATGCAGAACATCAAAATCCTATTTTATAATTGTCAAAATCTATAGCCGGGCCGCTAAAATTCGCACTGGCAGCATGGGTAGCTGTAAATTTCTGTATTTACGGCTGATTTGAAACATGATATAGTAGTGGTATCATAGAGCAAAGATTAAGCCCCGCGAAAGGGCATAATCTTTTGTTGACAGGCAAAGTAAAACCGGATAAGATAGCACTATCGTTCTCTCCTGAAATTCTATCTGAAAGGACTGGAAAATAAAGATGGGGAAAGTACCAACCCTCCCGGAAGCGCAGAAGCTTTTGGAAGAATACAACAAAGAGCCATTCCATTTAAAGCATGCAAAAATTGTCTCCGGTGTAATGGGATACTTTGCGAAAGAATACGATCCGGAAAATGTGGATTTCTGGAAAGTCGCCGGATTGCTGCACGACCTTGACTATGAGCAGTTTCCGGAGCAGCATTGCCTCAAGGAACAGGAAATTCTGCGCGCCCATGGCGTTGATGAGCGGTTAATCCATGCGGTAGCCAGCCACGGCTACGGACAGGTTTGCGATGTAAAGCCGGAGCATACCATGGAAAAAATCCTTTTTGCAACAGATGAGTTGACCGGCCTGATTGGCGCTGTAGCGCTGATGCACCCTACCAAAAGTGTGCGTGAAGTTTCACTGAAATCATTAAAGAAAAAGTTTAAGCAGCCTTCGTTTGCAGCCGGCTGTTCCCGTGAAGTCATCCGTCAGGGTGCGGATATGCTCGGGTGGACCTTAGATGACCTTTTTACCCGAACGATTGCCGCAATGCAGTCCCTTGCGGATGAACTCGGAATATAGCAGGAAAGGCTACGGGAAAAAATGGGATGGATTGGCTGCGTTTTGTGGTTCCCCTCGCTTTTTTCGTTTGTTCTGCAACCGATTTCCTTGCAATCGGCTCTGGTAATGCCACGGCAGAAAGCATTGTAAAACCTCTTTTAATGCCTCTTCTGCTCTGCTTTTACTGGCTTAGTGCTTCGGCAATGGGGAAAAAGCCGGATGCTTTTATCGTTCTGGCGCTTTTCTGCGGCTTCCTAGGGGATACATTTCTTCTTGGCCATGGAAAAGCTTTTCTCCTTGGGCTGGCTTCGTTTCTCTTTGGCCACATTTTCTATATTATCGGGTTCTTAAGGCCCCTTGAGCTCCGCGCAGTGCCACCAGCGGTATGGCTGCTGGCCTTGGCCTATTTTGCCTACGGTGTTATTGCCTCCCGTACTTTGCTGCCATTCGTGCGGGGGAAAGAAAAACTTGCAGTGATTCTTTACATGGTCTGCCTGCTGACAATGAGCTTTTCCGCAATGCTTCGCTGTGGTTACGCAAGGGGAAACGGATTCTGGCTGACGTTCCTTGGCTCCCTGTTCTTTGTCGCATCAGATTCCATGCTGGCCCTTCAGCTTTACCGGAAAGCCGGAAGAGCTTTCCATATTCCTGTGATGGTTACCTACCTGCTTGCACAGTCTATGATTGTGTATGGCGTTCTCTTATAACCAGAAAGCTACAAAATCCGCAGGATACAAAGTCCTGCGGATTTTTTATGGACCAGTTTCCTTCATCAGTCGGGAAAATCGAAAAGATTGCCCAGCCATTCCATACACAGCGGAACCCACTGTGCATTGTGGGCATTCGGCGTATTTGATTCTCTTGTACAGACAGACATGCCATGCCTTCCCTTCTGGAAAATATGGCACTCAAACGGGATATTATGTTTTTGCAGCGCTGAAACAAAGAGGATGGTATTATCAACCGGCACATAGTCGTCTTCAAAGGTATGCCATAAGAACGTCGGCGGCGTTTTTTCGCTGACCTGTTTTTCAGGCGAGAAAAAACATATTTGCTCCTGCGTTGGTTTGCCTCCGCACATGGTATAGGCAACAGGTGAATCAACAAACTTTCCACCGGTCAGCACAGCATAGCAGAGGATAATTGCATCAGGCCGGTTGAGGCCGCCCTTCGTGTCGACCTTTGCCTTCAGTTCCGGGCTGTCCCAAAGCGTTCCAAGGCACGCTGTAACATGGCCGCCCGCAGAAAACCCCAGCATGGCGATTCTATTTGGAATAACATGCCACTGCTCACTGTTCTCACGGATTTTTATCATCGTAAGTGAAGCATCAACAACCGGCCGCATCTCTCCGATTTTATCACCAATGGAGTAATACAGGATAAATACCTGATAACCCTTCGCGTAAAACATCATTGCGGGCGGCTCGGCTTCGCGGTCTGAAAGAAGAGTATATCCGCCGCCTGGACAAATCACCACACAGGGGCGCTCCCTGCGGTTCGGTATATTTTCGGAAACTTCATGGAGAAAGCCTGTCACATGGGCATTGCTGTCGGGGTTTGGCTGAAATTTGACGATTTTCATTTTGGGCACCTCATTTATCTGACGTCCTTCTGCCTTTCCGCCTTAGGGAAACATGCTTTCCTTTTGGCATGACACGGCAGAAAAATTTCCGTATTCCGCTGCCATGTGCTGGAAATTTCGGGGGAGCAGCAAGAATGCTTTTTACTTTTTTTCGCCTTTGACTGCATTTTCCAGCGTGTGCCAGCCAAGGACAGCACATTTCACACGCGCCGGCATATGGGAGATATCTTTGAGTGCTATGGCTTCATCCAGCTCTTCCAGCTGTTTTTCATCCGTGACTTCACCCTTTATCATGCCAAAAAACAGATTGGCAAGATGCAGTGCTTCCTTTGTTGTTTTCCCCTTAATGAGGTCAATCATAATGGAAGCGGAAGCTTGTGAAATTGCACAGCCAATACCGGTAAACCCGGCATCTTCAATGATGCCGTCCTTTTCGCGCAACTCAAGGGTAATCTCATCCCCGCAGCTCGGATTGACACCCTTAAGGCTTACCGTCGGATTGTCAATATGGTGCTTATTCCGGCTGGAATTATTGTGCTCTGTCAAAATCTGCGTATAAATCTGATTAAGTTCCAAGGCCAAGCCACCCCCTGACTTTTTTCAGATTCTCAAGGAAGACATCCACGTCGTCTTTCGTATTATAGAAATAAAAGCTTGCACGGCACGTCGCATTGATCTTCAGGTATTCCATCATCGGCTGCGCACAATGGTGCCCGGCGCGGATTGCCACGCCTCCTGCGTCAAGGATGCTGGCAACATCATGCGGATGGACTCCATCCACATTGAACGAAATAACACCGCAGCGGTTTTCGCGGTTTTTTGTCCCGCCGTATACGGTGACATGCGGGATTTCCGCAAGGCCATCAAGCGCATAATTGAGAAGCTCCCGCTCCGTCCGATGAATGCGCTCATAGCCTATCCCTTCAAGATAACGAACCGCCGCTTCCAGGCCGACTGCGCCTCCGGCATTCTGTGTACCGGCCTCAAACTTTTCCGGCAGCGGCGCAAAAGTCGCATCCTGCTCATGGACATACTCAATCATTTCCCCGCCGCGCAGGAACGGCGGCATTTTGTTAAGAAGCTCTTCCCTGCCGTACAGGACACCAATACCCATTGGGGCCATCATTTTATGGCCGGAAAATGCCATAAAATCGGCGCCAAGTTCCTGCACGTCCACCCGCATATGCGGGATGCTCTGTGCACAGTCTACCACAACAACTGCACCTACGGAATGGGCCTTGTCCGCAATTTTCCGCACCGGATAAACAGAGCCGAGCACATTGGAAACGTGCGCTATGGCAACAAGCTTTGTTTTCTCTGTGATTTTCGAGTTGATTTCCTTTTCAGGAAGATGTCCCTCTGCATCCGGATAAAGATATACAAGCTTTGCGCCTTTCGCCTTCGCGACCATCTGCCATGGGACAAGGTTGCTGTGATGTTCGCTCACGGGCAGGGCAATCTCGTCGTCTTTCTTCAAAAAAGTCAGGCCATAGCTGTAAGCGACAAGGTTAAGGGCCTCGCTTGCATTTCGCGTGAAAATGACTTCGCAGTCTTTTTTCGCACCAATAAACTTTGCAATCGTGCTGCGTGCCCCCTCATAGCGCTGAGTAGCCTGCACGCTAAGCTCATAAAGGCCGCGGTGTGGATTCGCGTTTTGCGTACGGTAAAACTCATCCACCGCATGGATAACCTGCAAGGGGCGCTGCGACGTTGCAGCATTGTCAAGGTAAACCAGGCGTTTGCCGTTCATCGTCTGATTCAGGATCGGAAAATCCTTAGCCCACGGGTTCAAACTTCGTCAGCCTCACTTTCACATAGTCCGTAACTGCTGCACGGAGGGATTCGTCGGGGATGCGGTCCGTCACTGGCCGGAACTGTGCCTCAATCAGCAGCTTTTTGGCGTCCATCTCGCTCAGCCCGCGGGACATCAGATAAAACAGGCGCTGTGCGTCGATTCTCCCTGTTGCTGCGGCATGCTGGCCGTCCACATCCTCTTCCGAGCAGAGAATCAGGGGTGCTGTGCGGCAACGCACTTTCGGACTGAAAAGCAGATTAAATTCGCTTTCATGCCCGACCGAGCGCTTGGCGCCTTTCAGAAAGTTAATCGTCCCCCGGAACGTTTTCCCGCTCCGGTCCAGCAAAGCACCGCCAACATGAATTTCACTCTTTGTTTTGCAGCCCGCATGTTCAGCAAGGTAATTCATATCAATGGAACGACTGCCGTCGCCAAAGTAAATTGTGTTAATATCAAGGTTGCTGCCTGTTCCATCCAGGCGTGTCTTTATGCCGGAAAACACTTTCCCTGCTCCGAGCTCGGCCTGGATAATATCAATGGAAGCACCCTTACCGGCAGCAGCACCAATATTGTCAAAGTGGACACACTGGCTGCCGAGGAGCTGAACCTGCACAAGGTGGATTACGGCGCCCTTCGCAGCGTGCAGTTTAGTCAGTCCGCCATGGAAGCCCTTTAGCTCTTCCGCAGAATGATAGCTCATCACAATGGTAACTTCGCTGCCTTCATCCGCAATGACTTCTATGTCATCTGCAAGCGCCGGATTCTTTTCATCCAAAAGGAAATTAAGGGATATAGGCTTCTTCACTTTCACGCCCGGTCCCACATGCAGCGAAAGGCCGTACGTGCTGTTTTCTTTTACGAAGTCGGCGGCTTCCCCTCCCATTCCGGTTTCCGGCTCTGCACCCAGGAAAGGCCCATTGGAAATCAACACACCTTCCGGCAGCGCAGAAAGAGGTTCCCCTGAATAGGGCAGGAAATCCGGAACAGACCCCTTCAGCGGCACTGAATTGATTCCAAGCCAGCGCCAGGTTGGCGCCGGCATAATATTTACTTGATCCAAAGACAAATTCATTGATTGTTTTCGCCTGCGGCTCAGCCGATGGCGCCCTCCATTT
>DHOL01000001.1:9012-9440 GCA_002410755.1 Ruminococcaceae bacterium UBA5391 | reverse complement strand
GCCCTCCATTTCCAGTTTAATCAGATTGTTCATTTCCACGGCATATTCAACGGGCAGTTCTTTGGCAACCGGCTCCGCAAAGCCGGTAACAATCATGGAACGTGCATCTTCTTCCGACATGCNNGCTGATGCGGCCGATTTTTGCCTCGTGCCCAACATCCACATTGTCGTTCCGAATATCCATAACGGGAATCGTATCGGAGCGGGAACGGTCATCCAGCATAAGCGACTCGCAGTTGACAGAAGAGCGGCACCCATAAGCCTGCGGCAGGATTACGACTGAGCTGCGGTAGGTACAGGCACCTCCATCTTTGGAAATTGACTTTGTGTTGATGTTCGAGTACGTATGCGGTGCAGCATGGACGACTTTTGCACCGGTATCAAGGTTCTGGCCCTTGCCTGCAAACGTGATGCCGGTGAATTCCATG
>DHOL01000001.1:0-8840 GCA_002410755.1 Ruminococcaceae bacterium UBA5391 | reverse complement strand
AACGTGATGCCGGTGAATTCCATGCGGGAATTTTCGCCTTTCAGGATACTCATTGGGTACAAGTACGAAACATGGGAACCAAAGGAGCCGGAAACCCACTCGATGGTGCCGCCCTCTTCCACAAGGGCACGCTTTGTGTTCAGGTTATACATGTTTTTCGACCAATTTTCAATGGTAGAATAGCGCAGGTGGGCATTTTTCGCAACATACAGCTCCACGCAGCCCGCGTGCAGGTTGGCAACGTTGTATTTTGGTGCGGAGCAGCCTTCGATAAAATGCAGGTCTGCCTCCTCACCGAGAATAATAAGCGTGTGCTCAAACTGGCCGGCTCCTGGTGCATTCAGGCGGAAATACGATTGGAGCGGGATGGACACCTTGACATGCGGCGGAACATATACGAACGAACCGCCCGACCAGACGGCTCCGTGCAGCGCAACAAATTTGTGATCCGTCGGCGGCACAAGCTTCATGAAATGCTCCTTTACCATTGGCCCGTACACTGGATCACGCACAGCGCTTTCCATATCCGTGTAGATGACACCCTGACGGCGCACCTCCTCACGGACATTATGATACACAACTTCTGAATCATACTGAGCACCGACGCCTGCAAGGGATTTCCGTTCTGCCTGCGGAATTCCGAGGCGCTCAAACGTATTCTTAATATCGTCCGGCACCTGTGCCCAGTTGCCGCGCATCGGGGTATTGGGGCGGATATAGGTGATAATCTGGTTCATATCCAGCCCATCGAGGGAAGGCCCCCACTGCGGCATAGGCATACGGTTATAGATTTCAAGCGATTTTAAGCGGAACTCGCGCATCCATTCCGGATCATTTTTCTTTTTTGAAATTTCTTCTACGATTTCCGGTGTAAGCCCTTCCTGCACCTGATAGGAAGCATTCACCTTATCCTTAATATCATAAATCGTGCGGTCAATATCCTGCACTACTGTCTTCTTTTTTCCCATTGCTGTTTTCCTCCGGGCCGTCAGACCGATACTTCCGCGGAAATCGGCTGGAAACCGTTCGCGTTTATTTCATTAATCAGTTCACTGCCGCCTGTTTTTACAATCCTGCCATTCATCAGCACATGGACATAATCGACTTTCAGATATTCCAGGATTTTTGTGTTATGTGTGATAATGAGCAGGGAATTTGAATCATTCTTAAATTTTTCAACGCCATGGGAAACAATTTTCACAGCATCCACATCGAGACCGCTGTCCGTTTCATCCAGGATGGCAAGTTTCGGATTCAGCATAAGCATCTGAAGAATTTCGGATTTTTTCTTCTCGCCGCCGGAAAACCCGACATTTAGGTAACGGGAAGCATACCCGTCGTCCATGCTAAGCTCTTTCATCTTTTCCGCCAGCTCTTTTTTGTAGGCAAAAAGGCGCACCGGCTTTCCCGTCATAGCAGCACGGGACGTGCGCATAAAATTTTCGAGCGTAACGCCCGGGACTTCTTCCGGGTTCTGGAATGAAAGGAAAATACCTGCCTTTGCACGCTCATTTGCAGGCGCATGGGTAATATCCTTTCCGTCAAAGAGGATTGTCCCTTCCTCCACCTTATACTGCGGGTGGCCCATAATGGTGTTGACCAGAGTTGACTTGCCCGCCCCGTTCGGACCCATCAGCACATGAACCTCACCGCGGTCTACATTCAGATTAAGGCCGTTCAGAATTACGTTCCCTTCGGCGCTGACTTTCAGGTTTTTGATTTCCAACAACATATTTTGCACCTCTGCCGGGTAAAATTCCCGTTTTTTATAAATTTAATGTATACTAAATTGATGCGTATTTCATTATAGCAGAAATTCTGCGCTTTGCAAGATTCTGAGCCCGGATTTCAGCAAAAATCTTCCGGGGTGCAGCCGAGAATTTCCGCGATGCGTTCCAGCATGTCTCTAGGAGGCCTTTTTTCCAGATTCTCCCACTCAAATAGTTCTTTTTGCGTAACGCCAAGTCGACTGGAAAGTTCTTCCCTTGTAATGCCTGCGGCCTCACGGTAGCTCGCCATTTTTTTTACTGGCTCAAGGAGGAACGCAAAGCGCTTGTCCTCATCCACCAGCAGGGGGCAACCGTTGTGAAGGATCAGTCTGCAACGTACCCCGCTTTCTGCAAAGATGGCTGGTTCCCCGCTCTCTGTGTCCCGCTGGTTGTAGTGGGCAGGCAGCACATAGTCACGGCCCCCGTCGTCTTTCCCGCGCATCTCTTCCGTGTTATGCCATGGCAAAAGTGAGCAGCTTTCGCGTTCCTGGTCCGGATGCTGTGCAGAGTAACAGCAGGTTTTATAGATCGTTACAATCTCACTCATGTCAATTTTTCCTTCCCGGCTGGGACTTCAGCTTCACAGAGCCTCAGCGCTTTTATATACCCGGGCAGGCCCGCTTCAAAATTCACACCGAGCCGCGGATCCGTCCCCGCGTCATGCGTGCGGCGCACACTGCCCGCCGTAAAATTGACGGCGATCTGTGCCGCCCTTGCAAGCGGGATACCATTCATCAGCGCACCAACCAGCGCGCTTGCAAGGACATCCCCTGTGCCGTGATAAAAGCCTTCTACCCGCTTGTTCAGCACATACCTGACAGAGTCCGTCCCTGCATGGTACACTGCACAGCCTATTTGCCCCGGTTCCTCCCAGAAGCCCGTAAGCACCGCTTGCTTTGGCCCCAGCGCGGAAAGCTGCCGAAGGGTATCTGCTGTTTCTGCCCGGGAATATGGGCCGGGACGGTATTTTTTGCCAAGAAGCAATGCTGCTTCTGTCGGATTTGGCAGGATGAGGTCTGCCTTTGCACACAGCCTTGCCATCCCCTCCGGAAAATTCGGCTGGAATGAGTCATAAAGCTTTCCGGCGTCTCCCATCACCGGATCAACACAGACAAGCGTGTGCCTGTCCCTGAATTTCTCAATCAAATCCGAGACGATTGCAAGCTGACGGAAAGAGCCAAGGTATCCCGTGTAAATCGCGTCGAAGCAGAGCGGAAGTGTCTTCCAGTGCCTGCCAATCGCCGGGATATCCTCCGTCAGGTCGCGGAATGTATAACCCTGAAAACCTCCGGTCTGCGTGGAAAGCACCGCCGTAGGGATTACATCCACCTCGGCACCTGCCGCAGAAATAACCGGAAGCGCAACCGTCAGGGAGCATTTCCCAATGCAGGAGATATCATTGATTGCCATAACTTTTTTCTGATGTTTCATGCTGTTCCCCATTTTTCTTTTTCTTGCTTTCCCATTATACCGCCTTAGAGCGGCTTTTTTGCTTTTTCTTGAAAAATTTACAGAGCCGAAACATCTTTTTAATAGGGAATGATTGCCAAAACGTTCTCCGTTTTTCGCCAGCCCGGCGCTGTGCCGCACTGAAACGGTTTTCTGCTGTCCAAGCTTTTCATCCGCAAGCAAAGGATGGAAACATAAAAAAGCCGGAGCGTGGCAAAGTAACTTTGCGGTGCAGGGAGGTGAAATTTTGAAGCGTTATTTGAATTTTCTGACCGCGCTTTCCGCTGTTCTCGGACTTATGTTCGCAACGGTTCTTGGGACGGCGGATTATTTCACAGCAAATTCCTATACCGTTACGCAGGGAGACAGTCTTAGCTGGAACAACGGCGCACTCTCCATTGTGAAAACCGGAACACCCGAAGTCTCCGCAAGCACTGCGGAATGCCCGGAAAGCTGCCGTGCCGAGCTAATGCTGTACCATACAATCCCAGTCAAAACCGTTCAGCTCAATATTGTTGGAGATTCCGATTCATTCGTCGTGGCCTGCGGAATGCCATTTGGTATTAAAATGTTTACAAACGGTGTTGTAATCGTGGGCCTTTCAGACATTAAAACCCAAGCTGGAGCTGTCAACCCGGCTTCCGACGCCGGCCTGCAGACCGGTGACATTATCCTTGCCGTCAATGGGAAAACCACTGACACAAATACCGATGTGGAAAAAGCCATAGAAAGCTGCGGCGGAAGCTCCATTAAATTTTCCATCAACCGCGACGGGCAGAAATTCTCGGCAGCCGTCAGCCCTGTCCGCTCGGAATCGGACGGGCAGTATAAGGTCGGTCTCTGGGTTCGTGACAGCACCGCAGGAATTGGGACTATGACCTTTTACGATCCCGCCGGAAAATGTTTTGCCGGCCTCGGCCACGGCATCTGTGATTCCGATACCGGCCGCTTGATGCCGCTACTGAGCGGGGATGTTGTCCCTGTCACCATAAGCGGCATTACAAAAGGGCTGAAAGGGACACCAGGTGAACTGCGCGGGTACTTTACCGACGAAATGGCCGATGGTACGCTTTTTGAAAATGTCGCTTCCGGTGTCTATGGTACCCTCAACAAAACGGTGGAAGGCAAACCAGTCAAGGTTGCCATGAAGCAGGAGGTAAAAACCGGACCAGCCCAAATTTATACCACTATTAGCGGCAATACTCCAAAACTCTACAGCATCGAAATTGAAAAAATCGACTACCGCGACGGAGTCCAGTCCAAGAACCTTATCCTGCATATTACCGACCAGCAGCTTCTTTCCCAGACGGGCGGCATCGTACAGGGTATGAGCGGCAGCCCAATTATCCAGGACGGCAAGCTTGTCGGCGCCGTCACGCATGTTTTTGTCAACGATCCTACACGCGGTTATGGCATTTTTGCGGAAAGCATGTTGGCAGAATCCAAAAATGTAAGCAAACAGGAACAAAAGCTTGCTTCCTAAGTTGCCTTAAAATCTGTTTCCATCCGGATTTTCCCCTGGAATCAAAAAAATATTTTACCAACCTATTGCCATTTTTACCAATATATGGTATTCTATTGTTATAAACAATCAACTTAGGGGGAGTCAACAGATGGAAAAGCGCATGAAATTACTGATTGCAAATGACAGTAGCGAGTTTCGCAGTGAGTATGGTCGAGTTTTTGAAAATTCTGGTTTTGACGTCACTTATGTTCCAAAAGACGGGATGCAGTTGCTGGAAAAGACAGAGGCACTTCATCCGGACGTTGTTCTCACCGACCTGTTTATGCCAAGGCTGGACGGGATTGGCGTCATGAAAGCACTTCAGGCAAAGCCAACTGAAAATCGACCGTCCTTTGTGATTATTTCCAATTTTACCAGCCCCGCACTGGAACGGGAGGTGATGACTTCCGGCGCATCCTATTTTGCTGTTGCCCCATTTAACGCTGCTGACCTTGCAGAACGCATCTGCCAGCTTTGCTCCATGAATTGCACGAAAATGCCGGAAGCACAACAACTCCCCGCAGAACAGGATTCATCCCTGAAAATTCAGGTCACGGAAATTCTCCATCAGATCGGTGTTCCAGCTCATATTAAAGGGTACCATTATCTGCGCGATTCCATTCTCATGGCAGTTGAAGACCCGGATATTATCAATTCCGTTACGAAGCGCCTTTATCCGGGTGTTGCCAAGAAATATAATACTACAGCATCCCGCGTAGAGCGCGCCATTCGCCATGCAATTGAAGTGGCGTGGGACCGCGGCGACGTTGATATTCTCAATTCTTACTTTGGCTATACCATCCACAACACGCGCGGCAAGCCGACCAACAGTGAATTTATCGCGATGATTTCCGATCGGCTGCGCCTTCACATGAAAACAGCATAAAAATCAAAATGCTCCTCTTTCCCGTACGGAAAAGAGGAGCCTACTGTTTTATTTGCTAAAAAATTCAGCAGCGGCCTGGGTTTCCGTGTATCCTCATTGCAAGGATTGCGCTGGCCAGCATGCTGAATGTACCAAGCAGGAAAATAAACCGCAGATTCGGTGTCCCGCTGCCCCAAACCTTTTCAATGAGGTAAATCATTCCGGAGCAGGCAGCCGAACCGACAAGGGAAGCGACTCCATTCAGTGTTGAGTTTACAGAAAAATAGGCACTCCGCTCATGCTCAGGGATCGTATCAACCTGAAGCTTCAGGAGCCCTACGTTAAGGCCTGCATTTGGCACTGCACCAAGGATGGAAAGAAACGGGTACATATAGAGAACATTGCTTTTCGTTGTCAGCATCCATAGAAAACCAGTAAAGGCTGTAAGAACCATACTGGCTGCCGTAATATTCCGCCAGCCAAAACGCGGTGCAAATTTTGCGGCGGCAGGTGTTGCCAGAGAACGTACAAGGCATGAGATCGTTGTCCACAGCATAATATGGAAAAAATCAAAGTTAAGAACACGGATTTGATAAATTGAGTAATAGCCTCCAATAAACATACTGGAAAAGCTGAAAATAATATATGTCAGGAGAACCTGCATGAATTTCCGGTTATGCAGGGGAGCCGACATCATCTTATACATTGGGGGCGACATTGGGTGCGGCGATTCACTGATTTGCTGCGGCAGTGGAATGCGGTAGAAAACAGCAGCACTGAGGACCAGTAAAACGGTTGCAATCCAGCCGACCGTTAAAAATCCTTGTTTCTGCGTCCCCATTGCCGACGCACGAAAAAGGACGAGGCTCATCACACAGAATGTAACCGTTTGAAGCAGGATAAAGCACATTTCCCGAATAGAATAATAGTTATCTTTAACGTGCCCTTCCACACAGGTAACCAGCCAATCTGTTAAAGACGGACCGGAAATTTGGAAAATTGCAACAGAAAGCAGATAGCAGAGGCTCATCACTGCAACCCCGGCATTCTGCGGCAAAAGGACTGAAAAGAAGGTAAGGGGCAGAAGGATTCTCCAGAGTATATTGATACCGCGGAGGAAAAGCCCTTTTTTCTTCGTGCGGGCATACCAACAGCCACCCACAAGTTGAAGAACTGCTAAGGTAGAGGTTGTCCCTGTTAACAGGTTGGCTGTCGACAGCGGCACTTTATAAAAGCTGGTCAGGGCGGCAATCACGGTGCCCGCACACGACCAGTAAACTGCTTGGTTGAGCATTGTATCCAGGATAAAATTCCGAGCGTCCCGATTCATTACAGATTTCCCTTCTGCTGGTGCCGGATGCGTCCTTTTTCTTATGCATGATGCAGAGAAACGGAAAGCAGGTAAATAATAATACAGGCAGCATATATGCACGCAATAGTACTCATTATATCAGCCCGTCCTAAAAATTCAACTAGCAAAGGAATGTAAATTTATTTTGTCTTTTTCGGGGGAAAACAGATGGATTTCCTTACAGCAGTCTGCCATGCGCTGCAAAGCAAAGAAAGCACAGAAGCCGGCTTAAGGCCGGCTTCTGTGCTTTTGGGGAGGAGTTGTATTGAAAAGGTGTGGCACCAGCCACTTGACTTGTAATCAAAATTTAATACTGGATTGTTGTTTCTAACCTTTGTAATTTCATTATAATTCCGGTTTACCTAAATTGTCAACGCTTCATAATCTACTTTTATAATATTCTACTCTTTGTATAAAATGTGCACACATAAAATTCAAAATTAGGCGTTTTTCGCGTCCTTTCAAAGTCTGTACCAAGTCCTCCTTCCCCGGCTGCTTGTATTCCGGCCTTTGGAATGATACACTTAAGAAAATTACTTTTCTGGGAGGAACTATGGAACTTACAAAAAATCAGACAATCCCTTTGAATATTACCGGATACAGTGCAGAAGGCAGCGGAGTTGGCCATTACTGTGGAATTGCCGTCTTTGTTCCGCTCACGGCGGCAGGCGACCGACTTGAAGTGAAGATTTTGAAGGTTGCAAAAAACTGCGCGTACGGAAAAACAGAGAAAATTATCGAGCCATCGAAAGACCGCATTGCATCTGACTGTCCACAGTTCACGCGCTGCGGAGGATGCGTTTACCGTCATATCACTTATGAAGCGGAGCTGCACGCAAAGCAGCAGCGTGTACAGGATGCACTGGAGCGCATCGGAGGACTGCATTTTGCACTGTTGCAGCCTATCGTTGGCGCGGAGAATCCAGACCATTACCGCAACAAGGCACAGCTCCCGATCGGTGCCGGCTCAAATGGAAACGTCAGCCTTGGTTTTTATGCGACGCACAGCCACCGTATTATCGACTGTGAAGAATGCCTGCTCCAACCGGAGGAATTTACCGGTGCCATGCGTGCATTCCGCGAATGGGATCGCAAGACACATGATGAAGTTTATAACGAATCCACAGGCCACGGACGCCTGCGCCACCTGTTCCTTCGCAAGGCAGAGGCAACAGGGGAAATCATGGCCTGCCTCGTTGTAAACGGGAATGGCGTCCATGATGAGCCTGCATTTGTCGCACTGATGCGGAAATATGTTCCGGGGCTGAAAAGCATTATCATCAACAGCAACCGGGAAAAGACAAATGTCATTCTCGGCCCGAAGTGCCGTACCGTCTGGGGGCAGGATTTTATTACAGACATGCTCTGCGGCCTGCGGTTCCGTATTTCTCCTATGTCATTCTATCAAGTAAATCCAAGCCAGGCGGAGCGCTTATATGGCATTGCAGGGCAGTATGCAGGCCTTGACGGCACCCAGACTGTGCTGGACCTTTACTGTGGCACCGGCACCATCGGGCTTTCTATGGCATCAAAGGCCGCGCATGTAATAGGTGTTGAAATTGTAGAGCAGGCGGTGGAAGATGCGAAAAAAAATGCGGCGGAAAACGGCATTTCAAACGCGGAATTCCTCTGCGCAGACGCTGCAAAAGCCGCCGACATGCTGAAAAACCGCGGTGTTCGTCCAGATGTGGTCGTCCTTGATCCGCCCCGCAAAGGCTGCGACGCCGCTCTAATTGAAACGGTCTCCGTCATGGCACCGGCGCGCGTTGTTTATGTCTCGTGCGATCCGGCTACCCTTGCGCGGGACATTAAGCTGTTCGCCCTGAAAGGCTATAAGCCGATGGAAATAACCCCTGTTGACATGTTCCCCCGCACTGCCCATGTTGAGACGGTTGTATTGAT
>DHOL01000014.1:20690-20883 GCA_002410755.1 Ruminococcaceae bacterium UBA5391 | reverse complement strand
TGGAAAACCAATTCAGTATTTTGACCGGTCGTCGCGCGGGGCGCAGGCTTATGATGAACTTGCGGATGAATTGATCCGCATGAATGGGGGGAAACCATAAAATGGCAAGAAAAGGGGGGCTCGGCAAAGGATTGGAAGCAATCTTTGCTGAGAATGACGCCGAAGGCGAGCGCACGGCAATTACGCTTCGCAC
>DHOL01000014.1:0-20442 GCA_002410755.1 Ruminococcaceae bacterium UBA5391 | reverse complement strand
CAAACCGCAGCCAGCCGCGGCGTGATTTCAATGAGCAGGCGCTTTCCGAACTTGCAGATTCCATCTCACAGCATGGAATCCTTCAACCACTCCTGGTGCGGCCGATTCCAGGCGGTGGCTATCAGATTGTTGCAGGGGAGCGCCGCTGGCGCGCAGCGCGGATGGCCGGGCTCAGCGAAGTACCTGCCGTAGTGCGGGAACTGACCGATGAGCAGGTTACAGAGCTTGCGCTGATTGAAAACCTTCAGCGCGAAGACCTTAACCCGCTGGAAGAAGCCAGAGGGTACCAGTCGCTGATGAACTCGTACTCTATGACACAGGATGACGTTGCAAAGACCGTAGGAAAATCCCGCCCGGCTGTCACCAATGCGTTGCGCCTGCTCAGCTTGCCGAAAGACCTGCAGGGGCTTGTCTCCGAAGGAAAAATTTCCGCAGGGCACGCCCGTGCCCTCCTTGGTTTTCCTGATGAAAACTCAATGCGGGAAGCCGCAAAAGCTGCCGAAAACGGTGCGTCTGTCCGGGAAACTGAGAAAATGGCACAGGCGGTGAAGGCAGGGCCTAAAAAAGCAAAAAACCGCCCGCGCCCGCATTACTATGAGGAAGCAGAGCTTGCCCTGAAAGAACAGCTTGGGCGGAAAGTGCGCGTCAGCGGGACAAAGAAACGCGGTATCCTTCAAATTGAGTTTTACGGTGAGGATGACCTTGCCGGACTGATAAAATCCCTTAAACAGGATTAAAATCCGAAAACAGGAAGTGCTAAAAATGATTGACATCAAACTGATCCGGAACGATCCGGAAAAAATCAAGGCCGGAGCAAAAAAACGTTGCCTTGACGCAGATGCAGCTGTGGACGAAATCCTTGCGATTGACACGAAACGGCGTGAAATTACCACGATTGTAGAATCACTCCGTGCAGAGCAGAATGCGGCAAGTAAAAAAATACCCCAAATCCGCAAGGCGGGCGGGGATGTTTCAGAACTCCTTGCACACATGAAAAAAATTTCAGCAAAAGTTAAGGAAAACTCTGCTGAACTTGAAAAGGCCGAGAAAAAGCAGAAGGAGCTTTTGCTCAGCCTGCCAAATATGCCGGATGATGATGTTGTGGCCGGCGGCAAGGAGAACAACAAACCACTTCATTATTTTGGCGAAAAGCCGAAGTTTGAAGGTTTTACCCCCAAAAACCACGTCGAGCTTTGTGAAAGCCTCGGCCTGATTGACTACACGCGCGGCGCAAAGCTTGCGGGTGCGGGGACTTGGATTTACCGCGGCATGGGCGCAAGGCTTGAATGGGCGCTGCTCAACTTTTTCATTGACGAGCACCTCCGTGACGGCTACGAACTTGTCCTCGTTCCGCATATGCTGAAATATGAGTGCGGCCTGACTGCCGGGCAGTTCCCGAAGTTTACCGATGAGGACTACTGGATTGCAAACCCGACCAGCTCAGACAGGAAATTTCTGCTCCCAACGGCGGAAACTGCGCTCTGTAACCTGCACCGCGATGAAATCCTTTCTGCGGACGAGCTGCCAAAGAAATATATTTCCTATACGCCGTGCTACCGCCGAGAAGCCGGCAGCTACCGCAGCGAAGAGCGCGGAATGATACGCGGCCACCAGTTCAATAAAGTGGAAATGTTCCAGTATACGAAGCCGGAAGACTCCGACCATGCGTTTGAAGAGCTTGTCGGCAAGGCGGAACGCCTTGTGCAGGAGCTTGGCCTCCATTATCGCCTGAGCAAGCTTGCCGCGGGAGACTGCTCGTTCTCCATGGCGCGGACTTATGACGTAGAAGTCTGGATTCCGAGCATGGGTATCTACAAAGAAGTCAGCTCCGCTTCCAATGCGCGTGACTATCAGGCCCGCCGGGGGAATATTAAGTACCGTGCCGAAGACGGCAAGCTGCATTACGTCAATACGCTGAATGCTTCCGGCCTTGCCACAAGCCGCGTTTTCCCCGCCATTATGGAGCAGTACCAAAACGCAGACGGCAGTGTCACGGTGCCGGAAGTCCTGCGCAAATATGTCGGAACAGATGTCATACGCCCATGAGTACAGAAACAGAAGAGGATCTTGCGGCCGAATACAGCCGCAGCCTGATTATCCCATCGTATGACGTAGGGCCGGGCGATACTTTAAAACTTGGCTCTGCCATGCGCCTTGCGCAGGAAACAGGCGAGCAGCACCTTGACCGGCTCGGCGTCGGGTTTGAGGATCTGCGGAAAAAGACCGGCCTTGTTTTCTTTATGGTCTCGGCGCGGATTCGGATTTTCCGCTTCCCGACACACCGTGAGGCAGTTCGTATCTTCACACGGCCCCGCGGGCAGAACAAAGCCGAATATTACCGTGACTTCCGCTTTTTCGGCGCAGGGGACAAGCCGCTGCTGAGCGTTATGCAGGTTACCGTGCTGGCAGACGCGCAGACGCACCGCGTAAAGCGTGTGCGTGACCTTCAGGGCTTTGGGCCGGATGCTACCGGGCCAGTGAAGCCGGATGAACTCTGCCGGAGAATCCGTTTGCCGGAAGGCCTTGCGCCGCTCGGCGAACGCCGTGTTTTCCGCTCTGACCTTGACGCAAACAGCCATATGAATAATGCCGTTTACGGCGATATCGTGATAGATTTTCTTCCGACCGAAGCGCGCAGTACCGCTCGGGAAATAGAAATCAATTTTGTCAGCGAAGTATCGGAAGGCGACGTGCTTCATATCTGCGGCGGGAAAAGCGGGGGAAAATTTTACTTGAGCGGCAGCACCGGAGCAGGTGTGAGCTTTACAGCTTCCAGCCTACTGTGATACGCTGGAATTTTTGGTTTTTCGCCGAAAGCCTTGATTCGGTGTTCAAAAAATGATAAAATGAACTTTATACATTCGTAGAAGATACGAAAAAGACGGGAAAAACGGGGGAAAAAGGAACGGAGGAACAGCATGCTGAATACGGACTACTCCCAAAAATTTGTAAAAGAAGGACTGACGTTTGACGATGTCCTGCTAATTCCGGCGGAATCACATGTTCTGCCAAAACAGGTGGATATCACAACACACTTGACAAAAAAGATTAAGCTGAATATCCCGCTGATGACTTCAGCAATGGATACCGTTACGGAAACGAACATGGCCATTGCGATTGCGCGGGAAGGCGGCATCGGCATTATTCATAAGAATATGTCAATTAGGAAACAGGCCAGTATGGTAGACTGTGTAAAGCGCTCGGAAAACGGGGTTATCTCAAACCCATTTTTCCTTTCGCCGGAACATTCCGTCCAAGACGCTGAAAATGTGATGGAACGCTACCATATATCCGGTGTCCCAATCTGTAAGGATGGCCGGCTTGTTGGCATCATCACCAACCGTGACCTCCGCTTTATGGAAGGCGACGATTTTAAACAGCCAATTTCCGACGTCATGACGAAAGACCACCTTGTAACAGCACCCGTTGGAACAACGCTTGCGCAGGCAAAACAAATCCTCCGGCGCCACCGCATTGAAAAGCTGCCGCTGGTGGACAAGGACGGTAACCTCAAGGGCCTCATTACGATTAAGGACATTGAAAAAGCCGTCCAGTACCCGCATTCAGCACGTGATGACAACGGGCGTCTGCTTTGTGGCGCTGCAATCGGTGCGACAAATGATGTGCTTGACCGTGTTGCAGCGTTGGTGGAAGCCAGCGTTGACGCTGTGGTTCTCGACTCTGCCCATGGCCATAACAGCGGTGTGCTGGATGCAGTGAAAAAGGTCAAAAAGGTTTATCCTGACCTTCAGGTCATTGCAGGGAACGTTGCTACAGGCGAGGGAGCTAAAGCGCTTATCGACGCTGGCGCAGACTGCATAAAAGTCGGTATGGGGCCGGGTTCCATCTGCACGACGCGCATTGTGGCAGGCATTGGCGTACCGCAGGTTACAGCCGTTTACGACGCTGCCTGCGTGGCACAGGAAGCGGGAATCCCCGTGATTGCGGACGGCGGCATCAAATTCTCCGGTGACATCACAAAGGCCCTTGCAGCCGGTGCGGACATTGCGATGATTGGCTCGCTGTTTGCGGGCTGTGAAGAATCCCCGGGGGAAACAGAACTGTACCAGGGACGCCGCTTCAAGGTTTACCGCGGCATGGGCAGCATGGCGGCCATGGGCCTCGGCAGCACGGACCGCTATTTCCAGCAGGGCTGCAAGAAGCTTGTACCGGAAGGCGTCGAAGGCCGGGTGCCTTATAAGGGGCCGCTTTCTGACACGGTATTCCAACTCATGGGCGGCCTGCGCGCCGGCATGGGATATACCGGATGTGCCAATATTGATGAGCTGCACTCCAAGGCGAAGTTCTGCCGGATTACTGGTGCAGGTCTGCGCGAAAGCCACCCGCATGACATCCAGATCACCAAGGAAGCACCGAACTATTCTGTTTCCATATGACTTTGGGGGCCATGCAAATATTTTATACAGCAGTTGACAATCCCGGTATCAGTATAGTATAATAATATTCGTCCCGCTGTGACAGCGGGACACAATATGGCGGCGTAGCTCAGTTGGCTAGAGCATGCGGTTCATACCCGCAGTGTCGTTGGTTCGACCCCAATCGCCGCTACCAGCTATGGCCCGGTGGTCAAGCGGCTAAGACACCGCCCTTTCACGGCGGTAACGCGAGTCCGATTCTCGCCCGGGTCACCATTTCTTATTTTTGCGCGGAAACGCGCAGCTTTGGATGCATAGCTCAGCTGGTTAGAGCGTTCGCCTCACACGCGAGAGGTCTTGGGTTCGAGTCCCGATGCGTCCACCATGGGAAGAACCTAGAAAGTGCACTCGGCTTTTGCCGGGTGCTTTTGTTTTACAGGATAGAGAGGGACTTGAACCCACAAAAGGAGTATGGGCAGAAAACTGTACCGATGGCACGGCTTCCGCTCAGAACCGAACCGCAAAGCGGCCCGCCTGCACGCAAAGACAGCTCCCTACAGAAAAGCGGGGAGCTGTCTTTCTGTCCGGTTTATGGGTTGTGCAAGATATGATGAATTGCTTTCCATGTTTATTCCCAGGAAGAAATGATATTTTCCGGGAGAAAGGACAGGAATACGTTTGACAGATTCCCTGCGGAAAGGGCGGATTCCATGCGCGGCAGGAAATCCTGACAAAGGTGGTCAAGATAGGAGACGGTTGACGCATCCTCCCGGTGCAGCTCACTGCAAAGCCTTCTTGCTGCTTCGGATAAAAGCCTGCTATGGTTTTCCTGCCTGCCATCCGTTAAAATTCCGGTTAGGCATAGCCTTTCCTTTTCCCCTATCTCAAGAGGAAAGATGGACTGCCCAATCAATGCCCTTCCAAGGGCATTGATCATGGGCTGCTCACAGAGATTGATGCACATTCCCCTATAATCCGGGACGCAGCTTTCCAACAGCTTTATGATTTTCTTTTCATCGAACCGATTCAGAAGGGTATTCTCAATTTGCAGCCTTTTCAGATATTCTTCAGCGTACAGGATACCTTTCTGGCTTTCCGGCACCGGATTGATTAAAGGGTAATCAACAGTCTCCGGGTACTGGTCGGCGAAAAAATAGAGGTCATATTTTTTGAACGACTTCCCGATTCCGCAAAGCGTATCCCGATAAAAGTCATTCTGTATGCGGGGTGAAGTGCGGCAAACCATTTCCCAGAGCCGCTTTACGGCCTGCACTCTGGTACTTAGCAGCCCCTGCCCTTTTTTCAGGAGGGAATCAAGGTTCCCGGTCAGTAGGGTTTTGCAGGGAATCCCAGCCGCACGGAGGGCAAAGCCCAAAGTAAAGCACAGAGAAGAGAACAGTTCTTCGGCTGTTTCCTCGGTAACGGAAGAGCTGTCTCCCATGGTGTACTTTTTCACTTGCCTGCCGAGAAGCGCCCACAGGCGTGGCATGAGAAGCGCAGTTTCCTTTTCGGAGAATTCATCTTTTAGAATTGGGAGTTGATTCCTGTCCCCGCTGCTCAGAATTGATCGCCTGCTTTGTCAGCATCATATGGATCCCAGCCCTCCCGCGCATAGCGGCAGAGATCCTCTAAAGATGTTTCAGTAAGATATTCGACTGAACCTTGCGCCCGGCCGTTAAAGACCTTTGCCATAAACTCAATCAGCTCGTCGTCCGAAAACCGGTCCATGGATTCATTCTTGAAATAATAGAAAGCATCCTGAAGCTCAACCAGCAGGTCTTTGTAATTTTCCTGGCTTACATAGGGAGAATCGCAAAATGCTTGGATAAGCTTTGGAAGAATCCCGCTTCCGAATTCCACGCGCCCGCTGTCTTTTAGGGATTTTACCCGGCAGGAAACAAGCTCCTGAATATCAGGCTCGGACAGCGAGAGGCCGTACTGAGCGGTTGTTTCATTGCAGGCCCTCAGCTCCTGTCTGGCGGTTTCAACTTGGAGCTTTGCCTGCGCCGCCATAAGATGATTGTTGCTTTCCAAATCCTGACCACCTCCCTCGCTAACAGTATAACGGACAGGAAAGAAAAGAACAAGAATTGAAATCAGGACGGTTTTGTGTTATACTATATGTATAAAATTTACAGATTCAAGAGATTTATGATATTGAACAAGGCCACGGAAAAAACCGCGGCCTTGTTGTGTCAGAATAGAAATACAGTATTCTTATTTGAAATATTTCTTGACTGATACTTTTTCTAAAGCTATAATAATTAGTAAAATAGGGTGGTTATTGCAAAATACAGATATGCTTGAAAAACAAAGAGGAAAGACTGCCTTTCATTATAAGAGGGAAGAATATGCCAAGCCAAAAACTTATAATGCCTGTTGTTAAATGGGTGGGTGGAAAAAGGCAGCTAATTAACACCTTTAAGCCTTTGCTGCCAAAGAAAATATCATTTTACTGTGAACCTTTTTTGGGTGGCGGCGCGATGCTCTTTTACCTGCACCCCAAAAAGGCTGTTGTAAATGACATCAACCAAGACTTAATCCAAATGTATGAAGTAATTCGGGATGATGTTGAAGCACTGATTCAGGAACTGGAAAGCCATCCGAATGAATCGTCACATTATTATGAAGTACGGGATTGGGATCGCAGCCCGGAAGAATATGCGGAACGATCTCTGGTTCAGAAAGCGGGACGGTTAATTTATTTGAATAAGACCTGCTATAATGGCCTGTTTCGTGTCAATAATGCGGGGGAATTCAACACTCCATTTGGAAATTACAAAAGGCCGAATATTGTAAACGCGCCTACGCTAAGGGCGGTAAGCAAATATTTCCGCAGCTCAAAGATTACGTTTTGCAGCGGCGATTATTCCGAGGTGCTCAAACAACTGCCCCACGGAGCGTTTGTTTATTTGGATCCGCCTTATGATCCGGTCTCCGATACGGCAAATTTTACAGGCTATTCCAAAGGCGGGTTCGGCAAGGAAGATCAAATCCGGCTGCGGGAATGCTGCGATAATTTGGATCGGCGCGGAATTCGATTTATGCTTTCTAATTCTTCAACGGAATTTATTAGGAAACAATATGAAAAATACCAAAATATTACGGTTGTAAAAGCAAAGCGCGCGATTAACTCAAACGCAGAGCGCAGAGGTCAGATTGATGAAGTGGTGATCCGAAATTATGAGTGACCAGAAAACAAAAAACGATGATGCCTGGGAAAGCCTTTTTGAAAAAGATCACATTCTTGAAACGATAGAAAAAGACGGCCGGGCTGTTGTTGCCGCCTCAGAAATGGCACGGTTCCGGGAACCTAGGCTGATGGCAAAATTTGACCACAGGATCAATCTGCCGGAAATTTTCAAGAAGTGTCATTTGGCAATTTTGCCGATTTCACGCGGCAGCTATGTCATTTCTCATTTTGATGCCTACCATACGTTTGAAAGCAAAAACCAGTCCCTTCAGCATTGCTGCCTGCCGTATTATGTCCAGAGCCTAAATGCAGAGAACATACCGAGTGAGACCATTGCGGTTAACTGTGCCCTTGCCTCCGGAATGCTGAGCGACTTTTTAGGTGAAGATCGAAATGCGCTTGTCCCCACCGTGTCAGGCAGAATGGGTTCCGGAGAGTTTTCTTTTAAAATTCAAAATACTGCAAGCAAGCAGCTTTCTGCGGTCACCGTTGAAAATTCTCAAATAGAAATTGATGCCGCCTATGAAGGCATTGAAACGCTAACCATCTTTGAAATCAAGAATAACATTTCAGAAGACTTTTTAGTTCGCCAGTTATACTATCCTTTTCGGGTATGGAGCAGCCGGATTGCAAAAAAAGTCAGGCCGGTTTTTCTGGTTTACTCAAACGGGATATTCAGCTTTTATGAATATAAATTTCAGTCCTCGGACTGCTACAATTCACTGGTCTTGGTTAAACAGAAAAACTATACGATTGAGTCGGAGAACGATACTACAATAGAGCTGCCGGATCTGGAAGAAGTCCTGCATCAGATTTCTTCTTTTGACGAGGAACCGAAAATTTCATTCCCGCAGGCGAATTCGTTTGAGCGGGTTATCAATCTCTGTGAACTTCTTCAGGAAAAGGATCTTACCCCTCAGGATATTACGGACAAGTATGCGTTTGATATCCGGCAGGCGGATTACTATTCCGATGCGGGCTGCTATCTGGGGTTGATTGATAAGTACTATAAAGAAAAACGGAAACCGTATTATTCCCTGAGCAGCTTTGGACGAAAAGTGCTCAGCCTGCCATATAAAAAAAGGCAGCTTACATTTTGCAGGCAAATATTAAAACATAAGGTTTTTAACCAGGCGTTCCGGCTGTGTGAAAGCGGCGAAGTGCCGGACAAGCCGACGGTAATCCAGCTCATGAAGCATGCGAACCTCTACCGGGTTCACGCAGAAAAAACATATTTCCGGAGATCCTCGACGATAACCGGGTGGATTAACTGGATATTAGGGCTCCTATCAGGCTGAAACACTGCCTGCTTTTTTCCCTTTCTATTTTCCCTCTTGACGAAAACCAAAAATGCGGTATAATTTGGATATAGGGCACGAAAAGTGCAATGCAGAAACAGATGTAGCTACCATCTGCCTCCTGCATACGGAGCCAAACCTCCATACACAACCGGATAACCGGCGCATTGCAGTCTCTATTATACCGTTTCCTCAGTTTTTTGTACAGGGGGGCGGCGGAGAAATTCTTGCGCTTGTCCGTTTGGCGCTGTATATGGATGGAAAATCCGTATCCAGCGCCTTTTTGCGCCCTTGGGCAGGCGGCCAATGAACTATAACGACAAAATCACATATATGAAGCTCCTCCTAATTTTGGCCGCCTGCCCTTCCCTTGCTTGTGAAAAGATGTTGATATAAATTACGCAAAATGGCCCGCACCGGCACCCGTCTGTGCCCGTGCGGGCCTTGCGTTCCGCTTTGATGCCTTGATAGTGTCAAGGCGGCCGGTTCGGCGTTCACAATCTAGTCCCAGCTTATAATCTTTAATAGTCCTTAGAATGCCGTCAAGCTCTTGGAAGCCGGGAGGTGAAGATGGGGCCTTCCCGGGAAGGGAAAACAGCCGGCCATCCCCTACTGCAAAGGGACCAGGAAGAAATCAACAGACGCCAGCCGTGAAGACTTCAAATCCCCGGCGGGCGTATTTAATCTAGCCCAAAACAGTTTCTGCGGTTAAGAACGGCAATCCAGGATCCGACTAATCAGAGTCTTTAACGTGCAAAGGTCCTGTGTGTTTAAATCGTCAAGGCTGTCAACAATACTTTTCAGCGCGCAGGCACTTGAAGGATCAGAGCAGTTACAGTTATTAGAGTAGCATGCCATTGAAAAACCCCCTCCTTTATCAATCGGACTACGTCATAGTATGTTAAAACCATCCTGCTTGTCAATATTGGGATAGGGAATGCGGGAAAGCTTGTCTGCCGGTGCCGCGGAAAACTTTTCCTGGGAGTGGGTAGCCATTTCGACGAATCAGCATAAAATGAAACAACCCGGAAGCTATTATTCAAAATTAGTCGGTATAGCTTATAACGTTCCGAAAGAGAAAAAGACGGCAGTACAGGTGGCATTTCTGTTCGGGAAGCGAAAAGTATAAAAATATTATGATGTATATTTTAACAAACGGAAAGGAAAAAGAGCGTAAAAAATGTTGAATAGGCAGAAAATGAATTTTTTGTTAATAAATATTGCATTTTCTGTTTACTTCAACAGTTTGTAGTGGTACAATTTTAAACTAAAAGAGTAAGAACTATTACCAACTCTAAAATTTTGGAACTGAGAGAAGGCAGAAGCAATGAAAAAGGCAAAAACTGCTGTAGCACTGTCCTTGGCTGCAGCCCTCATAGTGGGCATGGCCGGGTGCGGCCCTGCCAACACATCTTCAAGCACCTCTGGTAAGGCAGGAAAATCCTCCACCGACCTGAACGTGATGTCTGAAACCGAGGTGGAAAGCCTTGACCCGCAGATTGCGACAGATGGGACTTCCTTTGAGGTTATTGCCGACTACATGGATGGCCTGATGCAGATGGACTCTTCTGGAAAGACGGTCCAGGCCATTGCGCAGTCCTATGAAGTTTCCGCCGATGGTAAAACTTATACTTTCCACCTGCGCAAGGATGTCAAATGGTCAAACGGCGACCCCGTTACTGCTGCTGACTTTGTATTTGGGTGGCAGCGTGCGGTTGACCCCGCAAACGCGAGTGAGTATGCCTATATGCTGAGCGATATCGGCCAGGTGAAAAATGCCCAGGAAATCATCGACAAGAAAGCCGACAAGTCCACGCTTGGCGTCACGGCAGTCGATGACTATACGCTGAAAGTGGAGCTGAATGTGCCGGTCAGCTTTTTCCCGTCGCTGATGTATTTCCCAACCTATTACCCCATGAACGAAAAATTCTTTAAGAGCTGCAACGGCAAATACGGCACAAGCCCTTCAACAACGCTTTCCAACGGAGCGTTTATCCTTGACAGCTATGAGCCGGCTGCAACTTCGTTCCACCTCAAGAAAAACGACAAATACTATGATGCTTCAAGGATCAAACTGTCCGGCCTCAATTACCAGGTCATCAAGGACAGCCAGCAGGCGCTGATGAGCTACCAGACCAATACGCTTGACACAACGCTCCTCAACGGCGACCAGGTAGACCAGGTGAAGAATGATCCCACTTTCAAGAGCGTCGGCGCCGGATGCCTTTGGTATATCGCTCCGAACATGAGCGCAGTCCCTGCCCTTGCCAACCAGGACCTGCGCCTTGCAATGACCTTTGCCCTGAACCGTGAAAGCATTACGAAAGATGTGCTTAAGGATGGTTCAACACCAACCTACACCGCTGTTCCGCCGCAGTTTGCTACGAGCCCGGACGGCAAGGACTTCTCTGCCGACCAGAAAAAGTATTCTGATTTCTGCGCCGACGATGCTGCAAAGGCAAAGTCATACTACGAGAAGGCGAAGAAGGAACTGAATGCCAACTCGTTCAAGTTTAAGCTTGTGGTTGACGCCGACGATGCGCCACAAAAAGTTGCGCAGGTTGTCAAAGAGCAACTGGAAAAGACGCTCCCCGGCATGACGATTGACCTTGTAATCGAACCGAAGAAACAGCGCGTGGAGGATATGCAGGACGGTAAATTTGAAATCGGCCTTACCCGTTGGGGCCCGGACTACGCTGACCCGATGACATACCTCAGCATGTGGGTTACGAAGAATTCCAACAACTACGGCCTGTGGTCTGATGCAGATTATGACACAATCATCAAGAGATGCTCAAGCGGTGACCTCTGCACAAAACCCACCGATCGCTGGAACGCAATGTATGATGCGGAAAAAATCGTGTTGCAGCAGGCGGCTATCTATCCGCTGTACACGCAGTGCAACGTTGAGATGGTAAGCGCGAAAGTCAAAGGAATTGCATATCACCCAATCGCCCTTAACCGTGTATTTAAGGATGCTGAAAAAACCAGCTGAAAACCAGCCGGGATTAGCCGGAAATTTAGCTCCGCAATGCACAGCGGCTCCGCAAAAAGGGCCGCTGCGCACCTGTATTTAAAGGAGAATGCCCCATGAAAAAATATGCGCTCAAAAGGATTTTGCTCTCACTGTTTACGCTGCTGGTAATCCTGCTGGTTCTGTTTATTCTGATGCAGCTGATGCCAGGCTCGCCGTTTAACGACGAAAAGTTGAACGCGGAGCAGAAGGCAAACCTGTACGCAAAATACGGCCTTGACCAGCCGGTCATCGTGCAGTTCTTCCGCTATGTGGGGCACATGCTCACCGGCGACTTCGGCGTGAGCTACAATATTTCAAAAAACACTCCGATTTCCCAGTTGATTCAGACGCGGCTGCCAATCTCCATCGGCATCGGCGGCATGGCGGTTGCAATCGGTGCTATAGTAGGGCTGGTACTTGGCATCATCTCTGCCATCTGGCATGATACGTTTGTGGACACCATTGCAACGATTATTTCCGTCATTGGCGTCTCGGTGCCTTCCTATGTGTTTGCACTGGCGCTGAGCTATTCCTTTGGGTTCCGGCTGCGCTGGTTCCCAATGCTGTTTACGGCGAAGCAGATGTTTTCTTCCAGTGTGCTGCCGAGCATTGCGCTTTCCATGTTCACCATGGCATCCATAGCGCGCTTTACACGAAGTGAAATGCTTGAGGTGCTGGGGAGCGAATATATGCTTCTTGCTGAAAGCAAAGGGCTTTCCGGCCCTGCGCTGATTTTCCGCCATGCGCTCCGCAATGCGCTGATTCCGATTATCACAGTGCTGGCACCGCTTATTGTTGACCTGATGACCGGTTCGCTCGTCGTAGAAAAGATTTTTGCCATCCCGGGCGTCGGCAGCCTGCTTGTCACGGCAATCCAGTCAAACGACTACAACGTAGTCATTGCCCTGAGCTTTATTTACAGTGCCATGTACATCGGTATCATGCTCATTGTTGATATCCTTTATGGGATTATCGATCCACGCATTCGTCTTGCAAAAAAGGAGGGAGCCGCATGAATGCAGCTACACAGGCGTCCGGTGCACCGGTAACGGAAACTGCCGTTTTCCGCCCGGACGACTTCAAGCTGAAAAACAATGCGGACGAAATCCGTGTGGATACGAACTTTGTCTCGCAGAGTTTCTGGAAGGAAGCGGTTATCCGTTTCCGAAGGAAAAAAAGCGCAGTGTTTGGCCTGATTATGATTCTTTTAATCACCTTAATAGCGATTTTCGGGCCGGGAATGAACGGCTATACCTATTCCGGCCAGAACCTTTCTCAGAAGAACCTGGCACCGCGTGTGCCGGGCATTGAGAGTATCGGCATTTTGAAAGGCGATGAAAAAATATCCACAACAAATGGAACATATGTTGTCAACAATTACAAGCTGAAAAACCTTTCTAATGTCTATTACTGGTTTGGCAGCGATACCTTCGGCCGTGATATTTGGACGCGTACCTGGAGCGGCGCGCGCGTTTCCCTTATTATCGCCGTCGCAGCAGCATTTATTGATATGGTGATTGGCATGAGCTACGGCCTGATTTCCGGCTACTTCGGCGGCAGGGTGGATAACGTGATGCAGCGAATCCTTGAAATTGCGAACGGGATTCCGCAGCTTGTCGTTGTTACGCTCCTGCTGTTGGTTCTACAGCCCGGGATGCTGACCATTATCTTTGCTTTGATGCTGACTCAGTGGATTGGCATGAGCCGCATTGCACGCGCAGAGATGCTGAAGCTTAAGGAACAGGAATTTGTGCTTGCTTCGCGCACGCTCGGTGCCGGGGATTTCTTTATTATCTTCCGTGAAGTTTTGCCCAACATCATCGGCCCGGTCATCACACAGGTAATGTTCAGTATCCCGACGGCAATTTTTACCGAGGCATTCCTCTCTTTTGTCGGCCTCGGCATCCCGGTGCCGCAGTGCTCGCTTGGCTCCCTGATTTCGGAGGGGTTCAACAGCTTTACTCCCCATCCATACCAGATTGTCCCGCCGATAATCGTGATGTCGCTGTTGATGCTGAGCTTTAACCTTGTTGCCGATGGACTGCGCGAAGCGCTTGACCCGAAGCTGAAGGAAATGTGAGGGGGATTGCGGTATGGAAAAGAAAGATAAAATCCTCTCCGTCCGTGGGCTTGATATTACATTCCGCACCACAGCCGGGCCGGTGCATGCCATCCGTGGCGTTGACCTTGACCTTTACCGGGGAGAGACCGTTGCGGTTGTAGGCGAATCCGGCAGCGGAAAATCTGTTACCATGCGTGCTGCCATGGGAATCCTTGCCTCCAATGCGACCGTGAACGGCGGGACAATCCAATTTTCCTACCGTCACGCGGACGGCAGCCCGGAAACGGTTGACATCCTGAAAAAAGACAAGAAATGGATTCGCAGGCATATCAATGGAAAACGTATGGCCATGATTTTTCAGGATCCAATGACCAGCCTTGACCCGACCATGACAATCGGGAAACAAATCGTGGAAGGGATGATTTGGCATTACAAAACGCCAAAGAATGAAGCCTACCAGCGCGCGCTGGAGTTGCTGCGGGAAGTCGGCATTACCGATGCTGAAAAGCGCATGAAGAATTACCCGCATCAGCTTTCCGGCGGAATGCGGCAGCGCGTTGTAATTGCGACTGCACTGGCCTGCGACCCCGACCTCCTCATCTGTGACGAACCGACTACGGCCCTTGACGTAACCATTCAGGCGAAAATCCTCGAGCTAATCCGCCGTATCCAGAAAGAACGCGGCATTTCCGTTATTTATATCACGCATGACCTTGGTGTCGTGGCGAAAGTCGCCGATTATATTGAAGTTATGTATGCCGGGAAAATCGTGGAAAAAGGCACGGCAAACGAAATTTTCTACGATCCGCGCCATCCGTATACCTGGGGCCTGCTCTCTGCAATGCCGGACCTCGACACGTCGGACGAACGCCTCTATACCATTCCAGGCTCGCCGCCGAACCTGCTGCATGAAAAGCCGGGCGACGCATTTGCGGCGCGCAATCCCTATGCGCTGAAAATTGATGACCGCCTTACCCCGCCGATGTTCCGGATTACGGATACGCACTATGCAGCCACATGGCTTCTTGATTCGCGGGCGCCAAAGGTGGAAATGCCTGTGGAGCTGCGCGCTCGGATTGACCGCATGAAAAAGGAGGCTGGTCAGGTTGACACAGGAAAATAAAACTCCCTTGCTGAAAGTGAATGGCCTGTGCCAGTATTTCCCCATTGACCGCCGGTTTACGGTCAAGGCAGTGGAAAATGTCAGCTTTTGCATCTACCCCGGTGAAACTTACGGGCTTGTAGGAGAATCCGGCAGCGGAAAATCAACTATTGGCCGCAGCATCATCCGCCTTTATCAACCGACCGCTGGAAAAATCACCTTTAACGGGGAGGACATCAGCGGGGATTTGACAAAAAGCCAAAAAAGCATGCTCCGCACCCAAATGCAGATGATTTTTCAGGATCCAATGGCTTCACTGAATCCCCGCAAGAAGGTTGGGGACATTATTGCCGAAGGGCTTGATATTCACCACATGTGTCCCAGCCGGGAAGAGCGGCATAACCGTGTGGCAAAAATGCTGGAGAAAGTAGGCCTTGCACCGGAACACGCCGAACGGTATCCTCACCAGTTCTCCGGCGGGCAGCGCCAGCGCGTCGGCATTGCACGTGCCCTTATCATGGACCCGAAGCTTGTGATAGCCGACGAGTGCATCTCCGCTCTGGATGTTTCCATCCAGGCACAGGTTGTCAACCTGATGAAAAATATCCAGCGTGACACCGGTACTGCCTATCTGTTCATTGCACATGATCTTTCTATGGTAAAATATATTTCCGATCGGATCGGTGTGCTGCATCTTGGGCATCTGCTGGAAACTGGTACGACCGAGGAAATTTTCGGCAATCCAATTCACCCTTACACAAAGAGCCTACTCTCCGCCATTCCAATGCCGAACCCCATCGTAGAGAAACGCCGCGTTGCAGTTTCTTACGACTATTTCACTTCTGGAATCGACTACACAAAAGGCACAGACCACCTTGTAAGCGGAACACATTATGTCAAATGCACCGATGATGAATTCCGTAAATGGGCCTGACTAGTCTCCATAAAAAAGGAATTGCCCGCATAGCACCTGGATTTTTCCAGAGTTATGCGGGACTTTTTTGTATTTTAGGTTCAATTCGCCGGGTGGCACGGTTTAAAAGGGCTTTTACTGCTTTCCCGAAGACTGTTCCGGTACTTCAGAGGTGATGTCCCAGTGTAAGCCTTGAAAACTTTGTAAAAATAATTGACATTTGGGATGCCAACTTGGACAGCTACGGTAGAGACTGGACTGTCACTTTCTGTAAGTAATTTCTGCGCCATGCGGATCCTTTTTCTTGTCACATACTCCGTAAATAAAACACCAAATTTGCTTTTGAACAAACGACTGAGCGAATAAGTGGATATTTGAAAATAATCAGCGACAGAAGACTGACTGAGTGAAGGATCCGTGAAACGGTTCTCAATGTATTGAGCAATGCGCTGCATCAACTGGCTCGTAGAATCTTGAGCGGGAAGAAAATCATTTTTAACTGGCCAACTGGCTGCTAAAGACTGCCCTTTTCCTGGAGGAGCCGAAAAGCAGGAGGAAAAGGAAAACTTAATATCGTTAAGGGAAGAAACAGTGATCCCCTGCCGGAGCCCGGTTTTGGAGAATGGGCCAAGTTTAAAATACATTGTCAGGAACTTAAAAATCTGTGCTTTACGGTCTGATGCAGACATGCAAATTAATACTGTTATGTCTTGAAATAGGATATCGGTGATGTAAACCTTGGTGGAAAAATGGGAAAGTAGTTCAGCGGTGATTTCCGTGCGCTGTGTTGTGTTGACATTGCCGGAAGAAAGAGTAAAAACGAAGTAGCAGCAGGAATCCAACGGAACTCCAATCCGTTTGACCATTTCTTCTGAAATCGGAATACCGTATAGAATATTGCCAAGCAGACTGTCTACAATGACGATATTCTGTTCCGATATTTCATTTGTCATCCGATTGATTTCATCTGAAATTGTCTCAAACTCATTTGTAGCTTTTCCGTTTTTGTTAAGCTTTTTGAGCAGGCCGACAACTGGGCGGTAATTAATATAAATCATCAGGACGATTGAGACAAGCAGGATAGCGCAGAGCAAAAACAGGATTTTCATATTCATTAAGTAAAATTCCTGTGTGCCATTCATAACTTGGTCAAGCGGAGACGTCAGCATATAGGCGAAGCCCGTTGTTGGTTCCTTGTAGATACAGGCAATATACTTTTTGGAGTCAGCCTGAAAAGTAAAAGAGGTGTCTTCCTCATTGATATGGTTTCCCATAATAACGGGAAAGCTTAAAGTCCCATCATAATAATTTGGACCAAAGGAGATTAAAGGCTGACGGTTTTCGTCAAGTACGGAAAACTGCACGACAGAAGGATCGTTTGTCATCAGCAGGGAAGTGTCAATAAAAGAATTATCCAGTTTATAAATCAAAAGGGCCAACTGATGGCTCTGGCCAAGCTTTGTCTGCACTCCTACCAAAAGAGAACCATACTTCCCTGAAAGATTGCAGGAATAATAAGTCAGGCCTGTGTTTTCTTTTGAAAAAAATTCTGCCAGTTTCTGGTTGCCGCTGGTTTCCAGATAATCGCTTGCAAAAGTCTGGGAAGTAAAAGAAGAAGAACTTGTTAGAACCCGATCAATATCGTAGTAATAAATGCCGAAAAAATCAGGTGTTGATTTAGCATATTCTGCTATTGTCTGTGTTGCAGGATAAAGTGAAAACCCACAGTTTTCCAAGGCGGAAGGATCCAGACGAAAAGCGACTTTGTTTGGGTATCGGCTGTCATCGGCAATTTCATAGGAACTCAGACAGATATGATTTAACTGTTTCGTAAAGTAATTAGCGAATTTTTCGGATGTTTCCAGGAAGTAATTCTTATAGGTATTGGTAAGTTTGTCATAAGATTGCTTGGAAATTACAGTCAATGACATGATACAGGGGAAAAGAATCAGCACAATGCAAGTGGAAACAAACTGAAATAGGTATCTGTGTTTTTTCAAAACAACATGATGCCGCTGAAAATGGAACAGCTTCATTCTCAGTCTCTCCTTCCTTTTCCCCTTATGACGCTTTCATTTTATAACTAAAAAATCCATAATACAAGCAAATAACATATGCAATATATAGCAAATTTTTGCATTCCCTGCAAAATGTATGAATCATTTGAAGAAAAGTATATTTTTTGGGCGATAACGGGCACCAAAACACCGATGGAACGGCAATTTAGACAAGATGTATAACAGCAATTATTTACAGTTGAAAATATTATTCATAATTGCTAAGATCAAATTGTCCTTAAAAGTCCTTAAAAATAGAATGACTTAAAGACCTGACAGGCTGACAAAATCTCCTATGCAGAGAATAGCTTTAAACAACAGCAGGAAGAAAGGTATGTGAAGCAATGAAAACTCAGTCATCGCTCTCAGCGGTAAGTCTCCCGAAGTGCCGCCGTAAAAGGCAAAACCTCCGGCTGAATATATGGAACCACCGGTTTTATTATCTAATGCTGCTTCCTGCCTTTGTAGCAGTGCTGGTTTTCAGTTATTTTCCTATGTATGGTGTTCAGATTGCATTTAAAGATTATAAGGGCTCACTCGGATTAGCAGGAAGCCCGTGGGTTGGCTTTAAGTATTTCCGGGATTTTTTTCAGAGCTATAACTGTTGGACACTGATTAAAAACACATTTGCACTCTCTATTTACTCTTTTCTTGCCGGCTTTCCAATTCCAATCCTAATTGCCCTTTTACTGAATGAAGTAAGCGTTCGGTACAAGAGATTTGCACAGACTGCGCTGTATGCCCCGCATTTTATCTCACTTGTTGTTCTCGCGGGCATGATTATTGCTATGCTTTCGCCTTCCATAGGATCCATTAACGCCATAATAAAAATGTTTGGTGGGCAAAGCATTTACTTTATGAGTAAGCCGTCTGCATTCCGGCATATTTATGTTTGGTCCGGCGTTTGGCAGGATGCAGGGTGGAACTCGGTGATTTATTTTGCAGCACTTTCTGCGGTAGACCCTCAACTGCATGAGGCAGCCATCATGGACGGCGCTTCCAAACTGCAGCGTATCTGGCACATTAACATTCCGACGATTCTTCCGACCATTGTAATTATGTTTATTCTGACAGCGGGGCAACTGGCAACCGTTGGGCAGGAAAAAGTCCTGCTGCTGCAAAATGATTTAAACCTTGACGTTTCGGAAGTAATTTCAACCTATGTTTATAAACGTGGAATTTTGCACGCAAATTACAGCTTTTCAACAGCGATTGGGCTTATGAACAACGTTGTGAATGTTGTTTTTCTCCTAATTGCAAACTGGATTTCCGGCAAAGTTTCTGAGACAAGCCTATTTTGAAAGGAGGGGAAAGATATGACAGCAACCCGGGACTCTGCGAGTGACAGGCACTTCCGCTCTTTTTGCTACGTTTTTATTACCATACTGCTGCTTTTCGTAATGTACCCACTGCTTTATGTTCTTTCCGCTTCTGTCAGTGATCCTGCAATGGTTGCCAGCGGAAAGGTAATCCTGCTGCCGAAAGGCTTTACATTGGAAGGCTACCGACGCGTTTTTCAGGATAAAAACATTCTGACTGGCTATGCCAATACGATTTTCTATACAGTGGTCGGCACACTTATTAACCTGATAACCACTGTCCCGGCAGGCTATGCTTTAGCCCGCAGAACGCTTCCCGGCAGGAGGCTCCTGACGGTTTACTTTATGATACCGATGTATTTTAGCGGCGGACTAATCCCTACTTTTCTTCTGGTAAACCAGATTGGACTTTACAATACGCGGGCTATCATGGTCCTGATTTATGCTTTTAACATGTACTACTGTATTATTTGCCGGACCTTTTTTGATAGTATGCCAAAGGAAATGGAGGAAGCTGCCATTATTGATGGCTGTACCCCATTTCAGACTTTCTTTCGGGTAATTCTGCCGCTTTCCAAGGCGTTGATTGGTGTTATGGTACTGTTTTTTGCTGTAGAGCAGTGGAATACTTATTTTGCTGCAATGATTTATCTTAGGGATCAGGATAAATATCCGCTGCAACTAGTGCTGAGAAAGATTTTGGTCTTAGAGCAGACAAGTGCAGAAATGCTGTCAAATGCAGGGGAATCTGCGGCGGCCGCAAACTTTCAGTTAAAAGAACTGCTCAAGTATGCAGTGATTGTAGTTTCTTCACTTCCAGTTTTGATTATCTATCCGTTTGTGCAAAAATACTTTGAACAGGGTGTTATGATCGGTTCGGTTAAAGGCTAAAGAAGGCCACCTGCTTCTGCTTGGCCAACAGAAGCTTTCGGTAAATAATGAATAAGGAAATTAAGGAGGAATTGTTTATGCTACGGAAAGCATTGGCTGTATCTCTCGCTGTGATTGTCTCGGCCGGAATCCTGTGCAGTTGTGCTGACAATTCATCATCACAGAACGCTTCATCTTCCACAAAGACTGGTGAAACGTCAAGCCTGACAAATTAT
>DHOL01000029.1:8922-9141 GCA_002410755.1 Ruminococcaceae bacterium UBA5391 | reverse complement strand
AGCCATACCGCCGAACCCTTCGGAACTGCTGTCCAGTGACAGAATGGCGCGCCTAATTGCAATGTCACGGAAATCATATGATTATGTTATTGCAGACTGTGCGCCGCTTGGCATGGTGGTTGACGCCGCCGTTATAGCACCGTTTTGCGATGGCGTAGTTCTGGTGATTGAGGCAGGAAACATCCCGTATGGGTTAGCACAGGAAGTGGCGCAGAAGCT
>DHOL01000029.1:4147-8631 GCA_002410755.1 Ruminococcaceae bacterium UBA5391 | reverse complement strand
AAAAAGGGCTGCTTGAAACATCAGAATCTGGTCTTTGAATGATTTGATGGGTCTGCGTTCTGGGCAGCTCAGCTTATCAAACTATTTTGGAGTAATTTAAAATGAATCAAAGACATACAATCAGGCACAGGCCGCTTCTTGCGGATGCTATTTTGTGTATCTGCGTTGTTACAATCGTTGGGATGTGCTTTTTTATCTGTAATTATCATCCGGACTTTGTAAATGCAGGGGGTACGGTAGATTCGTTCCTCTCTGCGGAAAACAGGGGACAATCACCGCTGTGGAGTTTTTCATCTTCCAGTTCTGCAATTATTGCCTCCTCGTCTCAAACAGGACAAAAAGTTTTTCGTCAGTCAAAAGACTGGCGGCTTGTTTTAGCAAACAGCAAGGTGATGCTTCCGAGTGGATATCAGCCGCAGATTATGAGTTATGACAGTGTACAGATGGATAAACGGATTGAGCCGGATTATCTTGCCATGAAGGCGGCAGCCCAGAAGGATGGTATTTCTTTGTGGCTTTCGGGTGGCTATCGTTCGGTTGATGCCCAGAAAAAACTGTTTCAGAATGAAGTCCAAAAATATCTTTCACAGGGAATGAAACAGGCTGCTGCTGAAGAAGCTGCCCAGAAACATGTTTCCAGACCGGGGTGCAGCGAGCATAATACGGGACTTACCCTGGATTTTAATGGAAGCAAGGACAGTTTTACTACGACAGAAGCCTATGCGTGGCTTCAAAAACATGCGGCAGATTATGGCTTTATTCTCCGATACCCGAAGGATAAGGAAACTATAACGGGAATTGAGTTTGAACCGTGGTGCTACCGCTATGTCGGGAAAGAAAATGCTGCTGTGATGTCAAAACGCCATGTATGCTTAGAAGAATATTTGAATAGCCTTCTATGAATGCCTTGCCTGGCGAAGAAATGCAGCCCTTTCGGCAGAAATCCCAGGGCGTATTTCCTCTGTAGCGGATTTAACGGCAAGCAAATTGGAATCTGCTGTGGAACATGTTATAACGAGCTGTGAGCGCATCAAAATTGACCGGTGCAGGAAGGAACGTGCCGGGGCCAGGAACGGGGGAATCAGTACGGGGGCTTCCTCGGGACAAATCAGCTATGACCGGCTTGTCAATACGGCGGCGGACATTGGCTATCTCCTTATTGCGAATGGCGCGGAAATTTCCCGAGCGGAGGAGTCAATGCGCCGCATCTTTTACGCATATGGGGCCGAAGAGGGAGAAGTCTTTGCCATCCCAAATTACCTCAGTGTCTCAGTCAATGCACCGGAAGGCCGTCCGATTACTGCGATCCGGCGGATTTCGTCGCACCAGGTCAACATGAACCGTGTTGACCTGGCAAATGACCTCTGCCGCCGTATCTGCCGTACAAAACCGCCTTTTGACTCCGTGAACCGTGAAGTCCGCCGGATTTCCAAGCTGCCAACCGTTACCCTGCCGGTACAGATTATAGCTTATGCACTTGTAGCAGCGGCTTTTACGCTGTTCTATGGCGGAACAGCGGCTGATGCGGCTGTTGCCTGTCTTTGTGGGGCAGCAATCAAGCCGGTTTGTTGGCTGCTGGAGCACTTCCACGTCAATCAGTTTTTTATTTACCTTTCTGCAAGCTTTATTGCGGCTGCCATCACGCTTGTCTTTGCAAATTCTTTCGTGACACTGAATTACGACAGGATTATAATTGGTGTCCTGATGAATCTTGTCCCGGGTGTTGCAATCACAAGCTTTATGCGCGACATTATCGCAGGAGATATGATTGCAGGGGTTTTGCGCTTTACAGAAAGTTTGCTTGTTGCCGCGGCGATTGCCATTGGAGCCGGTATAGCGCTTACCTCTATGCGTATGCTTCTGGGGGTGTGACGATGGAATATCTATCCTGTCTGTGGGCTTTCTGTGCCTGCTTTGCTTTTGGCCTCGTTTATACCATGCGCGGGAAAACGCTTGCGTTCGCTTCACTAGGTGGTGCAATCGGCTGGCTTGTTTATCTGCTGTTCGGCTTTGTCAGGGAGGATTTGTTCCAGTATTTTGTTGCGACCATTGCTACGGCGGTCTATTCGGAAATTCTTGCGCGTGTCATGAAAAAACCGGCAACAGAGTTTCAAATTGTCGCACTTCTTCCGCTCGTACCCGGCGGCGGTATCTTTTACACGATGGAATACTGTGTCATTGGAAACAATGAAAAATTTATGGAAACCGGTCTTCACACGCTCGGCATTGCGGGCGCGCTTGCAACGGGTATCCTTCTTGTTTCCTCCATTTTCCGCATTGGGAACCCGCCATACCGGGGCTTAAAAAAAGAATAAGACAGCCGGGCTTTTCCGCAGAAAGCGGAAGGAACCCGCATTTATTTCCATTTATCAGTGCCAAGTCACAATGGGAAGAAGTCATAAAATCTACAGGCATTTGCTTTGCCCGGACTTCCGGGGTATAATGGAAGAGAGGACAAAGGTGAAAAAGTTGAAGTTTGAAACATATTTTCGAGAACAGTTAGAAGCTTTTTTGAATGAAAACAGCGCCGGAAAAACTGCAGTATTTTTCCGTGGATTTGGATCTGCCCAAAACCGTGAAATCCTTTCCCGCAGTGACGCACTTTTAACGGATGGAACATTGGGCCGTGACGGTGCACTAAATCTTTCTGCCGTTGACGCAAGGAAAGCAGAGATAGCGGAAAAGCTGGTTTCCGGTTCCTTTCATATAGGCCTTTATGAGCAGCTGTTTGCTGCGCTTGCTGCTGTCCCTGATCTGCTGAATCGATGCGGCGGGAAAATCGTCATAGCAGAGAATAACCTTTTTTCCGGGTATTATCCTGCTGCAGTTCCGAAGGATGCAGCAAAGGCTCTTTATGAATATTTCCAGGACGAGCGTGCCGGAGAGCCGGAGGGCCTTTCTGTTTATCTCCGATATTATAGTGATGTGTCTTCACCGGATGAAACACACATGTTTCTTGCTCCCATGAGTCGCAGCACTCTGGAAAAAGTTCCTATTATTCCATTCTTTCAGGAAGAGAAAGCCATTGTAGCTGCTCCGGATCAGAAGGGGACGGTGATTTCCATTTCCGGGCGCAGGTTCCCGGCCTGGAAAGCAGACCTTCTTGCAGACTGTTTCCCGGAAGGAGGAACCATTTTTACAGTTGATGCCCGATCCGATCCAAAGCGGTATGCTTTCCCTGCTTTCGCTGGAATTTTAAATCATCTTGGAATCCGCTATGGTGTTCGGACAATCCATCGGTTCAATGTGACGGAAAAAGGTTCCGAAGACCGTTTCTTGCCTCTTTTACGGGAACACTGGGGCAAAGATGCTTCTTTCCGCCGCCTGTGCTTTTACCGTACGCCGGATTCTTCGCGCAGCACGGAGGAAATTTCGCAGGGGGCGATTATTTCGCAGATTGCCGCACAGTGCGAAGACGCATTTTCCGGGAAAGGTTACCATGATATTTTTATCACAGCCCCGACGGGTGCCGGGAAATCACTGCTTTTTCAACTTCCCGCCATTCACTTGGCGGAAAAGTTCGGAGCTGTTACCATTGTTATTTCGCCGCTGATTGCATTGATGAAAGATCAAGTGACGCAGCTTGCCGAAGAACGCGGTGTCACATCTGCTACCTTTATCAATTCAACACTTACCTATGAGGAGCGGGAAACGCAGCTCCGCGCAATCCGTTCCGGGGAAAAATCCATTGTATATCTTGCCCCGGAGTTACTTGTTTCCATGCCGCTGGATTCCGTAACGGGCGGAAGGCCGGTGGGCTTATTTGTTATTGATGAAGCCCATATTGTCACTTCCTGGGGCAAGGATTTCCGTGCTGATTACTGGTATCTGGGTGATTTTCTGAATCGGATCAGACGCAAGGGGATGCGCTTCCCAGTCTTATGCCTGACAGCAACGGCGGTTTACGGCGGTGCTGAAGATGTGGTCAATGAGACTGCTGAAAGCCTGTTCCTCAGTGATCCGCTTTTATATCTTGGCAGTGTGCGCAGGGAAAATATCAGGTTTGATATCCACCATGCTGATCCAAAGAACACTTCTGGCACGCTGGAGACATTTAAGGTTAAAAAAGCCTGTGAAGCGGTAAAGGGATACGTCGAAAAAAACGAAAAAGCTCTGGTTTACTGCCCGTTTGTCACACAAGTGGATGACATTTATACGGCATTGGACGACAAAGTAAAGCTAAAAGTGCGAAAATATTATGGAACGCTGAATAAGGAAACGCGCAACAGCGCTCAGGACAGTTTCCGTTCCGGCAAATGCAGCGTGATGGTTTGTACAAAAGCGTTTGGAATGGGAATTGATGTAAGAGATATTTCCGATGTCTACCATTATGCACCGACAGGAAGCCTTGCGGATTATGTGCAGGAAATCGGCAGGGCCGCGCGTGAAGAAGGCTCTCAGGGCTGTGCATCAGCCGATTTTCTGCCGACCGATATCCGATATGTCCGTACGCTAAACAGTATTTCGGAGATGAAGCAGTATCA
>DHOL01000029.1:1071-3924 GCA_002410755.1 Ruminococcaceae bacterium UBA5391 | reverse complement strand
TGTTCCTTTCACCGGACGCATTTGCTTACCTGTTTGGAAACAGGGAGTTGGAGAACCGCGTAAAAAATGGTCTCCTTTTAATCTCAAAAGACCTTGAATCGAGGTTCGGCTATCCTGTTATTACAGTCCGTCCGCGGGCAATGCTTACCCGCGCCTATGGGAATGTCCCGCTTTCAGTCGCAGAAGGTTTTGAACGGAAGTACGGCTCAGCCGTCAAGAAGAGGGAAGACAGGACCAAGCGGATTCTTTTTTCCCACAATAAACGCTATGAGTCGGACACCAAGGTATTTAACAGTGGGAAAATTTATGAGATTGATATGCCTGCCGTCTGGAAAGAACATTTTCGGGATATGAGCTTTTCCCAGTTTAATCACCGTTTCTTTTCCGGAGAACTTTTCCATGGCCCCGCAGGGGAGATTTTCTCTCCGCGTATTCTGGTTTGGGTATCCTACCTGCTTCCATTCCCGGAAATGCTGGAAAAACTGAAGCAGATCTGCCTGTCGCTTTCCGATATTTTCAGGGAGTTTCGAGCTTCCGGCGGAACATTTACGGCGGGAGATTTTAAAGATGCGCTTACCGCCCGTTTTGGGGAAGGGATGCTCCGGCTTGAATTCTCCGGGCTGCTGCTGGATCAGTTCGTCGCGGACCTTTCGCGCAATGTTGGTTTTCGCACGAACCGTGACCGTATGAAATTTATTGCATCACGCAAAGCGCCGTCCGGGGAGCTTTGCTACCGTGTGCTGAATACTGGCTATATTGCCATGCCGGCTTATATTGGGCAGCTTGCTGCGCAGTGCCCGCCGGATGAAGAAAATATCTACCGTGCATTTATTCCTCTTGGGCGGAATGGCCATCAGCCGGAACGTCTGCGCCTGTTCTCCATGCTGGAACTGCTTGGCCTTGCTTCCTGCCAGATGGAAGGTAGTCAGAATATGGAAGTCTTTGTCCGCGTCAATGATCCAGAGACGCTGCTTTCCCTGACGGAGGAAGGGTACTCCAATGCTGTCCTTACAGATCTCCGCCGCCGCCATCGTTCGGCACAGGAAACCATGATGGGCTTTATGGCGCGGGATTTCACAACAGCGGAACGATGGGACGTAATCGAGGACTATTTCCTCGGCCGGGAGGATGAAGTGCAGAAAGCTCTTCAACTCCCAAAGGCCGCAAAGTAAAAAAATTCATTAAACCCAATAAAATAAGCATCTACCGGTAAGACGGCAGATGCTTATTTTTGTAAATAACTGCTGATAATACCTAGCCGATTATCCTCCTTGCAGTTACAAAGGCGGCTGACCAATACTTGTTACTTAGGCTTGCTTCCATAACTTTACCGCCGCCGGATTCTGCCGAGATAAATTTTCCATAGCCAATATAAATTCCACAGTGTGTTACCTTGCCGCTTCCGTCCGTAGTGAAAAACAGAAGATCACCCGACCGAAGCGCATACCTACTTACCCACCACCCATAGAATGCCTGCTGTGCCGCTGAATGCGGAAGATAGATGCCGGCTTCCCTGTATGCATACATGGTTAGCCCTGAACAGTCAAAAGCCTGGTAGGGAGAATCCCCTCCATATTGATATGGGACTCCAAGTTGGCTTTTAACTGCTGAAACAACCGTTTCGGCTTTTCCTGTAACGACATACAGGCCGGATATCCAGGACAATTTCCCTTCGTAGGTAATTTCGTCCCATCCATTTACATTTTTGATAATAGAAACTTGTTCACTGTTGTACAATTTCCCGACAATCGGGGCACCGTCATTTCCGGCAGAACGTACATTAAGGTAATTGCCGACCGTCACCGTACCGGTTGCTGTATTGCTTGCTGAAACAGGAATCGTTAACGTGCCTGCCAGTAAAAGAACGGCTGTCAGAGTTGGAATCAATTTAGATTTCCACATAGCAACCTCCTGTTGAATGCTTCAATTAAAGAATCATAGGATGCCATAATTGTAACAAATTTGTATCCAATTTTCAATTACAATTTATGGGAGCATACGATAGGACATCAAAAGTCATATTTTGGGGGTACAGAGGGACAGGCGCTGTAATGCTGTTTCCAATTCTCAAACGAAAAGCGGTGTCACTCCGTTTAAAATTCGGAGCAAGGCCGCATCAGTCCAAGTTATTTCTACGACAGGGCTTTTATTCCTTTGCTTGTTCAGTGGGAATCAGTCCAGTTCAAAAATACGGGGCCTTATCTTTTTTTAATTGTCATTTAAGTTTAACGTTACTACTATTAAGAATTGCAAAAACTGAACGATAAATGTTATAAAAGGAGATGTTATATTTTATGGGAATATCTGCAATCTCAGCCTCAAATTCCTATTCTTCAATAAGCAATATAGGCTCTCAATCAAATGCCGAGCAGCTGAAATTGGAGAAACAGAAGCTGCAAAGAGAATTACAACAGCTAGAATCAAGCCCCTCCGGCAAAAGTAATCAAACCAAAGAAAAAACGCTTGAACAGGAAATTTCTAAGATAGAACAGGAAATTCAGCAGGCGGGAACTGGTTCAACTGCTTCCGGCAATCAAGCACCCATAAAGGATCAGGGTTCAAGCCCTTCATCAGAATTCAACACTTTAGGCTAATAAAAGCAGCCGCAGAAAAAGATATCACATGTATTCTAATTATGCCTGTAGCCATCTGTAAAGGGTGCACCACCGGGAGACCGGAAGAACAATTTCCATTGGCGCACGAATGGTGCAAACCCGATTTTGATATATTTTTATGAAATAAAAAGCCCGCATGGATACTGGATTTATCCAGTATCCATGCGGGCTATTAGCTGGTGGACGTTATAGGACTCGAACCTATGACCTTTCGCACGTCAAGCGAACGCTCTAGCCA
>DHOL01000029.1:733-916 GCA_002410755.1 Ruminococcaceae bacterium UBA5391 | reverse complement strand
TAGCCAGCTGAGCTAAACGTCCATGATAAGCTGACCTTGTCATTATAACGCAGCCTGACGTGAAAATCAAGACAAAAAACCAAAAATACGATTTTTTACAGGTACGGAAAAATCCTTATACTTTTTACCGGTGGCAGCTGTAAGACGAATCCCTCAGGAAACCCGTATCTGTTCCAGCGTTTT
>DHOL01000029.1:415-549 GCA_002410755.1 Ruminococcaceae bacterium UBA5391 | reverse complement strand
CCAATGCTGCCGGAAATGGCCAAATTTGCCCGATGGTCAAGCGGTGTAGAAGATTTATTGATAAGCACAAGCCGCTGTCCTCTGTAAAAATCAACAAGTCCGGCTGCGGGGTAAACAACAAGTGAAGTTCCGCC
>DHOL01000029.1:0-164 GCA_002410755.1 Ruminococcaceae bacterium UBA5391 | reverse complement strand
ATAATCAGCATATCCGCTTCTGAAATTGCTTCCATAGCTTTTTGCAGCGTTTGCTGATTCAGGCTTTCTCCATAAAGGACGACGTCCGGTTTGATGGCACCGCCGCATGAGCAGGTTGGAATTCCCTTGCTGTCGCGGATGAATTCCGCACGGTAGGATTTTCC
>DHOL01000083.1:360-4668 GCA_002410755.1 Ruminococcaceae bacterium UBA5391 | reverse complement strand
TTGTATCCAATGGGGCGGATTCCTTCGGAACGGCTTGCAATGGGATTCATAATACGCACCGCGTCAATGTGCCAAATCAGAGTGGGCTTCCAATAGATGGATTCTGTCACTCCCTTAAGGGCCTGATAAGTCGGGACTTGATAGCTGCATTTTTCACCGCCCGCCCGGGTAATGGGATCGCTGAAAAGCGCCATTTTGCCAAACACTAAAAAGCTTACACTGTTTTTGTATTTCACATCCAGTTCCCCTTTCCACTCTTGTCAAATAATCAGTGGGTTCATTTCGCCGCGCTGTATCTGTACCCCGAATTCTGTGCTGTAAAACCCTTCCTTTAGTACAGGGACACCGATGTCCTCTATCACATTAATTGCTTTCAACTCATCCAACCTGCTCCTTTCGTATGGAAGCAAATGGACGGAGTAATGCTGCGCCTGCCTGAGGAGTTTTGGCAGCTCAGCCAGATTCGGTTTAGAGCAAAGCTGCTGAATCAGATGGCCCCCGGCCCCGTAAGGAACAATGATGTCCGTACCGTTGCCTTCAATGGCCTGAAAGATTCTGCCTGCTGTTGCAAAAGCCTGATGTGTTGGATGCGGAGGAAGGCTGGTGCCATGTTCCGCGCAGTACCGTCTGGCCAGTGAATTGGTTGACAGAAGGTCAAACAGGCTGGTTGGCGCAAACAGCTTTGGATCGTCTTTTTCGGTTACAGGGTAATCAAGCTGCACTTTTTGCAAATTAAAGTAATAATGATAATATCTTCTGATTGCCTCAGGTGACAGTAATTCGCAATCGAACTGTTTGGGATTTCCGCGGTAATCCTGCAAGACGTGGGCGGCAGCTTCCTGCGCTTTCCGAATGTCTGGCAAATGAGAAAGGTTTTCTTCCGCACAGCGTACAAGGAATACATCGCGGCAGTCCGATTCCCCGTGTCGGTTGCAGCGCCCGGCCGCCTGGGCGGCACTGTCAAGTCCGGCAAAGGAGCGTACCACACATTGAAATGACAAATCCACGCCGGCTTCAATGAGCTGTGTGCTGACGCAGACCATCCGGTTCTTACCCGGAGTCCTGTCTGTAAGCCGGTTCCGGATATTTTCGATTAAATCCATCCGGTGACGGGCGCATTGACTGGTACTCAGGCAGAAAAGCGGGATACGCTCTTCGGGCGGAAACTGCTCCATGCGTGCTTTCAGGGAGCGAAATACCGACTTTGCGGCAGATTTTGTATTAAAAATGATGAGAAGGTTGTCACAGGATGTCAGCCGCGCCAGTACAAAGTCTGCAAGCTGTTCTCCGGAGAGCGGGCCGTCGGATGTCTTATCAACTGTGCGTGTGCGGTGAAAAGAAGCAAAAGCTTCACTTAACTGCGTCGTCATCTGGAAAGGCTTGCCGGCAATAATTGGTACGGGAATTTCCTCTGATTCTGGCTGTGTAGCAGTGCACAGCACCACAGTACAGTTACAGGCGTACGCGAGAAAATCCAAGGCCGCATGAAGCATATCCGTACATTTGACTGGAAATGCCTGAAATTCATCCAAAATGATTACCGAATTTGCCAGACTGTGCATCCTGCGCACGCAGGAAGAACGCCCGTCGAACAAGGTATTCAAAAACTGCACCGCTGTTGTAAGGATAATCGGTGAGTTCCATCGCTGGGTGAGCAGCCGGTATCGCTTTGCCGTTTCTGCTTTGTCGTCGTCAATCACCACGTCACCATGATGTTCCAGAAGGACTGCATCATCATGAATTTTCAGCGCGTTTCGGATTTCTTCGGCATTCTGATCCAAAATGCTTTTATACGGTGCGATATAAAAAATGCGCTCTTTGTCGTTCTGCTTTGCACAGTTCAGGGCATAGCGCAGGGATGCCATTGTTTTGCCGGAACCGGTGGGGACGGACAGGCGAAAAATTCCAGTGCCATGGTGGCTGAAAGCAAAACATTGCTCCGAAATTTCATGGCGTATCCGATTGATCGGGGTGTTTGAGGAAAGAGTTTGCAAATGCTCTTCCAGATTTATGGCCAGTCTGTTCCAGAGTCCAGGTAAATCTGGTTCTGGTTCGGGTTCTTTCGCTGCTTCAAATAAAAAGGCATCATACCGATCGGCGTCCAGCAGGCAGCTAAGCAGATACCGTTGTACAAGGCCGAGAAAAAAGTAGAAAGTCTGTTTTTTCACCGCCGGTGGCATGCTGTTGCAGATGCTACGGATTTTTATACAGGTGCAGCTAACTTCCTTTTGCGCTTTTTCAAACAGCTCGTCCAGGCCTTTTTGTGAAATATCCTGAAAAAAGCTGTCCAGCGCTTCCTCATAGCAGACTTGCTTTTCCGGCCAGGCGCGGCGGTGAAGGTTATCCTCTGCGTCAATGCCGGTTACGTCGGGTAGACCGCCATGGTGGGCACAGATGGCCGTGGAGGCCAGTTCCGCTGTTAATTTCTTTATTACGTTCCCGGTTCCCCACTCTTGCCAGCTATATCTTGCTCCACAGAACGAATGGGGTATCTGGCCGCGCATAGAGTTGTCGCCGGACCTCAAATATGTCTGAAACGCAGAAGTCGCTTTTCCACAGTCATGAAGAAGGCCAGTCAGTCTTCCAAGGCTTTCCAACCCAATCCTTTTGCAGAATCCAGCGCAAAGCCTTCCTACATTTTTGCTGTGTAAAACCAATGTTTGTTCACGGTGGCAGTTGGGGGAAATGTGTGCTAACAGAACAGATGAAGCCATATGATTCCTTTCGTTCAGGCAAAGCGGTGAACACTGACTTATCAGTTCAGGGATGTAACATGAAAGCCTGCTTTCAAAACGATTGAAATTTCCAGCTATGTAACGGCTTGTATTGCATCATGACCATGCTCTAAACGAACTCGGTAGTAGCTGTTTTTCTAGTGGGGCTTAATCCTTTTGAAAAAATTATCCCCAAAAAATAATTACAATATAATAATATTATATACCTTATTTTGGAAAAGCTCAAGCAATTTGTCGAAAATGAAACTGTAGCAGAGACAAAGAAGGGAAGCCGTCCAATATTTTCGGACGGCTTCCTGGAATCATTTCAAAAAATAAATGGGCGATTGTTAACGGTAGGTCCAAGGACCTTGAAAATATACCCCTCTTTTTCCAGAGTCGCAAGGAAACGCGGCATCTGATGGAGGGTCGCTTTTTTGGCCGCGGTATTATGGAAGAGTACGACGGAAGTCCGGTGGCTGTGAACGCCGGACAAGGCGCTTTGGTAGATGCCATCCGGTGTATTCTGGCTTCCGGCGTCACCGGAAGAGGCGTTCCAGTCAAAATAAACGTAGCCTTTTTCCTTCAGGTCACGGACGATTGCCTTTCCAGTCTTTTTGTTATATCCATTAACACTGCCGCCGGGGAATCTGCAAATTTTGGTATCAATCCCTGTAGCTTCAAAAATCAGCTCATGTATCCGGTCAAAGTCTTCAAAGAATGCGGCTTCCGATGCATAAATCTGATGATAGTTATGCGTATAGGAATGGACGCCGATTGCATGACCGCGTTCAGCGATTTCCTGCAAATGCTCGGAGACATGCGGATCATAAGCGCCAACGACAAAAAAGGTTGCCTTAACATGGTATGTATCCAGAACATCCAAAAGCGGCGGGGTTAAATCGGAAGGACCGTCGTCAAAAGTCAGGTATACGACTTTATTCTCTCCAGAACTCCTGCTGGAGGATGTTCCAGAAGAAACAGGCAGTACCGCAGGATTACCGCTTCCCAATACCGAAGAATTGGAATGCCTTGTGGAGGCGGCTCCCCAGAAAGATTCCCCGGAGGCTCGCCGTGCCCGTGAAGGATACCGGCGGTGCCTGGATGCTGGATGAAAGCTCATGCTGGAAGAAAAAACCGGAGACATGGCAGGAATGCTGTTGTGAAAAAAAGAGTATGGAAACAGGATGATGGATGCTGTAATGGCAACACACAGGCATAGTGTAATAATCAATAAGCGTTTCGACTTCAATGGAACCATTCCCTCTTCCTGCCAACATTGTAGCAGGAAAGACAATAAATTCAACGATAGATACAAAATTGTAATCTTAGTAGCAGATGATTAAGGCAAAGGTATCTAACGGAATACCATTCCCCAAAAGCTGGTCTAAAAAATACGATAGGGAAGAGTCCCTTTTATCGGAAGGGAAACCCTGACAAAAAAATAAAGCACCGCTTTCCCCGAAAAGCGGTGCTTAAGGTAAACCAGCTGAAATCAGGCGCTTACGGCCTTGCTGACAGCGACAGCACAGGCAACGGTTGCTCCAACCATCGGGTTATTGCCCATGCCGATAAGGCCCATCATTTCAACGTG
>DHOL01000083.1:0-174 GCA_002410755.1 Ruminococcaceae bacterium UBA5391 | reverse complement strand
TTGCCCATGCCGATAAGGCCCATCATTTCAACGTGAGCCGGAACGGAAGAGGAGCCTGCAAACTGTGCGTCGCTGTGCATCCGGCCAAGAGAATCGGTCAGGCCGTAGGAAGCCGGGCCTGCGCCGACGTTGTCCGGATGGAGCGTGCGCCCTGTGCCGCCGCCGCTTGCAACG
>DHOL01000006.1:10813-11212 GCA_002410755.1 Ruminococcaceae bacterium UBA5391 | reverse complement strand
GAAAGCGTTTTCTGGACATTAAAAGGGAGAAAAAAAATCAACTTGCTGACTATGTAAACCGGAAAGAAAACTTCTGCCTTCGTACGGACAACATTTTCGACATGCAGGTAAAACGCCTGCATGAATACAAACGCCAGCTGCTCAATGCCTTTGCAATTCTCGACACTGCCTACGGCCTTAAGGAAGGACGCATCCAGAACTTTTATCCTACAACATATATTTTTGGGGCAAAGGCCGCACCCGGCTACCGTATTGCCAAGGGCATCATCAAGTTTATCAACTGTGTTGCGGATGCTGTCAATTACGACGGCGCTGTCAACCAGAAAATGCAGGTCGTCTTTGTTTCTGACTACAATGTTTCCTATGCTGAAAAGCTGATTCCGGCTGCCGATATCAGTG
>DHOL01000006.1:9444-10645 GCA_002410755.1 Ruminococcaceae bacterium UBA5391 | reverse complement strand
TGATTCCGGCTGCCGATATCAGTGAGCAGATCAGCACGGCAGGCACTGAGGCTTCCGGGACGAGCAATATGAAGCTGCAAATGAACGGCGCTGTAACGCTTGGCACCTACGATGGCGCAAATATCGAGATTGTGCAGAATGCAGGCATGGAAAATAATTATATCTTTGGTGCACATGTAGAGGACCTTGCAAAAATCAAAGATACGTATAATCCCAAAGAACTCTACCGGAAAGAACCGAGAATCAGGCGAGTTGTCGATACCCTTGTTGATGGGACCTTTTCAGACGATGGAACCGGCGTTTTCCGGGAAATTTATCGTTCCCTTTTGGAACGTACTTGGTGCCAGGCGGATTATTATTACCTTCTGCTCGATTTTCTGCCATACTGTGATGCACGACTCCGTGCCAACCGTGATTATGCGGACCGCGATGCTTTTGCACGGAAGTGCCTGTTAAATATAGCTGCCGCAGGGCCGTTCAGCAGTGACCGGACCGTCCGTCAGTATGCCGACGGGATCTGGCATGTTGGATAAAAAAATATTGATATCAGTCAGCCGTCCCCGCTTTGCTTTCCGGTTCTCGGAAGGAAGGGCGGTGACGTTTTTACCATGGAGAAGAATCAGTGGAAATATACAGCTGATATTTGTTGAAAAATAGAACTTTTTGAAATAAATCAGTTACAAAATGGGAAAATATATTCGATTTTTTGACGATTACATATCGACATTGGCAATTTTTGTGGTAAAATGGGGAGGTAAAACTTTTTGTCTGGCAGATTCCTTTATCGCCTGAGCCAGTCATTGGGTACGACGAGATAAAGGGCTGTAGACTGATGCTTAATAAAGAATGCGGAGGAAGCCTTTTGGAAACACAAAAAGCACAGGATGAAGAAAAGACAGAGATTAACCTGCGTGAAGTATTCTCAGTATTGGGCCATAAAATATGGCTGCTTCTGGTCTGCCTTCTTGCAGGGACCGCAGCCGCTTTTGGCGTGACAAAATTTTTGATTAAGCCGGCCTATACGGCATCATCCATGATTTATGTTTTTACCAAGACAACCAGCATCACATCCCTTGCGGATTTGCAGATAGGCTCTCAGCTCACGGTGGATTTCAAGACACTGGGGACCAGCCGTCCGGTTGTGGAGCGCGTTATTTCCAAACTTAGCCTGAACACGACGTATGAAGACCTTTTGAAAACG
>DHOL01000006.1:0-9183 GCA_002410755.1 Ruminococcaceae bacterium UBA5391 | reverse complement strand
GCAATGGCGGAATCGCTGAGTGACCGGGTTGCGGAAGTGATGAGCACAAGCAAGCCTTCCACGGTTGAGCAGGCGGTTGTACCGAAGAAGCCGTCCAGCCCAAATACTGTGCAGAATACGGTAATCGGTGGGCTCCTTGGCCTGCTGATTGCAATTATTGTAGTCCTGTCCCGCTATTATATGGATGACACAATTAAGACGGAAGAGGATATTACCAAATATCTCGGAATGAATACCCTGGCAGCAATTCCGCTGGAACACAGCGACGTGGATTCCGGAAAGCACCGAAAGGGGCATCATAACGGGAAAAAAATAAAGCATAACAATGCGGAAATCTGTGTGAACCGTCAGACATGAGCAAAAAAAGATTAACAGCGTTGCTTGTCTGTATTGCAGTAGCCATTGCCGGACTCGGCTACCTGATATATTATTATGCAGACTTGAATAATAAATCAAAGATCTATAATACACTCCGCCAGGTGGTGGAGTCTGAGACAGGCAGTCGGCAGAGCCAGCCCTCGTCAGGGGATCTTTCTTCCAGTCCTTTTGCTCCGGCTGTGTCCGTCGATTTTGCGGCTCTCCAAAAGAAGAACCGTGATATCTATGCGTGGATTAAAATACCTGACACTGTGGTGGATTATCCGGTTGCGCAGAGTGCAACCGATCAGAGCTATTACCTGAACCATACCATAGAAGGGAAGTCCGGTTACCCCGGCTCTATCTATACTGAAAACTTCAACAAAAAAGATTTTTCTGATTTTAACACTATTATTTACGGCCACGATATGAAAAATGGCTCCATGTTTGGCAGCTTGAACAAATACCGCGATGCCAGCTATCTGAACAAGCACCGGGAAATCTTGATTGAAACCCCTTCAGGCGAGCGTATTTATAAAATTTTTGCCGCTGTTGTTTACAGCAATGCCTACCTTCCCCAAAAGTTTGACTTTTCTGTGGAATCAGGCCGGAAAGCCTTTTTAGACTCAATTTTTGACAACCGTGATATGAACAGCCAAATCCTGAAAGATATATCGGTGGGCACCGACAGCAAAATTCTTACCTTAAGCACCTGTGTTGGAGGTCAGCCCAATAACCGATACCTGATTGAGGCGGTGTATACCGGATGAATCGGTACAAAGAAAAACACCCCAAGCGGATAATCGGAATCGTGGCCGCGGTTGCGGTCGGCATAGTGGTGATATGCGCTTATTTTGCCGTCCGGGCCGAAAACAGGAACAGTACCGTCCAAATTACCGGCAACCTCCCGTCTGGGAGCCTGGCCGTAGACAGTGAAGGCTTTGGCAATACCATCCTTTACAATGGGAAAAAATATCAATATAAGACCAACCTTAAAAACATCTTGTTCCTGGGCATCGACAAAGGTGAAAGTACTGTGGTGAAGGAGATTGCAGCCAGAAATGGGCGGTCGGATGTCATGCTCCTTTTTACCCTTGACCCTGCTGCCAAAACAAGCCGGATGCTGGAAATTTCCCGTGATACCATGATGGATATTGATGTTTATGATGCCAATGACAGCTTCCAGTTTTCCGGGAAGATGCAGCTGACCATGCAGTATGCATTTAGCAGCAGTGCCCGGCGCGGATGCTGGCTTGCAGCAAAAAAAATATCCGAGCTTTTATATGGCGTACCGGTTGATGCTACGGTTTCCCTTACCATGGACGGAATTGCGCCGGTGGTAGACGCTCTCGGTGGAGTGAAAATTACGGTCCCTGAAGATTATACCTCGGTCAGCCCTGAATTCCGGAAAGGCGCTGTCCTTACCCTTGACGGGAAACAGGCATTCCAATATGTCCATTACCGCGACATTTCTGTCACCGGCAGCAATGATACCCGAATGGAGCGGCAAATGCAATTTGCAAAAGCGTTTTGCCGCGAGATGAGCCAGAAAAATTCCAGCGCGGTTATCCAGAAGTTACAGAAAGCAGCTAAACCATACCTGCAATCGGATTTGGATGCGGAGAGCATTCAGAAGCTGGTTCAATACCAACTGGATGATGAAGTATTGAAAGTACCGGGGAAAACACAGCAAGGTGCTTCTCATGATGAATATGACGTGGACGACGATGCTCTGCGCCGGATGGTGGTAGAGAAATTTTACGTTCCAGTAAAATAAAATTATCTGATAATGGCAATAAAAAATATTATTTCAATCAATCCGGCAGCAGAAGGAACTGGGGCAATTTCCTTTAATTTTCCGGGGAGAAGAATACCTGATATTCCCCTGAATTTTTTTTAATGTAGCGCATCTTCTTAAAAGCGCCTCTTCAGGGATAAGCCTTGGAGAGGCGCTTTCTGCAGGGGGTGCGGAAAGAAAGGCTTTAATAATATTATATGGATGGACTAACAGATTTTCACTGCCATATACTTCCCTATGTTGATGACGGGGCGGAGAATTTGGAAGAAGCACTGGCTATGTTGAAACTCCAGACAGAGCAGGGGGTTACAACCATCATTGCAACACCCCACTGTCGATCTGGAATGTTTGAAACACCGCAAGACCAGATACACCGCCAGTATGAACGCCTTTGCAGGGAAGCTGAAAAAATGAATCCGGCTCCAATGTTGCTGTTTGGGCGGGAATACTACTGTAATGATTTCTTTATGTCGTTGCTGCGCAGACGGGATATCCAGCCTCTCGGGAACAGTAAGTATGTCCTGATGGAATTTTCGAGCCGGTATGAATACGGACAGATTGAGCAGTATCTGCGGGCAGCGGTGGAATATGGCTACCATCCGGTAATCGCCCATGCGGAGCGCTACCCGTGCCTTCAGCAGGCGCCTGAGAAGATCAGGGACCTAATTGGGCTTGGAGCGTGGGTGCAGGTAAATGCGGGAAGTGTGCTGGGAGAAGAAGGATGGAAACAGAAGAGGCTTTGCAAAAAATGGATGAGGGCCGACTGTGTTCACCTGGTTGCGTCAGATTCCCACCATGCAGGCAATTACCGCAGGCCGAATTTGGGGAGAGCGGCGCAAATGATTCAGAAAAAGCTGGGGGAAGCCTATACACAGAAACTGTTTTTTGCTAACCCCGGTGTGATTCTGGGGAATCGAGACAATTAGAAACATGCAGCGGATGATGAAGCGGCAAGATAGTATGGCTGATTTGGTATTACAAAAGTCGCATGTCATTTTTTGATTGACTGGTTCTGATTCACAGAGCTATATTTTAAAGTGAATAAGACAACAGGAAAAAGCAAATGGGGCACCTCCGTCCGAAGGTGCCCCTCGGCTTATCAAAAGAGCTCGGTTTTCGCTGGATCTTTTTTAACAGGGTGGGATATGGCTTTTTGAGCTGTGTCCCTTTTTCTGCTTTTCCCGGTTTTCATTCCCGGTACCCTGCAAGCGCGCTCCTGCCGTAAAACTCCGCACATTGTTTCAGGTCGTCAAGATGCCTGTCCGCGGACGGACCGACCATACCTTGTACAATCTCCTGCAAAAGTCTGCAGTAAGCCGACGCTGCAGCGTACCCGAAGCAGCGGCAAAGTTCCTGCCGTTCCGGCCTGCGCCTCAGGTACTGTTTCACTAAGGTTTCCGCCTGCTCCATCGTACTGCCCGAACTGGCAAGAAGGGCGCCAAGGTCACAGGCCGGGTCCGACATACCGGAACGTTCCCAGTCAATCAGGTTCATTTTCCCGTTTTCCCCGATGAGAAAATTGGAAACGCAGCAATCGCAGTGACACAGGCATTCCGGTACCCGCTCACGGGCTGCACATCGGTGCAGCCGCGCAATCATGTCGTCCAGTGATTTCAGACATTTCTGCTCGCCGCAATCGTGCTCCGCAAGAGCCTTTCCGAGCCGCCCAATCTCTATCCAGAGGTCAAATCGGTACGGTACCTGCCTGCCGCTCCGGTGGAGCGTACGGATTATCTTCAGGGCTTGCTCCGTCTGTACGGCACTGCGGCAGTCAAGAGTCCGCGCAGGCTCGATAAAGCGGGAAATCTTCCAGCCCTCTTCAGGGTCAATAAACAGGACCGTGTCATCCAGTCCAAGTTCCCGCGCGATTTTTGTAGAACAGGCTTCCCCGGCGCGGTTGAGATAGGCTTCCGTTCCGGTACCGGGATGACGGTAGACATATTTTCCGCCCCGGCATAAAAAGACAAACGACAGATTGGTAAGCCCACCTTTGAGTAGCCTGAGGTCCGTGATATCCTGGTCCCTACAGGAAAGGACTTTCCCGATGTTGCGGAAGATCTGCGAGTCGGCATCGGTAACGTAGCTGCTGTCGAACTCGCGGAGTTCATTGAGAGAATCAAATTCTTTGATCTGAGAAGAGTCGAAACGCCGCGCGTACATTTCAAGTTGAGGAAGATACCGGACAAATAAGTCTTCCCAAAGCTGCGATTTTGTCAGGGATGAAGAATACTCTTTTTTCAGGATGCGCACAAACGCCCTGCTGAATTCCCGGGAAAAATAAACATGGCCAACCATTGCCCAAGCGTCCGTCCCACCGATGGTCACTTTCGTGATTCGACCTGTTTTATCGCTTTCCGCGCAGTATTCATCCGTCCGGCCGGGGACATAGAAGACCGGATAATAAGCTGCATAAACATAGGGCTCAAACACATTCTCAGAAAAGTAATCATCCGAAGAGCAGATATAGGTATTGTCGAGCTGGTCCGCAACCCGAATCAGCGAAGAAGGATTATTGTACCGGTAATAATCGTCGTTCACAACGATTTTGACATGGAATTTGTCCGCAAGGTAGAACATTTTTTCCTTTTTATAGCCAACGACAAGCGTGATATCGCAGATTCCGGCAGCCTGTAACTGAAGGATCTGCCGCTCAATCATGACTTCGCCCTTTACCCGAATGAGTCCCTTCGGCTTCTCAAAGGAAAGCGGCGCAAAGCGTGAACTTTTCCCCGCCGCCATGATGACTGCATTGGTGACTTTATAGGGCCCCAGCGCATCCACACCGGCCGGTGTAATTTTTCCTTTCGGACTCAGAAGTCCTGCCGAAACAAGATATTCCGCGGCGGAAAGCCCAATTTGCCCTGAGGCACCGTCCCTGTTTTTCCAAGCCATATAGAGAATATCAAACTGTGATTTACTCAGCAATTTCTTCACCTGCACCATTTTTTCATAAATTCCTCTTAAATCGACACAGGCTAATTTTACCATGTATTCCCACGTTGTCAAGCGAGGCGCCTCAGGTGCCTTTTCTAAACGCTTGAACTTTTTCGGGTTTGAATTAACATGTCGAAGGATCCATCCTTCGCTTGATGCGTTGGATGGGTCCTTCGACAAACTGAGGGCATCTCCGTCCGAAGGTGCCAAATTTTTACTCCCTAGAATAATTTTAAGCAGTGATGTTTCCCCAGAGACGGATGTCACGGGAAGACGCGCCGACCAGAATGCGGTAACAGCCCTTTTCCAGTGTCCACTCGTGATAGATGGTTGAATAATAAGCAAAATCTTCCCAAGTAAGAGTAAAGCAGATCTTTTTCTCTTCGCCGGGTTTCAGGTCAACTTTGGCAAAATGCTTCAGCTCTTTGTCCGGGCGGATAACCGATGAAGAAAAAGAGCCGATATATAATTGGACGACTTCTTTTCCTGCTGTTTTGCCTGTGTTCTTGACTTTGAAAGAAACTTTAACCGAGCTGTCTTTTGAAATTCTATCTGAAGAGGCATAAAAGTCAGAGTAGGCAAAAGTTGTGTAAGAGAGGCCAAACCCAAATGGGAACAGGACGTCTTTGCGCGCAGTGTCGTAGTAGCGGTAGCCAATTAATCCCCCTTCGTTATACCGGGCGATTGGGAGTCCAGGGTAATTCCCATAGGCCGGGGTATCCTCCAGACGGAGCGGGAAGGATTCAGAGAGCTTTCCGCTGGGGTTGACGCGGCCAAACAGCACTTCCGCAATGGCACTTCCGCAGCAACTCCCGGTGTACCAGCTCATAATAACGCCCTTGACGGAGTCAATCCACGGACTCATGTCAATCGCCGAACCAGCCTGTATGACTACAACCGTGTTGGGATTGACGTGGGCAATGTCGCGGATCAGCTGCTCAAGGAGCGGATTGAGACGGATGGAAACGCGGTCTTCGCCTTCCCGTTCCAGCAAATCCGGCTCGCCGACGAAAACGACAGCAACATCGGAGGAAGCGGCAAGGCCGAGGGCTTCCCGGTACTGAACCATGGTCGGTGCCGCATGACAGGAACCCCATGTGTAAGCGGGGAAGTATCCTACTTTATCCCCGGCAATCTTCCGAATTTCATCAAGCGGCGCCTCAGTGACGGAAGGCGTCACGCAGGCACTGCCGCCGCCTTGGATAAACGGAAGCTCGGCGCATCCGCCGAGGACGGCAATTTTCTTTTTCCCCTTTTCGTCGATAGGAAGAATATGGTCCTCATTTTTCAGCAGGGTAATGGATTCCTCCGCCAGTTTCTTTGCGGCGGTAAGCTCTGCCTTATGTGCGTCGGCGGGAACTTCCCAGCGGCTCTGGTGCTTTTCAGCTTTATCGACCAGTTTCAGCTGGCTTTCTACGGCCCGGTCAATCTGCCGGTCGGTAATTTCACCGGCCTGGTACGCTTTTTGCAGGGCAGGATAGCTGTCCGCAGAATAAGGGAAACCAATCTCCAGGGAAGCCCGCAGGGCAGCGGGACGGTCATGGACAGCGCCCCAGTCTGATATGACAACCCCTTCATAGCCCCATTCCTTCCGAAGCACTTCGTCGAGAAGCCATGGATTCTGGCTGCAGTAGACGCCGTTCAGCCGGTTGTAGGCGCACATGATGCTCCATGGAGCTGCTTTTTTAACAGCGATTTCAAATGCTTTCAGATAGATTTCCCGGAGGGTGCGCTCATCAATTTCACTGCTGCCGAAAAGACGGTCGGCTTCCTGATTATTTCCGGCAAAATGTTTCAGACATGCGCCGACTCCCTTCCCCTGAAGGCCCTTAATGAAAGCGGTACCCATTTCTCCGGCCAGAACGGGATCCTCACTATAATACTCAAAATTCCGTCCGCAGAGAGGGGAACGTTTCATGTTGACCCCTGGACCGAGAAGAATGTTGACGCCGTAGTGAATACATTCCCCTGCTAAAGCGGCTCCTTCCTGATAGGCAAGGTCCGGGTCCCATGAGGAGGCTACGGCAGAAGCGCTTGGAAAACAGATTGTTTTAACCTGCGTGCTTTTCCCGTCGTTTCCATCGACTACCTTGCGCAAACCGCAAGGCCCATCAGAAACGGTGATTTGGGGGACCTTTGGACTTTCAAATGCAGCTGTGTGCCAGGCGCTGGCGGCAGTCAGAAATTTCAGCTTCTGCTCTAATGACATACTTGAAAGGGTTTTCTGAATATCCATGGGATATCTCCTTTACTGCTGATAATAAAAACTGGTAGAATACAACCATTATACCAAAAGCAGAAGAGAATTCAATGAAAAAATGCGTCAGATTTTATCTTTTTAAGGAGGTGAACAGGGACGTGAGAGCTTCCAGATTGCAAATTATTATGGACTGGTAGATTAAATAATTAGCTGTTTCAATAAATATTGAGAATATACCACGGAATACGGAATTTTCTATTCATTCTCTGCATTCCCTGATTTATACTAAAAGCGAAAGTAAAACCGCCGTCCTGAAAGGGAAGGAAGTCTCGGTTTCCCCTTGGACAGGCTGGCTGGTAATTGCCCGCCGTGCAGGGCAGATAAAATGTGTACGGAGAAAAGTGGGAGATTTTATGATTCATTTTGGAACAGGTGGGTGGCGTGCAATCATCGGTGATGATTTTACGAAGGCGAATGTTCAGTTGCTGACTGCCGCTGTTGCGAAAAAAATGAAGAAAGATGGAAAAACGGAGAAGGGAATTGTCATTGGTTATGACCGGCGTTTTCTCTCTAAAGAATCAGCGCGCTGGGCCGCCGAAGTGTTTGCCGGGCAGGGAATCCCATGCATGGTGATTCACAGGGAAGCACCGACGCCGCTGGTTATGTTTACTGTGAAAGAATACGGCCTTCCCGCTGGAATGGCCATTACAGCAAGCCACAACCCCGCAATTTACAATGGGGTTAAAGTCTTTATGGAAGGCGGCCGTGATGCCGATGAAAGGCTGACTGGGGAGCTTGAGACAATTATTAAAGACATGGAAGGCTCCGCAGTCGGGACTGTCCCGTTTGAAGAAGGAGTCCGTGACGGAAAAATCCACTGGATTGACCCAATGAACGAGTATATTGACAGCATTATCAAAGCGGTCAATATGGAAGCAATCCGCCGCAGAGACCTGAAAATTGTCCTTGACCCTATGTACGGCGTCAGCAAGACGGCTCTTCAGACCATTCTGATTACTGCACGCTGTGACGTCGATGTGATTCACGAACGGCATGATGCACTGTTTGGCGGGAGGCTTCCTGCGCCAAACCGTGAAACGCTTGCAGGGTTGAGCATTTATGTCAAAGAGCATCACTGCGATATCGGCATTGCAACAGACGGTGACGCCGACCGGCTGGGTGTCATAGACGACCGGGGGGATTTCCTGCACCCGAACAAAATCCTGGTGCTGCTGTACTACTATCTTCTGAAGTACCGCGAATGGCACGGTGCGGCGGTGCGGAATATTGCCACGACACATATGCTGGATCTCATTGCGGATGATTTCGGTGAGAAATGCTATGAAGTACCCGTCGGCTTTAAATATGTCTCTGCAAAAATGCTTGAGACGAATGCCGTTATCGGAGGGGAATCCTCCGGCGGGCTTACGGTGCGCGGCCATATTCATGGGAAAGACGGGATCTACGCAGCGTCGCTGCTTGTTGAGATGCTTTCTGTCACCGGAAAGAGCCTTTCGCAACTGTACGCCGAGATTGTGTCCCGATATGGCACATGGGAAATGGATGAATTCAATTACCGGTTTAATCCGAAAGACAAAGGCCGAATTACAAAAATGCTTCTGGAAGACAAACTCCTCCCCAAATTCCCGATTGATGTTCAGCGGGTGTCTTACTTGGACGGATGCAAAGTCTATTTTCAAAATGGCGGCTGGATTATAGCCCGCTTTTCCGGAACGGAACCGCTGCTGCGTATTTTCTGCGAAATGCCGACGCTGAAAGAAGCACAACAAATTCGCAATATTTTAGGCGAGTTCCTTTCCCTTTCCTGAGCTGATTGCTGTGAAAAAGGCAGCCGCTTTTAAGCGGCTGCCCCAGATTGTCGAAGAACCCATCC
>DHOL01000021.1:29630-29858 GCA_002410755.1 Ruminococcaceae bacterium UBA5391 | reverse complement strand
TTTTGTCGGCGGTCTTTTACTTTTCTGCATCTATAAAAATATATTTACATATAGGCGGTGCACGTATCACCATCTCTCACCTCCTTGTCATATTATGCTTTGCTCGCTTTAGATATTCACTTACCTTACACTTAACTTTTAGAGGTTACGGAGTCTCAACAAAGTTTTTAAGTATTCTATGGAAACCATAGAATGTCGGCTACGGCTGTGGATTGAAATAGTGTTAGG
>DHOL01000021.1:28381-29497 GCA_002410755.1 Ruminococcaceae bacterium UBA5391 | reverse complement strand
GCTGTGGATTGAAATAGTGTTAGGTATGTGAACTAGTATAAAGTAATAAGAGTAGTTAAGAGCATATGGAGGGGGGAACCTCACTGGCTCCCCCCTCCATATGCTCTTAACTTTACAATCTGTAATAAACAATTCGGTAAAAATTGCCTATCGATAGCTTTGAATCTTTTGATGTCGCTTACTTTTTCCAAGCCCTATAAATTTACTCGAACTAGCAGGCTAAGCCTACACACAATTTCACGCTTCTCATAATGGTGAGGAGCCGTTTTGCTTATGTTCCTGCTTTAAAGTTCTAAGCTATCATACAATAATTATCAATTAAAAGGAATTTTTGGGAGGGATAATGAATGCAACCAACATCGTGGCACAATCAAGATATTTTACATCTGAGCGTTGGTCAATGGATTAAAGCATTAAAAGATCCTTCTATTTTTAACGACGAAGCATTACAATTGGTTCGTTTCGTCTATAGTCAAAATAAACATGAGTCGACTGCAAGCGATATTGCAAATTCGTTCAGCGCATCCACTGGTAAAGTCCATTATAACAAAATATGTGCATGCAACAGAAAAGTTGCAAAGGCCTTATATAGTAAATATAATGTTGAACCGCCTGTCGAGGAAGATGGGGAACATCGATTTTGGAACATCATTTTTGATGGAAATGCAGATTCTCCCTTGGACTCCAATGGCCATTTTTATTGGAGGTTACGCCCAAATCTTATAACAGCTCTTGAAAATCAAGGACTTGTATCTAAAATTGAATTGTAAATCTCCTGTCCACTTCCTGGACTGTTCCCCGGTGAACAGACAAAGAAATAAAAGCCCTGTCGCAGAATAACTTTGATTTAAACGACCTTGCTCCGAATTTCAAACGGAGTAAGGCCTTTTTTTCACAATAAAGTTATCTTCGAGCAAAACCCAGTTTTGCGGGAATGCGGGGTTTAAAGTATCACCTTTGGTTAATTGTGGACAGTGAAACACGCTTTGCCCTTGGTTTCCATCTTTCCAGACACAGGGCAGTCCTCAGGCTTTTTTCTTACTGAATTCCGTCAAACATCTCGGTAAACCCAGAACCATCGTCACTGGCCGTTACAGTGCTTATAAAGTTCCTGTT
>DHOL01000021.1:19715-28158 GCA_002410755.1 Ruminococcaceae bacterium UBA5391 | reverse complement strand
TCACCACCAACTTGATCGAATGCTTTAACACTCAGTTTAAAACATGGTACAAAACCAAACAGGGGTTTGCGTCTTTCAATTCTGCCAATAATCTCATTTCGATTTTTCTCTTTTTCTACAATTTCGTTCGCCCACATTCCGCTCTTGACGCTCTGACTTCGGCGCAAGTTGCAGGCCTGAACCTTTCTTTCAGAAGCAAACGCAAGCTTTTGTTTGTCGCTTGAAGCAGTTGGCTGGTTCTGCTCCTATTCTTTTCTGTTTACTTTACAAAGCCGGATTTGTTCAACCGTATTCTTGTTCAGAATTTTTATTATTGTTTTTTACACAAAAAGTATTTACAAATATTACAAATAGTGGTATTCTATAGCTAAAAATAAAAAACATATCATGATATTATAAATTAAAGCTTAAAGCGCCTTACATTCAAAATTTTGAGCACCATGTTTTTATGTTCGATTTCAATTCCTTTCTACACCAATGTTCCAACAGGAAGTACATTAATGCTTGTTGGCGGAAACAGCGATTGGGCATTTGAAAATGTTTCTGCATCAGGTCAAGTTGACTTTGAATGAATCATATTTGAACTGCGAGGATTGATACTTTAGGGCGGAAAAGGCTTTTCCCTTTTCTGCCCTGCTTTATGCTGTGTCCTGTCCTTATGTTTTTTCAACAAGGACACCGCAATAAAATCAGAGCATTAAGTTTTGTTGCGTATTTGATGCGTTATAGAGTTGCTTTGCCTGCGATTTTACACGAAAACATAAGTAGATTACTAAAAGTCAAAAGTTATAGTTTTGCCTCGTACAAATATGATTCAAGGGAGACGTGTCAAATGACATTTTGGAGAGCTGTTCGCTTTCATCTGAAAAACATGGTTCGACGCAAAGAGCTGTTTTTTGCTCTTCTGGCGTCAATCGTACTTCTGTTGCTGACTTCGCTTGCAGATTTGTACAATTTATGGGAAAGTGATGTCCTTACACTCTGTCCGGCCTGGATGTACTTTGGTTTTGCTTCCGTGTCGATGTCCCATTACTCAAAGATGCTTTTGCAGATGTTCATGATGCTTTTTCTTCCGTTTGTTTCTTCCCTTGCCTACTCTTATTGCAGCTTTGATGATCATCAGACCGGTGTATATAAGTTTTTGTTCTCACGAATGAAACGCTCTGTATATTATGGATCGGCCGCGCTCGCAACTTTTTTAGGCGCCTTTTTTATTTTGTTTCTTCCGCTTCTTCTTCGGGAACTTGTATTTATTCTTGCTGTTCCGCTCTCTTCTCCCATACTTACGCCGGGCTATCCGGTAAGCGACCTTATCTTTCGGAATGTGAATTTTTGGAAAAGCCTTGCTTTAAACAATCCATATCTCTACTTTTTTATTTACACCCTGATTCCATCACTGGTGGGCGGTTTACTGGGACTGCTCTCTTTTTCGCTGTCGCTGTATTATAAAAAAAACAGGTTCCTGGTGCTTACACTTCCCGGAATCCTTACCATTGCCTTTAGTTTTATATGCTCTATAACCGGAAATACGGGCATGGTATTAGGTGTTCTTGTTCTTCCGCCCCAAAATATGTCAGGAATCGAGCTGACACCGCTTATCGTTGAAGTTGCAATTCTGATTGGAATCAACCTCTTGGCTTTGATCGGAAAAGTGCGCTTTCAAAAGGATGAGTTATCATGATCAGGCAATATTTTCGCATCATGATTCGCTCAAAAACAACGATAACGGTAATGATCGCGCTTATTCTTTACACGCTGATTCCTGTCGTGAATGTCAACCTGTTGGTTTCGACTGCATGGGAGAGAAACCCGTCTTTTTTCAACGCCAATTACGCAAGTTTCTTTTTCACCCATGGGGCCACCTTTTTTACCGTTCCACTGTTTTTCATTTTTTTGCAACAAAATCGCGCTTTCTTTGAAAAGGACTGCGTTATTGTCCGTTTTGCGGACTGCCGCAGATATTGGAAAATCAGGACGCTTGTTACAGCACTGGAAAGCGCGGCATATGTGCTGTTCATTTATTTTTTGATTTTCCTGCGGTCGGTGTACTTTAAACAGTCTGCCGGATTTCTGAAAGGAATTTTGTTTTTACTGAAAGCGGCTCTTTCCCAAACAACGATGTTATTTCTGCTGGCTTTGCTTTTTTGTTTCATCTCTTATCTTACGAATCAAACGGTCCTTGCGTTCGCCTGCGCTTACTTTTTCGTCGTAAACGATTATACGGTTCTGCAAACAGGAAGAGGAGTGGAACTTTTTGCGCTGAAGGCTATTGCAGTTACCCCTGAGTCCATGAATGACTACTGGTTTAATTTGATCCTTGTTATTCTCATTGTCGCGCTGTTCTTTGTTTTTTCCCTTCTCGTTGTGGACAGCAGTAAAGACCATCTGCAAAAGAGGGTGCTCTAAAGTGAGAATACGGAAAATCTTTTATCATTCATCACGCTATCTTTTGGTTCTTCTCATTTTTTTGATGCCTTTTATACGGAACATATCCTCTGCAAGATTTTCTGGGAACAACGCCTACGGTTATTTCCTCTTTTGTTTCGGCGGATTATATGCGGCGAGCTCGCTGGATGTCATGACGCTACTTCTGTTTCTTGTTCCTCAGTTTCTTCTCATCTACCTGTTTTCAGACATCATGCAGGAAGACTGCCTGATCAACGCCATTTACGTTTTCCCGCGAATGGGGAAAAAGCAGAAGTGGCTGTTTCAAAAAACGATACAGATATTTAGCCGAATTGTGATTGCCTTCGCTTTCCTGTTCTTTCTCGCCCTGATACTTGCAATATTTTCCGGGATGAGCTTTGAGCCATTCAACGCTGCCATTTTCAAAATGCTACTCGATATGTTTTTCTTTCAGGTGCTGAGTATATTCCTCTTTTCCTTTCTGCAAAATTTCCTGTCTTTGCAGTATGGTTCGGCGCAATCGTTTTTTCTCGTGGTTCTTCTTTATACTGCTTTGCTGGGAATCGCGCTGGTAAGCTATCACAGCGGCGTTCCAGCCTTCCTGTTGGCTCTGTTGATTCCAACAAATCAGATGACGATTTGGCACTGTGGTCTTCCCTCTGTCCCGGGAGCTGAAGGCTTGCTTGGCAATCCTCTGAACGGTTTTAAGACTTGGTATTCCTATCTTATTCTTATTGGTTTTTCTGTTTTATGCTATCGGATTGCAAGACATATATTTCTTCAACGCGATTCGATTGAGATGATGAAGGAGGAATAAAAATGTCTGTGATAGAAATTGAACACCTGACGAAAAAGCTGAAAGGCAAGCTCATACTTTCTGACATTAACCTTTCGCTTGACGCAGGTTCCGCTTACGGTTTCTATGGAGCCAACGGTTCCGGAAAGTCAATGCTGTTCCGCGCAATTGCCGGACTGATTTGCCCCACACAAGGGAGCATTGTGGTATTCGGCAAAAAGATCGGAGAAGATGGAGCTTTTCCGGACAGTATCGGTTTAATGATTGAATCGGCTGGATTTTGGCCTTATTATACGGGATTTGAAAATCTGAAAGTGCTTGCATCAATTAAAAATCTCATCTCCGACGAGGAGATACGGCAGTCAATCGCACGTGTAGGCCTTGATCCGGACGATAAACGCGTCTATGGAAAATATTCTCTCGGAATGAAACAACGCCTCGGAATCGCTCAGTCTGTGATGGAAAAGCCGAAATTGATTTTACTGGATGAACCAACCAACGCATTGGATGAAGACGGCATAAAGATGGCAAGAACGATTGTGCAGGAAGAGGTGCAGCGAGGCGCCTGTGTATTGATTGCAAGTCATAATCGAGAAGACCTTAAGCTGCTTTGCAGCCGTTTCTTCAAAATGAGTGACGGCAAGTTAACGGAAACAACTGGGGAGATAAAGTTATGAAGAACAAAAAGTACCTTTTTCCGCTTCTTCTGGTGACCGTATGCCTCATTGCAGCTGTTATCGTTCGCTTTTCTTATACAGATGCAGGCAATCAAATCTACGACTATTCTTATAAAGCCGCAGGCTCTTTGGAGGATTACTTAAAAGCCAATGCTGTCTCCTCAGCAAAGGACTTAATTGAGCAGACCGATATTATTGTGAAAGGAAAATATAATGGAAACCGAAAAGTGACCACGGACGCTTTCTTTTCACAGATTACGGTATCCGACGTTTATAAAGGGGATAAATCGCTGACGGGAAAAGCAATTTATGTGATTGAACCGGTCCATGTTTATCCGAAGACAAAATTCATTCCGGCAAAAGGGTTTTGGATTCCTCTGCAGACTGGCAGCAAATATATCCTTCTGCTGAAGAAAAGGCAATTTGACCCGAAACGGCAACTTGACGAATTCCAATCTTCCCAATATTATCCCGTGACGCAAGGCGCTTTGGGGCATTACAAATGTGCAAACGAGAGACAGACTCAGTTGCTTTCTGCTAACCAGCCTGTTACTCTCAACGAACTGAAGAACATAGAGATTTTCGCCACAGATCAGCAAACGCTGAATACCTATTATCAATACAAAGAGCAAATTCTGAAACAAATCAAGGAATGAACCGGGTAGCCTTTTTTACGTCGTTCCAGTCATCCAGGAACGGGCAGTGGCGGGACACGGAACATCCACCTTCACGGCCTCCCCCTGAAATTCATTAAGCATGGTTGTCGTCAGGGTATCGAAGTTTTAATATTTATCTACGAGGGCTATAAATTTTTGCGCCGACTTCTTACTGGCTTCATAATCTGCAATGCTGGTTTCAAGCTGAGTAATCTCAGCGGCCTTAGCTTTCTGCTCTTTTGTCTACTATGTGTCAAGCATGGTATACCTGTCCGGCGGAAGCTTTCCTAGAATACTATCCTCATAGATACGTCATTTTTGATGGAAATGCAGATTCTCCCTTAGATTCCAATGGCCATTTTTATTGGAGGTTACGCCCAAATCTTTTAACAGCTCTTGAAAATCAAGAACTTGTATCTAAATTAATTTGCAATTAACCAGTTTAATCTTACCAGTAGTCATGAATATGCCAGAAAGTACAGGGGGAAACAACAGGAAAGTAAAACGCTGAGTTCAGGCCATAGGCCTTTTTTTCACAATAAAGTTATCTTCGAGCAAAACCCAGTTTTGCGGGAATGTGGGGCTGATGGTCCAGTAACTGATTCCAGCAAGGCCATAATCCTTTACGGCATTAAACTTTGCCTGTGCACTTCTCGCGTCCTCAAACCATACCTCGTGGATTGTGCCGTTCTGGTCTGTGTAGTGGTAAAAGGGGGAAGCTGCTACAGCATCATACTGGATTACCGCGCCATACTGCGCGGCACGCTCGACGGCTTTCTGCGGGCTGAACGTTTCAGCCTCCTGCCCTGTCCTGTGGGGAAGAGCCCAATCCCTTGCATAGATTTGAAAACCAAGATAAATGTTATTCCGTGGAATAACAGAAACAGCGTAATTGAGTACCTTTTTAATCTGATTAATCGGGGAGATCGCCTGTGGTGGGCCTTTCCGGTACCCCCATTCATATGTCATCAGAATTACAAAATCGGCAATACGGCCGTGGGCGGGATAGTCATGCGCTTCATATAAAAGTCCTGTCTGTTCCGGCCCGGTCTTCGGCGCGAGGGCGGTGGATAGGAAATAACCCTCCGCGTGCAGCCGTGCAGCCGCGCGCTCCAGAAAATTGTTATAGGCCTGCCGGTCTGCCGGGAGTACGTTTTCAAAATCAACGTTCAGGCCCTGGTATCCTTTCTGGCGCATGACTGCAAGAATATTTCCAAGAAGTTTTTCGACCAAGATTGGGTTGTTCAGAATGGATGAAGCAAGGTTTTCTCCCTTTGACGTGGAGGTAAAGTTGGTGACGGCCATCATTGGGGCAGCGCTTTTTTCCTTTGCGGCCTGAATGATAGGTTCATCGTCGACTGGCTGCAACTCTGCATCCTCTTTGATTAGATAAGCAAACGGACTCAGGTAAGTCAGGGATCCGGCGTGCCGGCGCACAGTTGGGACGGCGGTCTGCCCAAAACTGTCAATATATCCGTTCACACCGGCCATGGGCCGCAATTTTTTTGGAATGATGAGCACGGCGCCGGGAAGGATGTTCTTCGGGTCCGTAATATTGTTAATGGAGGCGAGATCCTGTTCGGAGACACCATACCACTGCGCAATTTTCCATAACGTGTCACCGGACTTCACAACATGGACGGAACCTTCCGTCGGAATGACAAGTGCTTCTCCAACGACGAGTACGTTGGGATTGGTCAGCCCATTGGCTGCGATAATCGGTTCCATTGGAACATGATAATTGTTCGCAATTTGCCAGAGTGACTCACCGGCTTTTACAACGTGAATAAACATGACACACACCTTCCCCCATAAGTAAAATATATGATGGAAACTTATTTCCTATTGCAGTTTATCAAATCATACAGGAACGGTTTGCCGTTTTTCAAACGAGACAGAAAAACGGGACGCGGCATAATTTCACCCTGCCCCCAAAAACTGAAAAAATAAAGCTGTCCGGATTATATAAATCCGGGCAGCTTTGGGGATTCAAGGAATAGTTCTCAATTAACAATTCACAGTTTCAACCGAATTATCAACATGTTGTGCTCTAAGCTTTAGGCTTGCCTATATTCTGCGGATTACGGGACTATTGATTGGTAATACCAAGCTCTGCGGCAAGCGTATCTGCAAGGGAATCCATATCCGGGATGTCTTTCTGATTCATTCTGGAAACAAGGCTTACGCCCTGTGGGAGGACACGCATATTCTTCATGCTTCCAAGGGCTTCACGAATCAGCGTGCCGGAACGGCAGGCCCACGAACCGTTTTCGATGACCGCACAGGTGCGGTTCTGTAAATTCAGCGCCTTCATATCTTCAAGGAAATATTTCATTGGAGGGAAAATACCAAGGTTGTAAGTGACGCTTGCAAGCACCAGATGGCTGTATCGGAACACATCGGCAATCAGATAGGAAACATGTGTGCTGGAAACGTCGAACACATCCATGTTCCTCACACCGCGGTCGGCAAGCTTTGCTGCAAGAATCTGTGCTGCCGATTCCGTATTTCCATACATGGATCCATAGACAATCACTACACCGCGCTCTTCCGGTTCATAAGCTGCCCAGTGGCTGTATTTGTCCAGAAAGAAGCTGAGGTTTTTCCGCCAGACCGGACCGTGGAGCGGGCAAATCATCTTAACATCAAACTTGCTGACTTTTTTTAGCAGAGACTGAACCTGCGTCCCATATTTGCCAACAATATTGGTATAGTAGCGGCGGGCTTCTGCGAGCCATTCGTGCTCAAAATCCATTTCGTCTGAGAAAAGCTTGCCGTCAAGTGCCTTGAAAGAGCCAAATGCGTCGGCTGAGAACAGGGCACCATTTGTAAAATCATAGGTTACCATGACTTCAGGCCAGTGAACCATCGGGGCGCTGAGAAATGTGACGGTATGCTGGCCGAAGCAGCGCTTGTCACCCTCATGCACCGTATCAATCCCTGCGGGAACAGAGAAGCCAAACTGCGCAAGAAGCTGTGCAGCTTTGGGAGAAGTAATAACTTTTGCCTGCGGCCAGTGCCTCAGGACTTCGCCAACAGATGCAGCATGGTCAGGCTCCACATGGTTGATGACAAGATAGTCAAGGGGCTTTCCGGCAAGCACAGCAGTTACGTTTTCAAGGAACTGTCTGCCGACGGACCAGTCGGCCGTATCAAACAGGACGGTTTTCTCGTCTAGCAGCAAATAGGAATTATAGGAAATGCCGCATGTAAGAGGGTGGATATTTTCAAAAAGGGCAAGCCGGTGGTCATTTGCACCTACCCAGTAAAGGTTGTCCGCAACTTTGCGAACGCAATCCATGGCTAATACCTCCTTAAAGGTTTTTATGTCAACTGATACTTTCCAGTATAGCACATAATAATTTCCTCTGCTATGGCCCCGCCGAAAATTTGACGGGATGATTTCTGTTCGCAATTTGTTCACAGAAGAGATTAAAAATGTTCAAAAGAAATTCACTTTAAGGCCATAAAGCGGGGGTAAACTAAAGTTGTTCCAAAAAGAACAGAAACAAAAAAATAAAGAAAGTCCTTTTATAAACTGCCTAATAAGTTGGCGGCACAGACGGAAGACCGAACCACCGACCGGCAGACAAATTACAAGTGCCCTCGCAGGAGGGATTTCCATACAGCTTTTCATAATAACTTCCTCTTTCTCCTTAAAAAGTGCCGCCCAGCTGCAAGGGCGGCACTTTTTATATTTCAAAGGCCAATCGTCAGATATATAGTTTGCTGCATTTTAACTTTATTATTGAAATGCTATGTGCAAGAAAACTGGACAATCTTGCGGTTTATGAGATGAAAGAAAAAGATTTTTATAATAAAAACAAAAATGGTATGCTGCTCTTAATTTGACGAAGCCTCCTGCTACAGATTCCTGTAGCAGGAGGCTTCACTTTGTTTCCACGGTG
>DHOL01000021.1:16147-19480 GCA_002410755.1 Ruminococcaceae bacterium UBA5391 | reverse complement strand
AGCAGCTTTTCACGGTTTTTCTGTGAATCCAGCCGGCGGATTCTATTGCGCAGCGAAAGAACGGCCCTCGGTGTGACGGAAAGCTCATCCACACCCATTGCGAGGAATGTTTCCAGGAGTGTTGGATCGCTGCCGAGCTCACCACAGATACCCGCCCAAATGCCTGCTTTGTGTGCATTTTCAACTGTCGTGCGGATCATGCGCAGAACGGCCGGGTGATAGGGATTATAAAAACGGTCAAGCCCTTTCACGCCCTGCCGGTCAACAGCAAGCGTGTATTGTGTCAGGTCATTTGTGCCGATGGAGAAGAAATCGACTTCACGCGCCAACTGGTCGGAAACCATTACCGACGCGGGTGTTTCCACCATAATCCCAAGCGGAACCCGTCCGGAATACGGAATTTTTTCGCCTGTAAGCTCCTCGCGGACTTCGGCGCAGATACGCTTGATTTCTTGCACTTCCCAAACACTGGTAATCATTGGGAACATAATGGAAAGGTTTCCAAATGCCGAAGCACGGTAAAGTGCACGCAACTGAGTCTTAAAGATTTCCGGCCGCGTAAGGCAGATGCGGATAGCGCGCATTCCAAGGGCAGGGTTCTTTTCCGGTGCAAGGCCAAAGTAGCCTGCCTGCTTGTCGGCGCCAATATCCAGGGTGCGGATGATGACCGGCTTCCCTTTCATTCCCTCAAGCACAGTCTTATAAGCTGCAAACTGCTGGTCTTCCGATGGAAAATCTTCTTTTCCGAGATAAAGGAATTCGCTGCGGAAAAGGCCAATCCCGCGGGCATCGCAGTCGAGGACGGAAGAGAGATCACCGGGATTTGCGATGTTTGCATACAGCCGAATCGTTTTGCCGTCAAGTGTTGCGTCCGGCTTGCCCTTTAACTGGTTAAGCAGCCGGTGCTCTTCCTGCTGCTGTTTCTGCTTTTCAAGATAGAGCTTCTTTTCCGCTTCATCCGGTTCCATCAAAATCCGGCCTGTCTGACCGTCAATAATGGCCGGGTGCCCTTCATATTTCCGGTCCAGGCCAGAAACGCAGATGACGGCTGGAATACCGAGCGTCCGAGCAAGAATGGCAGTATGGGAGTTGCTGTTGCCACCGCTCAATACAAAGCCGAGAAGGCGATTCTTATCAAGCTGGACGGTTTCGGAGGGGGTAAGGTCATCCGAAGCCACAATGACCGGCCCGTTTCCCGGGACGCCTGGATCCCCGGTGCCCGTGAGAATGCGGATCAGCCGTGCCGAAATATCGTGGACATCAGCGCTGCGGGCTTTCATATAAGCGTCATCCATAGAAGAAAACATCTCGGCAAACTGTTTGCCTGCATCCTCTACGGCAGCTTCCGCACTCAGCCGTTGCTCATGGATCAGCTTCGTTACAGTATCAATAAAGTCGAGATCATCCAGCATCATCTGGTGGGTTTCAAAGAGGCTGGCGGCATCGTTGCCAGCCTCAGCACGTACTTTTTCAGCAAGGTCGCCAAGCTGGAGCTTTGCAGCCTCTGAGGCTGCCTGATAGCGTTTCAGCTCAGTTTCCGGCTCATCCGTTGCTATGCGCGGCACTGCTTTCCGTTCCGCGCGGCGAAAGAAACGGAGCGGTCCAAATGCCGCCCCGGCAGATACTCCCTTTCCCTTAAGTTCAATCATTTCACTGACTCCTTTCCTTTTAATAATGCTTTTCGGTGAGGTATGTCCGGATGCCGTCGGCTGCTTCCGCTTCGTCAGGGCCTTCCGCTTGGACAGTGATTGTGTCGCCGCCCTTAAGACCAAGCGCCATCAGCGCTATCAGCCGCCGCGTATCGGCCTTTTTCTCTCCATGAATAATTGTTACGGTACTTTTATACTTTGCGGCTTCTTTTGCAAGAAGGCCGGCCGGACGTGCGTGGATTCCAAGCGGGTCTTCTAAGTTATAAACAAATGTCTTCATAACTGAAACATCCTTTCCATTCAGTGAATATTACCATCTGGACTGCCGGAGCGGAAAAAAACGAGCAGGCTGAAGAGCCCTGGAGATGTGGGAAATCATGCCAAACTTTACAGAAAAAATCCGGAGAATTTGTACCTAACTTCTCCATCATATCACATTTGCAAGCCTTCTGCCAGAGAAACGGAATGGCAACTTTGTGCATTATGTGCTGTGCTGGGAAAGAGCTTATAAGAAGGCTAAAATTTGATTATTTTTAATAATGTTGACTTTTTTCGTATAGTACCTTATACTATAAATATCAGTCTATCATCCTATATTATATTTGATGGTCTTGAAAATCAGGCCGTCGGATTTGGAGGAACAGCTTATGCAGAATAAGATTGCACATGCTGCCGAACGCAAGGCTTTTTCGCTTATGTTGGACGGCGTTGCAAAATACACCAAAAAAGAACGGGAAAAGGGACTTATCCAGCTCGTCAATATGACTCAGAAGATTCTTGGAGATATCTGGTCGGACGATGCTTATGACAGCCTGCGCAAATACCTGGGCACCGACAGCAAATGGTCTGAGATGATTATGAAGACCATGGATACGGTGGATCCTCATGTTTTAAAGACTCTGGTGCTTAATGCCGGCTATGAAGGCGGTTTCCGCGGTTTCCGCGATGCCCAGAAAAATGCCGAGAAGTATGGCTGCGATATCCCGTGGATTATAATCTTCGATCCGACGAGTGCGTGCAATCTGCACTGCACCGGCTGCTGGGCGGCTGAATATGGGAAGACCCTCAACCTCAGCCTTGAGGATATGGACAGTCTTGTCACTCAGGCAAAGGCGCTTGGGATTCATGACTTCATGATGACGGGCGGCGAACCGCTTGTCCGCAAAGCGGATATCATCAAGCTTGCGGAAAAGCATGATGACTGTGCTTTCATGATTTTCACGAACGGCACCCTGATTGATGACAAATTCTGCGAGGATGTTAGGCGCGTCGGCAACATCTGGTTTTCCATTTCAGTAGAGGGCTTTGCCCCGGCAACCGACAGCCGCCGTGGCAATGGAACTTTTGACCGTGTCATGGCAGCCATGGATAAGCTGCACAGTCATGGGCTGGTCTATGGAACTTCCATCTGCTATACTTCCGCCAACTACAAGGATGTCACCAGTGATGAATTCCTTGATATGCTGATTTCCAAAGGCAACCTTTACAGTTGGTATTTCCATTATATGCCTGTTGGGAATAACGCTTCCACCGATCTTCTCCTTAACCCGGAGCAGAGAGCATACATGTACCACCGTGTCCGCGAAATCCGTGACTGGGAGGGCGGCAAGCCAATCTTCACAATGGACTTCCAGAATGATGCAGAATTTGTCGGCGGATGTATTGCCGGAGGCAAGTATTACTG
>DHOL01000021.1:12111-15880 GCA_002410755.1 Ruminococcaceae bacterium UBA5391 | reverse complement strand
CTGCTTGACTGCCTGCGTCAGCCGCTGTTCCTTGATTACCAGAAAAATCAACCGTTTAACAAAAACATGCTTCGTCCGTGCCCAATGCTGGAGAACCCCGCAGTCCTTGGCCGGATGGTAAAAGAGAGCGGTGCTGTCAGCACGGATCTCTTAAGCCCGGAGACTACTGAGCATCTTTGCGGCAAGTGTGTTCCTTATGCTACTTCCTGGCAGCCTTGTGCACAGCGCCTCTGGGAAGAGAGAAATCAACAGATCGAAAAAGATAAGCAGGCATCAGCCGCAAGAGCTGCTGCAAAAGCCGCAGCAGGAAAATAAAGAAAACAAACAGAAAAGCGGCGGGAAGCACTTGTGCTTCCCGCCGCTTTTGCTTGTTCCGCCTACTTCTTTTGCAGCACAATTTTTTTGAAAGCAGAGTGCACACTGAAAAAAGGAACACTAGCTTTCAGCGGTGATGTTTGCCTTCCCTCAAACGTTTTTCGATTAACTGGTTGATAATTTTAAGCGTTTTGACACGCGCATATTTCTTATCGTTGGCTTCGATGATATGCCACGGTGCAAAATCCGTAGAGGTATACTGAAACATATCGTTGACAGCGGTTTCATACTGCGGCCATTTTTCTCGATTACGCCAATCTTCATCCGTAATTTTCCACTGCTTTGAGGGCGTATTTTTCCGATCCTGAAAGCGGCGGAGCTGTTCATCCTTGTCAATCTGGAGCCAGAATTTGATAACAATGGCGCCCCAATCGCAGAGCTGACGCTCAAATTCATTGATTTCCTGGTAGGCACGCTGCCAGTCTTCCGCCGTGCAGAAACCTTCAATGCGCTCTACCATTACGCGGCCGTACCAGGAACGGTCAAAAATGGCAATATGGCCATCCAGCGGAAGATTTCGCCAAAAACGCCAAAGATAATGGCGGTTTTTTTCTTCACGGCTTGGAACGGCAACAGGGATGACCTGATAGCCGCGCGGGTCCAGCGCTTCAGAAACGCGCTTGATATTTCCGCCTTTCCCCGCGGCATCCCAGCCTTCATAAACAATTACAACCGGTACTTTTTTGCGGTAAATTCTGTTATGCAGTTCGGAGAGGCGTTCCTGTTCTTTCTTCAGTTTCTTTTTATAGTCTTCCTCATCGAGGGATTTGTTGGAAAGATCGATGTCTTCAAGCTTTGGCATTGCCAGAAAATGATACTGACCGGGCTGAACTATGCCGGAAGCAGCCTGGGGGCCGGCAGCTTTCTTTTCCTCGCGCAGGCGCAGGGCAGCATGCACCGTGTCGTTGACAATCCGGAAGACGTCCAGCGTGCGGACTTCGTCGTTCATGCCAGAAACAGCATGCCATGGTGCCCATGGGGTATCTGTGTATTCCAGCATCTCGTCAAATACATTGTAGTATTTGTCATACTGGCGTAAGCGGCACCAGTCATCAGGCGTTACCCGCCATGCGGTATCCTTAGAGGATTTCAGTTTGTCAAAACGGGCTTTTTCCTCTTTCTGCGTGATGTGGAGGAAAAACTTGATAATCAGGTAGCCGTTGTCCGTGAGCCCACGTTCAAAGCTGTTGATCTCATTCATATGCCTCAGGTTTGTCAGATCATCTACTTTGTCTTCCAGGCGAAGTGTACCAACCTCCTGATACCAGGAACGGTCCATAATGGACATCTGGCCAGCCTCAGGCAGCGTGATCCAGTGGCGCCACATGACCGGCTCACGGCGTTCAAGCGCCGTCGGCGGCTGTGTGTTGACTACGGTGAACCACCGCGGGTCAAAGTTCAGAATAAGGCGGGAAATAACGCGGCCTTTCCCTGCACCTCCCCAGCCTTCAAAAAGGATAATAACCGGCAGCCCGGCCTGTTTGATGGGGCCGTCTAACTCGGTGAGGGATTCCCTAAGTGGTTTAATTTCCTTTTTAAATTCTTCTTTAGAGATTGTCTTTTTTAAATCGACTTGTTCCAGCATTGGACAGCCCTCCTATAAATCCGCAGTGCTCTCCGTACCTTGCAGACTGATAATATTTGTACTTAGTATACACGAAATCATTCATTTACACAAGAAAATCGGAAAAATTAACAAAAAATCAAGAAAAATCACCCCAGAGTAGATGCATTACGACTGAGTTAGGTTTATAATAATAGACCGAAATCTTTTGCGGAGGAAAAAAGCAATGAATGTTTTTGATATCCTCGGCCCGGTGATGATAGGGCCTTCCAGTTCGCATACTGCCGGTGCGGTGCGCATTGGGCTGGTGGCACATGCCTTGCTGGGGACGCCTGCTGTTCGGGCGGAAATCTTGCTGCATGGCTCGTTTGCAAAAACATACAAGGGGCATGGAACCGACAAAGCCCTCATTGCCGGCATCATGGGGATGGAGCCGGACGATGTGCGCATTCGTGAGGCACCGGAGCTTGCCCGTAAAAGCGGAATCAGCGTGACCATCTCAACGGGCGAAATTGAAGGAGCGCATCCGAACACGGCGCGAGTAACACTGACTGACGCCGCAGGGCGCACGATTTCCGTTGTCGGCAGCAGTGTTGGCGGAGGAAATATCCTGGTGAGTTCTGTCAATGGCATGGACGTTTCATTTACCGGGCAGCATACAACACTGATTGTGCTTCACCGCGATACTCCGGGTATTATTGCCGAAGTAACAGAGGTGCTGGGTGAAGCAGGAGTTAATATCTGCAATTTCCGTCTTTCGCGCCAGAAACGCGGCGGTGAAGCAGTAATGACGATTGAGCTGGAAGGGAAATCCAAATCCAACCTGAACGAAAAAATCAGAGCGCTGCCAAATGTCTACTCAAGCACCATGCTTCCACCGATTTAGTTGTAGAAAGGAGAGCTTTCAAATTGGATATTGATTTTAATTATTTTTCCCTTGCATCCTTGCTTAATGCGGCGGAACAGAACGGCCTTGCCGTTTCTGAGCTTGTTCTCCGGCAGCAGGCGGAACAGCTTGAGAAAAGTAAAGATGAAGTTTATTGCCGCATGGTGAAGAATTACCGTGTAATGGGTGAGTGCATTCAACCGGGGTGCCGGAAGGACCTGCACAGCACGAGCGGCCTGACGGGCGGTGCCGCCTATAAAATGAAACAGGCCGTGGATTTTGGGAAAAATCTGACAGGGCCGTTTTTTGGCGGTGCTCTGTACCGTGCGCTTGCTATTTCAGAGCTGAATGCTTCCATGGGACGCATTGTTGCGGCACCGACGGCAGGGAGCAGCGGAATCCTGCCGGCTGCTGTTCTTACCATGCAGGCGGAAAGAAAACTGTCGGAACGTGCCTGCGTGATGTCCCTTTTTACAGCTTCGGCTGTTGGCATGGTGATTGCAAACAAGGCGTGCCTTGCGGGGGCGGAAGGTGGCTGCCAGGCCGAATGTGGTTCTGCGGCTGCAATGGCGGCTGCGGCCGTGGTAGAGCTTGCGGGCGGCACACCGCGTATGATTGGGAATGCCGTAGCAACGGCACTTGCAAATGTACTTGGCCTTGTTTGTGATCCGGTTGCCGGCCTTGTAGAAATTCCGTGTGTCAAGCGGAACGCAATGGGTGTGGCAAATGCTTTTACCTCTGCTGAACTTGCGCTTGCAGGCGTGGAAAATGCCATTCCGGTTGACGAAGTGATTTATGCGATGAAAAAAGTAGGGGAGTCTCTGCCAGCTTCTTTGCGGGAGACAGCAGACGGCGGCCTTGCCGCGACGCCAACCGCAAGAAAGCTATATGGGAAAATATTTGGAAAGACTGCGGAGACAGGATGTGCAGATTGCGGTGCATGC
>DHOL01000021.1:11544-11820 GCA_002410755.1 Ruminococcaceae bacterium UBA5391 | reverse complement strand
AAATAACTCAGGTGTTATATAAAAAACAGGAGAGGCTCCACTTAATTGGTGCCTCTCCTAAAAAACTGTTTTCTTACAACTTTCATTTTGAACTGTCTGTGTATTCCAGGGGTTATTACTGTATCCCCAGGATTTTTTAATGCTTTATTTTTTTGGCTGTGGATAGCGGTAGATTTTTCCCTGGAAGTTTTCCATTACTACTTCACGGTCATCTTTTGAGATTACATAATTATAGTTGATTGGGACTTTTCCGCCCCCGCCGGGCGCATCAATTAC
>DHOL01000021.1:10042-11264 GCA_002410755.1 Ruminococcaceae bacterium UBA5391 | reverse complement strand
CACTGGTAAAGGTAATAAGGACGGACACGCATATGAACAAGTTTCAGCATCAGTTCTTTCATGGTAGGGGTGTTATCATTGACGCCGCGGAGCAGCACGGTCTGGTCGCCGAGCGGGATGCCGGCGTCTACGATTGCCTCACAGGCGCGCTGTGACTCCGGCGTGATTTCGCGCGGGTGTGCAAAGTGCGTGTTAATCCAGATGGGCTGGTATTTTTTCAGCATGGAAAGCAGCTCATCCGTGATTCTCATGGGCAGTACAACCGGCACGCGCGTGCCAATGCGAATGATATCCACATGAGGGATAGCACGCAGTTCAGAAATAATGTGTTCCAGTTCTGGCGTTGCCATCGTCAGCGGGTCACCGCCGGAAATCAGCACGTCACGGATTTCTTTGTGTCCCCGGATGTAATCGAGCGCAGCCTGAAGTTCCGGCTCCGAAATAACGCGGTCCTCTTCACCAACCACGCGCCTGCGGGTGCAGTAGCGGCAGTAGGTGGAGCAGCAGAGTGTTACAAGGAACAGCACACGGTCTGGATAGCGGTGAACAATATGGGGGACGGGGCTGTCGTTTACTTCACCGAGCGGGTCTGCCATATCGTTTCCACAGGGATATGTTTCCTCAATGGCAGGCACACAGATTTTACGGATAGGATCCTCCGGGTCGGCCGGGTTAATGAGGGTTGCGTAGTAAGGAGTTACGGCCATGCGGAAGCTGGAAAGGCACTTCGCAATGTCGCCTTTCTGCTGTTCCGTCATGCCAAGGAAGTCTGCAATCTCATCTGCCGTCGTAAGGCGGTTGGCGTACTGCCACTTCCAGTCGTTCCAGCGTGGATAACGGGCCTCATAGCCCGCAGTGTCTGCACAGCGAATCATCGCCGGACCGCCTCCTTCTTAAGGCGCATCAGAGCGGCGCGCAGGATGGAAAGGATCAGTTCGTCGTAAGAAACACCGCAAAATTCCGCAATCATTGGGTAATCACTGTAGCCGGGTGCAAGTCCCGGAAGTGGGTTGATTTCAATAAAATATGGTGTCCCATCCGCCGAAAGGCGAAAATCTACACGGGCAAAGTCCTGGCATCCAAGTGCCTGAAAAGCACCGACTGCCATACTCTTGATTGCGTCTTCCTGCTTTGGTGCCAGCCTTGCCGGGCATTCATAACGAATGTATTTCTGGTAATCCTGTTTAACGTCGTAGCTGTAAACGTGATAACCGCCTTTTGT
>DHOL01000021.1:0-9705 GCA_002410755.1 Ruminococcaceae bacterium UBA5391 | reverse complement strand
CTTCGGGACCTGCCGCCACACAGGCATCCGGAATGCCCTTGCTTGAGCCCTCGGCATCCGGTTTTACAATCACGGGGAAAGGGAGATGGAGCGAATCAATTTCCGCTTCATTTGAAACGACAGCATACGCAGGTGTGCGGATGCCATAAGTTGAAAGCAAACGCTTGGTTAAGGCTTTGTCAAGTGCGAGGCAGAGTGTCGTTTCATCACTTCCCGTAAACGGGACTCCCAGCATATTGAGAACTGCCGGGACCTCGGCCTCACGGCCGCGGCTGCGAATCCCTTCTGCAATATTAAATGCAATGTCAATGGGGTTCTTTTTCAGCTGGTCTACAAGGGCAGCGTCTCCTTCAAGCAGTACAGTGCGGTATCCTCCGGCTTGTAACGCCTTTTGAATCGCAGTTACTGTTGCAGGATTGTCATACTCGGCCTCCGCGTCTCGCGCGTTGCCGTGCGTGCCGTGTTTTGCGTTGAAAATAATGCCGACGGTCGTACCTCCGGGGTAGCCGTCCGACTGATCTTCCAACATGGCTGTTCCATCGCTTTCTTTCCGCGTTTTCCGCATAAATTTGGGTTCACCATGATATACAATAATATTGACCCTAAGTCAAGGGCTTTGCGAAAGAATTTTAGAAAAATTACAAAAAAATCCGCGGCAGCCATTCCGGTGCCGCGGATAAGATATTCTAAGGAATTATCACAATGAAAATATCTCTCAGTTAACCTTGAAATTTTCTTTTTTCGATCGACGCGCGATTGGTACATCCTAGTCTAACTGGCAGTGTAAACGGGACCATAATCCGGGCCCCGCTTTTTTTATGCCTTGGCAGTATCCGGATCGGATTTTACCTTTTGCACTGCTCCGTGCGGATGATGCGGCGGCGCATAGATTGCGTAAACTTTCAGCGGCCGGTTCCCGGCATTGACAACATTGTGCCAGGTTCCTGCGGGGACAAAAATCGCGTCACCGGAAGAGACACACTTCGTAAACGTCAGGTTATCCTGAGTATTTCCCATTTTTACGGTTCCGACACCCTGCTCAATCCGGATAAACTGGTCGGTATCGGGGTGGATCTCAAGCCCGATATCGCCGCCTACCGGGATACTCATCAGGGTAGCCTGAAGATGTTCTCCCGTCCACAGCACGGTGCGATAATTCCCATTCTGCACCGTAGCCCGCTCAATATTAACTACATAAGGCTGCGGGCCGACGTCTTCAATGACCGGCCCGCACATCGGCTGGCTGGAACATTGGCAGCGCCTGTAAAACATTGCCGTTTCCTCCTTCTGTTCTTCCATGAGATACCACCATAGTATTCCCCCTGTGAACGAAGTGTTCAAACGGTTTTTATATCAGGCAGACCGTTACCACAACTGCGGCAGCCATACCGCAGGCCACCGGCAGAAGGTTTTTGCGTGCAAGGTCATCCGGCTTTACGTTGCAGATGGCGGCTACCGGGATAACACCCCACGGAATAATCGTGCCGCCGCCAGTCCAGACCGTTACAATCTGGCCCAGAGCCGCCAGAGGGGCGACCTTTACGCCTGTTGCGACTGAAAAGGTCTTTGCAATGGAGCCGACAAGCGGCAGGCCGGAGAATCCGGAGCCGTCGAGGCCGGTAATTACTGCGGCCCCAGTCTCCACAAGGGAGATACCCACACGATTCATCGGAACAGAATGTGCAAGGGCAAGGCCGATATCGTTCAGAATATCCGGCGCATCTTTCCCCAGTACTTTGGAAGCCACCTCTCCATTGCCCATAAAAAAGAACGCGGCAATCACAATTACCGGCGCAAAAATGGAGACGGCAAACTTAAAGCCATCCTTGATATGATCCGTAATTTTTTCCAGGGAAGCCAGCAGATCCCCATTAAAAAGCATGATAATTACCATCACGAGGAGCGCAGTGCCGCCGATCAGAGCGGTAGCGTCGCCGCCGACAATTTTAAACCGAACCATCAGCACAATATCCATGAGAAATGCGGCAGGCGTCAAAATGGCAACAAAATGCGCAAATTTTGTCGGCTTCATTTTTTCCGTTTCAGCAGTGTTTCCCTTTTCCGGCGGAGCAGTTGATTCTTCCTTTGTATCCCGGAGGAACAGAATAAACGAGACGAGAATTGTTACGGCACTCATCGTGCCCCAGACGGGCAAGGTTGCCCACATCATATCCGAGACCGGCAAACCTGCGGCTTTTGCCGTAATGGCGGGTGCGCCCTGGATGAAAAAATCACTGGAGAGCCCAACGCCGTGGCCGAAAATGTTCATTGCAACAGCCGCCCAGATGGCAGGCAGCCCGGCTTTCAGGGCTACGGGAAGGAGCAGTGCCCCAACAAGCGCTACCGCCGGGGACGGCCAGATAAACCATGAGAAAATCAGCATTACGCAGCCAACGACGAAAAATGCCGTTTTCCGCGTGCGGATTACACGCTTAAGCGGGCGGACCATCAGCTCATCAGCACCAATCATTGCGATGGAACGCGACATGGAAACCACCAGCGCAATAACAATCACGATTCCGAGAAACTCAGACGCAGCCGAGACAATGGAATTGTACATAATCTGGAGCGCGTGAAGGAAACTGTGACTGTAAACCAGCCCGATGACAAAAATACCGACAATGCAGGGAAGAACAATTTCCTTCCGAAACAGGAGCGCAGCGATAATTGCGACCATGGCGGCTATGTAAATAATGTGCAGAGTACCCAGTCCGGCCATTTCCCCGATTCACTTCCCTGTTTTTTATTTTGGTCCTTACCGCTTAAAGACGTTGCTGAGGCCAACTGCCTCAACACGGCGGCGGATTTCGCCAATATCGGTCGTATAGGTCCCGCGCTTTTTCATGCGCTCAAACAGTACGGAACCCGAAAACGTGTATTTAAGGCTGAGGCCTTCTTCCGTCTGCATCTGCTCCCTGACAAATGCAATCGCATCTCCAACGGCAAGTCCGCGCGGAAGGACAAGGGGTTCTTTTCCATCTGCAAAGCGTGCCGCATTATAGCCTGCAAGGGTTCCGGTCACAATCGCTTCCGTATGGCCAACCATCAGGCCGGATTTTTCACCGCCGCAGAAAAGATTGTCAACGCCCTGCACTTTGAGTGCGTCATCACGCGGCGCCATAGCAAAAAACCGCATGGAATTCCCCTTGCCGCCTGCATAAGGGTCTTCATAGCGGGCATTCTCAAAGCCTGGGATGCGGTGCAGATTCTGCAGGTTAAAATATGGTGCCATCAGCTTTGCATGTCCGGTGTCCAGCAGGACAATATTATCCTTGTATGCCTTCAGGGCATACTGCTGACATGCCTTAATGCCAAGGTGGTCTTCCACAAGGTTTTTCGGAACGGAAACGACAACAACGCCTGTGCGGTTAAGCTCTTCCACAATTTCTGGCGACAGGGATCCTTTATAGATTTTACAGGAACCGCTCATGGATCCAATCGTCCCGTCTGCTTTTTTGCCTTGCATTTCCTTAACGCCCGCAAGTGCCGTAAGGCTGACGCGGCCGCCAAAGCTCGGACAGCGGAGAATGCACATGGCGCAGCCATTGCCGTATTTGCCGCAGTTATTCATTGGTCCGGCGGTTCCGGTTGTGTCAAGGAACACGTCGCCGTCGAAAGTGCGTCCTTTGTCATCGGTCACGCTGCGGATAGTTTTGCCGTCCATTTTTGCCTTGGTAACCCGTGCCTGATAATACAGGTGAATCCCGCGACTTTCGATATAGCGGCGGACTGCGCCGGGGGTTTTGCCAATGTCATATAGGGAGGCATGTTCATGGCCGGGGAAATTGATATTCTTATGGCGCACGTTGGCGTCGATAATGCCAAAAATGGCGTCGCCTCCCATGGCGATGCATTCTTCCGTGGCAGTAAAGCGGCCGTTATTACGCATAATGCCGCCCACAAGGCCCGTCCCAAGCAACATATCGGTCCGTTCCAAAAGGGTAACATCAGCCCCCTGGTCAGAAGCTGCAACCGCTGCGGCACAACCGGACCAACCCCCGCCGACAATCACAATTTTCTTCTGGTTTAATTTGGATGTCATTTTGCAGATCCTCCTTCGATGCAGCAATTTTAAAAGCAGCAGTGTTCTTTTCCGGCCCGTGCTGCGGTCGTTCCGGATGCTCTGACTGCTTTTCTTTCAAAGATAATTTGCATCAAGTATATCACAGTTTTTTCAGCTCGTCGAGGAAAAATCTGTCCTGTTTTTATGGCTCCGGCATCCGGCATCTTCGGTGCACCGAACGGAACGGCAAAAAAATATCCCGCCGGAAAGCCCCGGCGGGATATTTTTTTGGGAACTTATGTCTCTTTGCCTAATGCCCCTGCAAATACAACAGGGCAGAGTGGGCGGCATTGGCACCGTCGGCTACAGCCGTCACAATCTGATAAAGCTTTTTTCGGCGGATGTCCCCGGCAGCGTACACGCCTGGAATTTGCGTCACACAGTCTTCACCAGCTTCTATAAATTCATCGGAAAGCGGAAGGAATCCTTCCAAAAGGTGTGTGTTTGGCCGGACGCCAATAGAAACGAACACACCGTCAACAGGGAGCCGTTTTTCCGATCCGTCTTCTGTGCTTTTCAGGAGCAGGCTTTCCACTTTCTGCGAACCTTCAATAGCTGTGGCCTGCCAGCCGGCAATATGCTCAATGTTTGGCAGACTGCGGAGTTGTCCTGCAAAATACGCTTCGGCCCGCAGGGCCGGGTGGCGGGTGACAAGATATACCTTCTTGCACACACCTGCCAGAGTGACCGCACTGCTGACTGCTGTATTCCCGCTGCCAATTACGGCCGCCGTTTTGCCCCGGAAGAAGTTGCCGTCGCAGGTTGCACAGTAGGAGACACCGCGGCCCCTGAATTCTTCTTCACCGGGAATGCCCAATTTCCGCCGCTCAGAGCCCTGTGCCAGAATCACAGCCCGGCCTTTGTAGGAACTGGTCTCTGTCATTACCGCTTTAGTCTTTCCGGAGAGCTGAAAGCCCTGCACCGTTTCACTGACGGTTTTTATGCCGACGGATGTAATGTGCTCCATCAGTTTTTGGACCAGGTCTGCGCCATAGACCAGAGGAAAGCCCGGATAATTTTCAACCAGACTTGCCGACGCTACCTGGCCACCCGGTGCCGGCCCCGCAATCAAAAGCGTGGAAAGGCCCGACTGTACTGCATAGATAGCCGCCGTCATTCCGGCAGGCCCGCCTCCCGCAATCAGCACGTCATACATGGTGAACTCCTCCCCCCTGAATTTCAGAGAGCTGGCTTTAAAGAGACTTCTTGATAATTGGATCCAGTTCTTCTGGTGTTACGGTTGGCTCGAAGCGGGTTATTTGGGAGCCGTCGCGGGAGATAAGAAACTTAGTGAAATTCCATTTGATGCCGTTGCCGGTCAGGTTATCCGGATAATTTTCTTTTAAGGCTTTCTGAATCACCTTGCTGGACTCTTTCTGCTCCTCAAAGCCACCGAATGGCGCCGCTTTTTTAAGATAGGTATAAAGTGGAGCTTCTTTTGGGCCGTTGACGTCAGTCTTCGCAAACAACGGGAATGTAACACCATAATTAACTTTGCAGAAAGATGCAATCTCATCACCGGTCCCGGGCATCTGATGCAGGAACTGATTGCACGGGAAGCCGAGAATTACAAAGCCCTGCTCTTTATATTTCAGGTACAGGTTTTCAAGGCCTTTGTACTGCGGAGTAAAACCGCACTGGTTGGCAGTGTTGACAATCAACACCAGCTTGCCTTTATATTCAGAGAGGGAAATATCTTGGCCTTTAATATTTTTCATTGTGAAATCATAGATACTCATTAAAAATCATCCTTCCGTTTTTATTCTTTGTATTTTTTTTGCTGCCATCAGTATAGCATGGATTCTCCCACTTGTAAATAGTAATAATAATTATTTTTGATTTTAAATTAGATATAATTTAATGCCTTCCGGAATCCACCCTTACGGTTACTTTAGACCCGAAGGCGGAAAAAACGGTATTGAGCGGCAGAACCAAAACAGCAGGAAATAAATTAACGGAAAGCCCGGCAACGGGAGGCCCGGCGGATGATAGCGTAAAACTGAAATACCGGGAAAACTGTTGCAGGCCGAATGGGATACAGAAAGGCAGGCATACTAAAAACAGGTATGCCTGCCGGTGAGACCGGAATAACAGAGTTACTGAAGGAACAGGAGTGATTCTTTATGGCAGAGCTTTATCCTATGGCGCTTAGGGCGGCGTGCAAAGACTATATCTGGGGAGGGACGCGCCTGCGTACAGAATACGGGCAGCAGAGCAGCGCTGACAAAGTTGCGGAAAGCTGGATGCTCTCAAGCCATCCGGATGGCCCTTCTGTTGTGATGAATGGAAAATATAAAGGGCTAACACTGCCGGAATACTTTACAGAGGCGGGGCATTCCGTGTTTGGCACGGACTGTGCAAGATTCCCGGATTTCCCTGTGCTTATCAAGCTGATTGACGCAAAGGAGCGTCTTTCCATTCAGGTTCACCCGGACGATGCCTATGCGCGTGCACTTGGGGAACCCTTTGGGAAGACGGAGATGTGGTATGTTGTGGACTGTAAGCCGGGTGCATCGCTGTACTATGGCTTTGACCATGCAATTCCGAAGGAAGAGTTTCAGTCACGCATTCAGGATAACACTCTTGAGGAAGTGCTGAACAAGGTTCCGGCTCACCGCGGAGATGTGTTCTTTATTACAGCCGGAACACTTCATGCAATCGGCGCAGGAATCCTGATTGCCGAGATTCAGCAGAGCTCAAACCTTACCTACCGTATCTATGACTATGGCCGCCTCGGGAAAGACGGAAAGCCACGGGAACTGCATATTGCCCAGGCACTCGATGTTACGCGCCTTGTGCGCCCCACCCGTTCTTCCCAGCCGCAGGGCAGGCCGGAAGCAGTGCCGGGCGGAACGCGCACGCTGCTTGCTTCCTGTAATATTTTTACGGTTTACAAGGAAAATATCCTCAATAGGGAATTCCAGGCCGGAAAAGAAAGCTTCCACTCAGTCCTTTGCCTTTCCGGGGAAGCCTCGCTCATCCGGGATGGGAAGGAATTTTTGCGGCTCCGCAAGGGCGGCAGCATCTTTATCCCCGCCGGATATGGGAAGTACCGGATTCAGGGCAACTGCACTGCCCTTATGACGGAAGTATGAGACTTAAATTACAAATCCGCCGTTGACACCGAGCACTTGGCCTGTGATAAAATCCGCCTGAGGGGAAACAAGAAAACCGACGGCATCCGCAATATCTTCCGGCGTGCCGAGGCGCCCAAGCGGCGTATCATCCGCAAGGCTCTGTAGGGTTTCCGTGCCGAGTGCCGCATTCATAGGCGTGTCAATCACGCCGGGCGCAATGCAGTTTACCTGGATGCCGGAAGGGCCTTCTTCTTTTGCAAGCGCTTTTGTAAGGCCGATCACGGCAGCTTTTGCCGCTGAGTATGCGGCTTCGCAGGAAGCCCCAACTTGCCCCCACATGGAGGAAATATTGACAATTTTTCCGCGCTTTTCCCGGATCATATGCGGCAGTGCAAATTGGCAGCAGTGAAACACGCCGGTCACATCCACGGCAATCATGTGCTGCCAGTCATCCTCTGTGAGCTCCGTGAACAGTTTCTGCTGTGCAATGCCTGCATTGTTCACCAGTACGTCGATTCCGCCTATGGCGTGGAACATCTCTTCTGCCTGTGACCGGTCTGAAATATCGGCACGGAAGGCTTCTGCCTGCGGTTCTATGCAGCCGGCATTCAGGCTGCCGCACAGGGCGGATGCTGTCCCGGCCGCGTGCACATAGTTGAGAATCACAAAATATCCGTCGCGGCAAAGGCGCTGTGCAATAGCCTGCCCGATTCCGCCGGTTGCACCGGTGACGAGAGCTTTTTTCATTTTTTTCCCTCCCTCTGTATGGTCCACAAGATAGCGTGGCTTTTTTAACTTTTCCATTATAACATATTCCAGGTAAGGAAAAACGGCGGAAACGGCTTTGTTCGGCAGAGAAATATCATTGTCCCTGTGTTGGGGAACGCGGAGGCTTCAGAAGAACAAAAACGACATTTTGACAAACTTACATTCCATTTTTCAATGGCGCGCAGAGAGAATTTATGCTATATATACAGTCAGTCGCAGATAGAAACCGCGAAAATAAATAATTCTGAAAAGGATGATTGTGTATGAAAGCCCAGCATGCTCCAATGGGATGGAACTCCTGGAATACATTTGGCAAGGATATCAATGAAGAGATTGTCCGGGCAGCCGCTGACAAAATCGTTGAAACCGGCCTGCATGACGCAGGGTATGAATATGTCATCATCGACGATTATTGGTCGGAAAAACAGCGCGATGCGGACGGGCGCCTCGTGCCGAATCACGAAAAATTTCCGCATGGCATGAAAGCCCTCGGAGACTATATTCACCGGAAAGGCCTGAAATTCGGGATGTATTCCTGCGCTGGCATGATGACCTGCGCCAGTTTTCCGGGCAGTTTTGAACACGAGTTTACCGATGCTGAAACATTTGCAGGCTACGGCGTGGATTACCTGAAATACGACTACTGCTTCCACCCGTCCAGTGTGCCCGGCTCCGTCCTCTACAAACGTATGGCGATTGCTATCAGAAACTGCGGCAGGGACATCCTTTTTGCCGCTTGCAACTGGGGTTCTGATCATTCGGAGCAGTGGATGGCGGAGTCCGGAGCGGATTCTTTCCGCTCTACGGGGGATATCCAGGACAACTGGCAGTCTGTCAAGTCCAGGGCACAGCAGCAGGTAACCGGCAAGGTGCTGCCGTTTGGACGCCCGTTCTGCTACAATGACCTTGACATGCTTGTAGTCGGCATGAAAGGCAAAGGCCATGTTTCGCTCGGCGGCTGCACAACCGAGGAGTATAAAACTCACTTTGCCCTCTGGTGCATGCACAGTTCCCCGCTCATTATCGGCTGTGATGTCCGTAATATGGATGAAGAAACAAAAGACATCCTGACAAACAGGGAACTGATTGCCATTGACCAGGATATTGAAGCAAGGCCGCCGTTTTTAATTAGTGACCCGAACGGCATTGAATATCAGGGAATTTATGTAAAAATGCTGAGCGATGGAGGCATGGCGATCTGCTTTGTAAACTATTCCGATGCCCCAATCAGCCTGACGCTTCCATTCTTTGACATCGGCCTTTCCGACGGCTGCGGATATGGCCTGAAGTTCCGTGACCTTTGGGCACATGAGGACGTCGGTGTCTATCACGGCAGCTTTACGTGCAGCAACATTGCCCCGCATGCTTCCGGTATCTATAAAGCGTCGGTTGTGAAGCTGTAATGGCTGTCTGTAAAAAGTGCGGCAGGGAACTTACGCAGGATGAGGTTGCCATTACAAAAAGGCTGGTATCCCGCGCAGCAACGGAGTTCCTGTGTGTTGACTGCCTGGCTGATTATTTCCGGTGCAAAAAATCGGTTATTCTTGACCGGATTCATTACTACAAGGAAATGGGCTGTACGCTGTTCAGCAGTAACTGAGGCACCGGTTTTACCGGTGCCAGATTGCCCTGATATGCCCTGCTTTTTCCTAAAACTGCCAAATCCCCCTTGACTATCTTCCCAAATGCGGTATAATTACCCTTGTAAGGCACAAAAAGTGCAATGCAGAAGCAGGTGTAACGAGCACTTGCCTCCTGCATACGGAGAAAAGTCCTCCATACGCAACCGAATAATCG
>DHOL01000032.1:24220-37469 GCA_002410755.1 Ruminococcaceae bacterium UBA5391 | reverse complement strand
TTCCAGAATAATGATATCCTTGTTGCGGAACCCGGCAATCATGTCGACTTTTGTGCCCATCGCGTGCAGTGTCTTCGCCTGTGGATAGGCAATCGCACAGCCTGCGCCCCCACCAATGACGGCTGCCCGCTTGTGCCCGCTGAGCTCACTCGGCCTGCCCAGAGGGCCGGTAAAATCCTGAATGGAATCGCCGGCGTTTAACTGGTCAAGAAGCATGGTTGTTTTGCCGACTACCTGATAAATAATGGTAACAGTACCCTTTTCGCGGTCGTAGTCAGCAACTGTCAGTGGGATCCGCTCCCCATGCTCATTGACACGAAGTATAATAAACTGGCCAGCTTTTGCTTTCCGTGCAATATATGGTGCATCAACAACCATAAGAGTCATGGAAGCATTGAGTTTACGCTTTTGTAAAATTCGGAACATTTTTACACTTCCTCTGTAGAAAAGTGGGAAAGTAAAAGAAAACATGTCTTTTTATTATATACACCCGTATGATAGGATTGCAACTGCTTTTAGAAAAATACGGTTCACTTTTGCTTTCCGCTTTTTTACAGGTATAGCCGGCATACATCCTGGCGTGTTCTAAATTTATTCTTCCGCCCGAATCTCCTCAACGATTGGCTCCTTGACCATCCGCCGGATGGAAGACATGCCCGCAAGGATTCCAATGCCGGAAGTAATCAGGAGGGCAAGTAGCGCCATCAGGAGCGGAGCCTGCATATTAGCAGAAATTATAGTGTGGAAAGCTTTTAGAAGCAGGAATTGAAGCGGCAGGCCAATCACGGTCCCCCATAAAGTGCCGATAATGCCGTAAAGCGAGCATTCGAGAAGCAGCATCCGCCGCAGCTGCGACTGGTTCATACCTATCGCGCGCGTCATGGCAATTTCACGCCTGCGTGTCTGGAGATTGGCATGGACGGTGTTAAACAGATTGATGCAGGAAATCAGAATTACAATTAAAGTAAACCCGCCGATAAAAATTAACATCACAAGATAACTGTTCTTCATGTTGATGGTAGACTGATAGACATCATGAAACCCAAGGCCATTTTTATAGATAGCCGGCATCATCTGCCGTATTTGTTCATCCACCTGCTTTTCAGCCCCTTTGGCGTAACGAATTGCAAGGGAAATCTCAGAGTCCATTGTCTCGTGCTCGGCAGCAGCCTTTTTTACTGCCTCAGTATGAAAGCGTTCTGTGCCTCCTTCCGGGAATACCAGCACACCGCCATCAACCTGTTCGGAAAACCATGGAAGCTCCGACAGAAGCCCCGCAACCTTGACCTGAAAAGTTTCGGTTTCACTTTTCCCTTCTGTTGGGCTGACCGTCTGGTCAACGGAAAGCACTTCACCGGAACGGTAATTGGCAAAGGCTGCGCTGGCAAACCGGCCGCCGGAAGAAAACAGAGCGCTGGTCTGGCATAGAAGCGCGCCGCCGCTTTGTTTCAGCTCATCATAGGTGGGCGCTTTCCCCTGAAAATGCAGGGTGGAATAGTTTTCCCGGCTGACTTCCAGCATCCATAACTGCTGATTAATTTTTCCGGAAGACGTTTCGCTTTTTGCGCTGTTCTCACTAAATTCCCGATAAAGTTCCAGATAGCCCTGAGGTACACGGCTAAGGGGAACCTGCAGGCTCATAAAATAAACGGGCGTACGCTGCACAGCCGCAATGCCGGCCATCCCCCGTATCTTTTTTTCTGTCTCGTCAAGGGCTTGCACCGTGTCTGTTGTTCCAGCTGTTCCGGTTGAAAGTCCTGTTCCGGTCGAAAGTTCACAGTCCATACCCCCGCTTTGCCGCCAAGCTGTCTGTAAGGTGTTTCCAATGGATAGCGCAAACCCGCCTATGGTAATAAACAGGATCGCACTTACCACAACCGAAAGGACGGTTGTACGGAAACGCTTTGGATTACGGCGAATGTTTTTCGCAGCAAGCATGCCTGGAAATCCGAACAGTTTTCCAAGCAGGCGGCCCTTCCGGTTCCGGCGGATTCCGCTGTCCTGATAGATAGCGTTCCCGCGCACAGCTTCCACCATTGGTATACGCATTGCTGCGTGCACAGGCCCAAAAGCGGAAAGCAAAACGGCAACCAGGCTGAGCACAGCCGCCAGCAAATACGGCCATATGGCTGGCAAAAAGGAAAAAAACTGAAATTCACTCGGATCAATCGAACGAACTATTTGAATAACAAGGGCCATTGCCCCGGTTCCTGCCAAAAGGCCAAATGGCAATGCAATGCACCAGATACACAACCCTTCCGACAGAATCAGCCCGCGAATATGGGCCGGCGCAGCACCCAGGCAGCGCAGCGTACCAATCTCGCTGATTTCGTCCGCGACCGACATGGCAAACGAATTCCGGATTACCAGAGCCGTGATGGCCAGGATAATGGCGGCTAAAATCAGGAACGTCGTGATAACGGCTGTTTTTACTTTCGTTGAGACGGACTTCCCCATCCATTCTACAATCCCATTTTCATGGACATTTGTCTTCCCAATTCCGCAGTCTGCCGCCGCCTTTTTCGCGGAAGCTGGGAAATTCAGTCCCGACTTGACCTGTGCATAAACGCTGTAGGTATGTTCACCGACAGGGTTCAGCGTAACGGCAGATTCAATATTTTGATACTCATACAATCCTTTGCGGAAAAAGCCGACAACTGTAAAAGTCCGTTTGCTTTTCTCTGAAAAAGTGCCGTTATTCTGTGCAGTAAAAATTGTGCTGTCTGCGGAACCATCAGAGCCTCCCGACGCACCATCCGGGACAAGGGTCCCACAGGGAAGCGTAATGGTATCCCCTATGGCAACATGAGAGAACAGAGCCTTGGCCGAAGTGGAAAGCATAACTTCCCTGCCGTTTTTGGGGAACCTCCCCTGTGTAATGGTATCCGGCATCATGGAAAGCGCTGCCGAGTCAAATTCGTACAGTGGAATTGTTTCGCTCGCCCTGCCTTTTTCGCCGATTTTCAATACGGTATCTTTCGCCTCAATCCCGGCCTTCTGGAATAAAACATTACTTTTCAATCTGTTGGCCAGCGCCAGGGTATCGGCACCATCTATTTGATAATGCCAGCTGCCGCTTTCCACTGTGGCCTGTTTTAGCCTCATGTTCAGGAAGCTTGAAATCAGGAGTCCCGTCCCGGCAACCAGTGCAATTGCCAGCGCCACTCCTACGATGGTCAGGACAGTGCGCCGCCTCTGGACGTGAAGATACCTCTTTGCAAGAGAGAAAATGTTCATTTGAGCTTTCCTCCCCCGGTGATGCGGCCGTCCTGCATCATAACGACCCGGTCAGCCTGTGCGGCCACCGAAGGATCATGGGTAATCAGGATCAGCGTTTGTCCGTATTTCCTCACCGAACTTTTGAGGAGGGCTAGAATTTCCCGACTGTTCTGGGTATCCAGGTTTCCAGTCGGCTCATCGGCAAATACAATGGAAGGTTTATGGATAATTGCCCGCCCGATGGCAACCCGCTGCTGCTGTCCTCCGGAAAGCTGGCTGGGCAGGTGGTTCCGGCGCTCCGAAAGGCCGAGAGCATGAAGCAACTCATTCAGAAATGTCTCATCGACCGGCTGCCCATCCAGCATCAGTGGGACGCGGATGTTTTCCTCCGCCGTCAGGACAGGGATTAAGTTGTAAAACTGAAAAACGAACCCAATTCGGCGCCTCCGGAAAGCGGCAAGTTCCTTTTCCTTTTTGCGGTAGATGTCCTGCCCTTCAATCCACACTGTGCCGGAAGTTGGAAGGTCTACGCCACCAAGCAGATGCAGCAGCGTGGATTTGCCGCTGCCGGAAGGCCCTGTTACTGCGACAAATTCCCCCTGCTCTGCCTGAAAATTAACGTTTCTGAGCGCGTGCACGGCGGTTTCACCTTTGCCATAGACTTTGCATAGCTCATGCGCTTCAATAACACTCATGAGAAATCCCCTTTCTTTCTTCTGTCAGGACTATTTTCTCATGTCAGTCTTTATTTCAGGTGAATTTTATCTTAAGATTTCTTAAGGTTCACGCCATCAGACGAATGCCATCCTTTTAAAAAAGTAACCGTGAAAATGCTGCCTTTTCCCAGACTGCTCTGCAAAAAGATATCTCCGCCATTTTTCTCAATAATCTCTTTGGCAAGGGAAAGGCCGATTCCTGCGCCAGCGCTGTCCTTTTTCCTGTCCTTCCGATAAAAGCGTTCAAAGGCATGAGGAATTTCTTCGCTCGCCACGCCTTCGCCATCGTCTTTTACACACAGTTCGACTGAGAGCGGTGTCTCATCCGCTGCAACAAGGATATGGCCGCCGGAATGAGTGTGCTCCAGCGCGTTTTTAATCAGGTTGCCTACCGCTTCCGCTACCCAGTCTGCGTCATGGGAAAAACGGATTTCGGCCGGAACCTGGACCGCAAGCTCTACACCCTTCTGGACAGCAGGTTCCCGGAATGGCGCAGCGGCCAGCTCTACCGTGTCCAAAAGGTAAGCCGGTTTTCGGTTCATCATGACCGAACCGGCTTCCAGGCGGGCCATTTTCAGCAGGCTCTGCACCAGCCAGTTGGTGCGTTCCACCTGTTTTTGGCTACATTTTAAAAATTCATTTCGCTTTTCTGTACTCAGGCCCGGTTCCGCCAGCAGCTCATGGTACATGCTCAGGGCAGCAATCGGCGTTTTCATCTGGTGGGATATATCCGACAGCAGATCGCGGAGATATTCCTTATCTTTTTGGAGTGCCTGAGTGCGGAAACTTGTCCCCTTTCCCAGCGAAATGATGGCGCTACGGAGCACATCAAAACCGCTTTCGCCAAGGATAAGTCCATTTTCCTGCGAAAGATTTCCCGCCTCTACATGTCTAGCCAAAGCGCGCAGGCCCCGGTCGGAATGTGCAAAATAAGCAAGAAGCAGGAAAAGGGCCGTCAGATACAGCAGAGCGGCACAAGCAAAAAACAAAGTAGCCTGCACATGGAACAGGTTCCCATAATAACGGCTGACAGCGGGCGGGGTATTCTCACTATACCCGTAAGGGGAAAGCAGACGGTTCCCAGCGGCAAGGTCCTGCTCATCGATTTTTCCAGTAAAAATAGATAATTCCTGCACGGATTTCCCGCGTTCCATGCCTCCTGCGAGTGCAATGTCCTGCCGCAGCAGGCCCCGGGCAGTCTGAGTGCTGTTTTGGCAAAGCAGAAAATATCCGACAGCAGTGAGCACTGCAAAGGCAACGGTAAGGAGTAGCACGGCCATACGGGCCTGCTTATCCTTCCAAAAGGCAGTCATGATTTCATCTCCATCCGGTAACCAAGTCCGCGAACTGTCACAATAACTGCCGTGCTTTCGGCTGCTGTAAGTTTTTCCCGCAGATGTCGGATATGCACGGACAGTGTATTGTCATCAATATACTCTCCCCGGCAGTCCCAAAGGGAACTAAGGATCTGCCCGCGCTGAAGGATCCGGCCTGCGTGGCTAACCAGCATTGACAGCAGCCGGTACTCAGTGGAAGTCAGCAGTAGTTCGGCAGAGCCAACATAAGCACGCCCTTTCTCGAGATCCAGGCGAACATTTCCAAGCTGTGCAGGCGTTTCTGTACCCGACCGCCGCAACAGTGCCTTAATCCGGGAAAGCAACACATGGAGCTGAAAAGGTTTTGTGACATAGTCATCCCCACCCCCATCCAGTCCCTTGACAATATCCAGTTCATCATCACGCGAAGTCAAAAACAGAATAGGCATATCTGAACGCTGCCGGATTTCGCGGCAAAGGTCAAACCCACTGCCATCCGGCAGCATAACATCAAGCACAGCCAGGTCAAACGGTTCATTTAAAAGATTACAGGCTTCCCTTTTATTTGCCGCATGTTTTGTTTCATAGCCTTCTTCTTTTAAGGCAAACAGCAGTCCGGCGGCAAGGTCGGGGTCATCTTCCACCAACAAAATCCGCTTCATAAAAAGCCTCCGAACTCAAAAATTCATTTGAATTGCTTAAACTTCATATTATCATACATCTTTCGCCATGGTAATTCCATATAATCATAAACTTGCCAGGATTCTTTATTTCTTCCGACAAAACCAATGAAAAAGTCCATGTCTGGCTCCATGTTGGCTATACCTGCGTCCTGCCCAATAATACTGGCAGCAGCACACCGCACAGACAAGAACGTTTTATTTGGAAGAACATACTATATTGCAGAAAGATAACATTCACGATTTTGGGGGGAGCGCAATGGAGCCGGAGAAAGCGAATCATGTTCCGGACTGTAATAATCTGCAAAACATGATTGTGTTAAAGATATTCGACCAGTGCAAAATTCAGGAATGCCAGGAATTAGGGCCTGTTATTTCGCGGGAAAACTGCGAGTACAAGATTTTATCCCCATGCGATGAGGATGCAAGTCTTGCGAGGACTATCCTTCCGGGCTGCCCGATTCCTGCACCTCAGTTTACCGCCTGCATTAAAGCCGTAAAGGACAGCTTTTGTCTGACCGGCGCTGAAATTGTAAATGTCTGCCCCTCACCGATGAAAAGGGGTTATTGGAATGCCGATATTGTATTCTATTTTGATTTTGCCCTGCAACTGTTTGACGCGAATATGCGGCCTTTAAAAATAGTCTGCTGCCCAACCACTACCGACGAAATTGGAAAAAAGAAGGACGGAAAATTCTGGATTGAAGCAGGAATATGTCTGAAAAAGCAAGTACTGCTTTACGGTGGAGAAAAACCATCCGCACAGGTTTTTTCCAACCTGCTCTGCAATGGGCACGGCTCCAAGGATCCATACTTTCTGATTCAGGCAATCGCCTATCCCGGCAAAGTGAAATTGATTGATCCGTCCTGCACAGGGGATAATCCAGACAGCTTTGCTCTTAACGTCCGTCCCATCTGCCTGCCAAGTTGTGACTGTCGTGATCCTTCCCATAGCCCATACTGTGAACCATACTTTTTCATTTATATTGAAATCTGCCTGGGAGGTATCGTAAAGCTCATCCGCCCTGTCTGCCGGGAAGTGCAGTCAAAACCCTGCCAGAAACCAGCAGAACGCATCTCCTGCTCGGAAGATCCGTATCAGTTGTTTAGCGAGATGGAATTCCCGAACGAACAGTTTTTCCCTGAAAAACGAAAGGAATAAAAAAACAGCCGGGTTGCTTCAGCGGCATAGCCGAGTTTTTGAAGGAGCCCTGCAAGGTCAATCAGATACCGCTCCCCGCCATACTGATTAAACTGTGCTGTCAGGATGGCAATACTCTGCTTTGCCGCTATTTCGTCCCCACTCTGCCTGGCTCTAAACCATACAGAGTATCCTTCTCCCTTATCATTTCAATAATTTCTGATAGCTTTCCAGCAGGGGGAAAAGGCAGTTTTCCCAAAAAAAATGGGCCTCGATGTGCTGCTTCAGGGAAGGTTGCCTGGAGCCGCTCAGCGCTGAAAGGAGTGCCCGCTTTAAATCATCCTGCCGGTAAGGATTGCAGTAACCAGAAAGGTCTCCAAAATATTCGGCGGCGCAGCCTTCGCTTGTTGATACAATATCTGTGCCGCAAAGTCCAGCTTCCAAATTGGCAAGCCCCGACGTCTCAGCAAAGCCGCAGAGAACATGAAGAACCGCATTGGCATAAACAGTCCGGAGGCTATTTTCGTCCAGTACTCCATAGTAATGCACATTGGAGCAGCCGAGGCATTGTTCAAAATAGGAACGGCTGTTTATAGTTCCGGCTAAAACCACATGAAGTCCAAGCTGTCCGGCAACTTTGCAAAGCTCAAGCTGATTTTTTCGCGGGCAAATTCTGGCGGCGCAGAACAGATACGGCTTTAAGGAAATCAGTTTACTGTAAAAGTCGGGAGAGTTAAAAGGCTCCTCTGGCTTTGAAGTGCCGTTATAAACAAGGCAACAGGGGAATTCGCCGCCATGGTCTTTCTCCAGTGCATTCTTTTCCAGCAGGCTTGACGGGTATACCATCTGACAGCCTTTTATAATTTCCCTGCGGTAAGCTCTGTCACAGTTCCAAAGAGAAGCAGCCTGCCTGTCACCGATATACCGGTAATATTTTTGCAGGTCCCGATAAATGGGGGTAATAACAATCGGCTTGTGAAATTTCTGTGCTGTTTTAAAAAAGTGGTAAGTTTCCGTGATTCTGGTCAGGTTAAAAAGATGAACCAAATCAAAATTCTTATAGTCTGTTATTTCTCCGCAGTTGACTGTGACGGATACTCCTTTTTTTCTGAGGTAATCCGCTGTTTTCAGCAACTGTCTGGAATCGCCGGCAAAGTTTGTCAGATAATCGCCGCGGATACAAAATAGAATTCTCACTAAGCATTTACCCTCTTCCTGCTTTTCTGCTATGGAAAAAGCCATTCAATACGATATGCTGGCCGAAAAAAAATCAGAACATTTCAAAGGCAGCACGGGAAATTCCCCGTATTAGCTCAGTCTTTTTTTAAGAAGTTTCTGTTTGGTACAGAGTAAAGAAAAGAAAGGCCTAATTTTTTACAGCAATAATTGAATCTCATCAATCCATAATAAAAGGAAGGGAAGTGACTTGGGAAAATGAAAAAATTTATTGCAGCTTTATTAGTCTGCTGCCTGCTTACCACTACAGTTTCCTGCAGCAAAGGGTCCTCCAACAACAGCAGCTCTACAGAAGCACCATCAGCGAACTCATCGAAAATTGCTGTAGATGCAAATAAGAATATGGTATCAAATACCAAAAGCAGTGCCTTAAGTTCTGCTGTTAATTTGACCGGGCTGGAAAATCTGGACAATACCAAACACGGCTGGGGGCAGGGAACACAGGTCGATAAAGATAACCGTCCTATCTCCTGTACGCAGTTTCAGAACAAATATGGCAAGTACAATGCGGTTTTTATTAAAGATAACACAAAAAGAATATATCTCACTTTTGACGAAGGATATGAAAACGGATACACTTCAAAAATACTGGATTCATTAAAAGAGAAAAAAGTACCCGCTGTATTCTTTGTCACTTATGATTATGCAAAAAGGAACCATGACCTAGTCCAGCGAATGATTGAGGAAGGTCATATAGTTGGAAACCATAGCTACACTCACCCGTCCATGCCGACTCTCAGCCTTACGAAAGCAGCGGGTGAAATCACAAATCTGCATAACTATATTAAGGAAAATTTCAATTACACGATGACATTGTTTAGGCCTCCAATGGGAGAATACTCGGAAAGGACACTTGCTCTGGCACAAAGGCTGCAATATAAATCAGTTTTTTGGAGTTTTGCCTATGTTGACTGGAACCCCAAAAAACAGATGGGTTCTCAAAAGGCTTATAAAAAAATCGTGGGTGGCCTGCATAATGGTGCTATTTATCTTTTGCATGCTGTCTCAAAAGACAATACAGATATTCTTGGGGCCTTTATTGACGAGGCAAGGAAACAGGGCTATGAATTTGCAAAATTGTCTTAGGCAACCTGTCATCAGGACAAGCTTACGCTTCGGTTTCATATAGGAAGGGCCATAGCACTGATTTGTGCTATGGCCCTTCTTGAAGTATGGGAACATATGTGTATTAATGAGCAATTAAGTTTGGAAACGCTGTACGCCCTTCTTTGAGACACGGGCCAAAATCAGCGGGTGGCAAGCTGGCTTCTTTTCCCGAATTTTAATAGCATTCAGAAATGTTTTTCGCGCTGTTTTGCACAGCTCATCAGACGAAGAAGCAAACACTGCAAGCGTTTCCCCTGCCCTGACAAAATCGCCTTTCTTTTTAAACAAAGTAATACCGGCAGCATAGTCAATGGCATCGTCTTTTGTCTTGCGTCCGGCCCCAAGCTCCATGGAGGCAATTCCGCACTGTTCCGCATCCACCGCATATAGATAGCCGGATGTTGGTGCTGTAACATTGCACTTTTCTTTCGGCTGTTCAAACTTCTGGGGATCATCCAGCACAGAAGGATCGCCACCCTGCGCTTTAACCATCTCCTTTAGCTTCGCAAAGGCAGAACCACTAGAGATACTGCTTTTTGCCATGGCACGACAGCTTTCCATCTTCCCTTTCTCAGCTAAGAAAAGCATACCCGCAGCAAGTTCCGTGCAGAGCTCCGTCAAATCGACCGGCCCTTTCCCCTGCAAAGTCCGACATGCCTCCGTAACTTCCAGCGAATTCCCGATTGTCCTTCCAAGCGGCTGATCCATATCGGTCACAAGGGCAACTGTCTTCCGTCCCACCTTTTCCCCGATCGTCACCATCGTCTGTGCCAGCTTCAGGGAATCACTCACTGTCTTCATAAATGCGCCGCTTCCAGTTTTGACATCAAGCAAAATACAGTCCGCACCAGATGCAATCTTTTTGCTCATAATACTGGAAGCAATCAGCGGAATGCTGTCAACCGTTGCAGTAACATCACGCAAAGCATACAGTTTCTTGTCGGCAGGTACCAGGTTGCCGGACTGACTGATAATACTTAAGCCAACTTTGCGGACAATCTCAAGAAAATGTTCCCGACTGATTGACGTCTGCATCCCCGGAATTGACATCAGCTTGTCAATTGTTCCACCGGTATGGCCAAGGCCGCGCCCGCTCATTTTAGCTACAGGCACCCCCTGTGAAGCGACAATTGGGGCAACCACAAGTGTTGTTTTGTCCCCAACGCCACCTGTGCTGTGCTTATCCACCTTAATGCCTGGAATAGTAGAAAGGTCAGCCTTTTCCCCGGAATCTGCCATAGCCAGCGTCAAATTTACTGTTTCTTCCGGCGTCATGCCTTGAAAGCAGATTGCCATCAGTAAGGCAGAAATTTGATAATCCGGAATTTCACCAGTCACATAGCCTTTAATGAAAAATCGGATTTCCTCTGCGGACAACTCCTCACCGAGCTTCTTGCGCTCAATGATATGATACATTCTCATCTTGCCATTCCGCCTCTTTCTGGTTGCAGATTTTTTGGTCCGAAGCCAAGAGGGAGAATCACCTTCAGCAAAAAACTCCGCGGGTGATCTATATCATCGGCAAGGATAATTTGGAAAGTATTTGGATTACAGAATTCCATCATCACTTGGCGGCAAACACCGCAGGGCGGACAGAGCTTCTTTGCCGGACTTCCCTCTTCCCCGCCAACAATGGCAATCGCTCTAAAATGCCGCTCACCTTCGCTGACTGCCTTGAAAAAAGCAGTCCGCTCTGCACAGTTTGTTGGCGTATAGGACGCTGATTCAATATTGCAGCCGGTATAGATTTTTCCATCTTCCGTTACCAGGGCTGCCCCCACGGCAAAGTGGGAATACGGCACATAAGCAAATTTTCTCGCTTTTGCCGCTTCTTGTAAAAGTTGCTTGTCATTCATTTTTTACGAGGAATCTCTTTAGGCCTTCAGGAACATCTGAACCGTCGGAATCAATCCGTAGTTGAATCGGCTTTGACAGGTCAAGACTGAAAATTCCCATAATCGATTTTGCATCCAAAATCCGCAGCCCCTGTACAAGCTCACATTCTGCTTCCATTTTTATAATTGAGGAAGAAAAATCTTTTACTTTCTGAACTGTATCAAGCAAAATTTCTGCTGTAACCATCTGAAAATGTCCCTCCTTTTTAAAGCAGCTTGCTCTTTTCGTTCACGCGGTCAATAACATTCTGCCTGAAATTGATGACACGGTGCTCATACTCTTGATCCATCAACGGAGAATGAATCATAAAATCAGCTGTCGCCCGATTATTTGCAATCGGGATATCATAGACCTGTGCAATACGCAACAGTGCCTTAACATCCGGGTCATGCGGTTGGGCTTCAAGCGGGTCCGAGAAAAAGACGACGAAATTGATAATACCCTCCACGATTTTCGCCCCGATTTGCTGGTCGCCGCCAAGCGGGCCACTGTTGTAGGCTTTTACCGGAAGGCCAGTTTTTTCTGAAACAAGCCTTGCAGATGTGCCCGTTCCACAGAGTCGGTGCTTTTTCAGAATATCCCTGTTTTCCGAACACCATTCAATCAGCTCACGTTTTTTTCCATCATGAGCAATCAGGGCAATCGTTTTTTGCTTACCAATAGTAAAAGTGATATAAGAATCGTTCATATTATTCTCCTTGCCAAGTATTCTTTTTATTCCTTTCCTAATTGCTAAAACCAAATCAATATCTGCCATTCCCCGAAGCAGGTTTTCCCCTTCTTATAAAGTATTATAACACGCTTCCCGCCGGGATTCATAAGTTTTATCACTTTATAAATTCTTCCGACTGCCCAAAAATACAAACCTTCTCAGGCTTCTTTGCTTACAAAGTTCTCTTTATTTTCTCCATCGCCATGCAATATATTTTTGAAGTACTCCACTTATTGACATCTCATATTTCTCGGCAGTTTCTGCGATGATTTTTTTAAAAATCGGGAATCCTGTCCCAAGCGGATCAGAAATTTCTCTCAAATGGCGGTCTAAGTGCTTAATGTCGAAAATTGTCATATGAATTCCCCCTGGAATTATTATAGCGTGAAATGATAATCCTGGAAGGATAAAAGTTTACAAAAATGCTACTTGTTTTCCGCCAGTTATGCTTGCCATTTGGTAAGGAGTAAATCAATCTTTCATGATTTTACTTATAAGGAATTTTTGCAAAATTCGGGATCTACGACAATTTAGCACGGTAATATTCTTTTCATTTTTTATTATAGTCAATGACATTTCCTGTTAATTAAATCTTCTCCAAGCCGGGAAAACCGTTTATTTCTGTTCCATTCATTCTTAATATGTATCTGTAAAAGTGTATCTGTAAAAGTTTTAGCGGTCATAAACTAAAAGCCTATAGTTATTTAGACGGCAATTTGCTGTTCCTTCCAAAGCCTATATGAAGTATTTTGAAAAGTAAATTTACGGGCAGTTTATTTATATAGTACTTCCAACTGGAACAGCTAACGCCAAATTTCTCTGAATAGCGAATCAGGGATTACCTGCTTTATTTCCTGTGTTACGCTGTCATATAGGAATGGACATTTTCTTCCGGCTGAATCGTGTAACAACTTAACCCTAACTGATGGATCCCATTGTCGGTTTTACTTTTTTTATTCATCCAAAATGTTTTGCAGTCCTGCAACGTATACTGAGGATTCTTGAAAAAGTCTTGACACTGTAAAATTACCGTGTTATAATAACAACGCGTTGTGAAAATGCTGGCGTAGCTCAGTTGGTAGAGCAGCTGATTTGTAATCAGCAGGTCGTAGGTTCGAGGCCTATTGCCAGCTCCAGTTCCAAGCGAAAAGGGGCTTTGCTTTTCCAACGAAGCTCCAAATATGGAGGAGTTCCAGAGCGGTCAAATGGGGCAGACTGTAAATCTG
>DHOL01000032.1:19074-24044 GCA_002410755.1 Ruminococcaceae bacterium UBA5391 | reverse complement strand
GAATCCATCCTCCTCCACCAAAGTTGGTAACGAAAGCGTATGTTTTTTGCTTTTGTTATCATAAGGAAAAGTTCAGCTAAATGAGTTTTTCCTTATGATAACAGAATATCTGCTATCATTCGAGAAAACTGTTACGTTCAGGTCCTTGACAATTTATGATTACCATGCCGCTTTTGGAACAACACAGAAAATCAACCCTATTGATGGCTTGTCAGCTTTCGAGCGTAATGTTATTTACGTTTCGATCAGTGTAAAGAATTTGTGAGATTCTTTACAGCCGTTTTGCTGTTGGTAGGGTCATTGTCTTGTTTGTTAGTATAGCACTTAAAAGCTATAAAACAATATGATATTTTTAAATATCTGAACAGAATATTAATTATAATGGGTTTATCAGTTAATTATTTTCTGCATGAAAAATTTACACTACAAAAGTTATTATAAACACAGACAATTGAAATTTTACAACAATTGTGCAGCAGTTAATCGGGTCCTATAAAAAGCAGAATACGGAATGAGTTCAGACTGTAAGAGTGCCAATTTAAATAAAATATATTAGGGTTGCTGCAAAATTTTCATTTTGCAGCAACCCTTTATGTTATAGCCGTTTAGCGTAAGAGCCGGTTTGGACTTATGGCACCGGCAAGCTGTCGAGCTGCCGTAAAATTGATCCCGGCCCTTACAAAACTGTGTATTAATATGACACGGAAGCACAGATATTGAAAAATAGCCCTTAAAAGACAAAATAGCATTAGCAAGAGGAATAAGGGAATGATGAGAAGTAATTTGCAGAGATAGAATCCGAATTTCATCCTTCTGTATCTTTTGGTTTAGTCTGCTCTTTTTCTGTACCTTTTGGTTTAGTCTGCTCTTTATTACGCAATGCGCCGGTAATATCCTTTATGGTAAGCATATAATCCCGTGCCATATTTACAGCTTCACTCGCAGGAATTCCGGAATCTATAAGGCCCTTATAGAAATTTCCAACGGCAAGCCCCATCTTTTCGCCTGCACTTGCCGAATACAATGTGTCAAGCAGCCCTGAAATTAATTTTGGAAGTCTCCCGGACACTGCATCTAACATTTCACCGATTTCTTTAATATCATTACTGTCAGGCATACAAACCCTCCTCATATAATTTGGAAACTTTGGAGACTAAGCTTAAAATTGTCCGGATAACATTCATGGGATAGTCCAAGCAAAGTACGATTACATCTGATATGCTTTTTTCGACTGACGGTTTGGGGTTGGCGGGAAGGCAACAAATTTTATCATATGCAGAATTGCTGATCTCTTCGGGAACATCTTCTAAAAAGGCATCTGAAAGATTCTTTAGGAAAATGAATTCTGCCAGTGCAGATCGGCATTCTGGGCAAGCGGCAAGATGATGAAGAAGAACGGCCTCATCTTCCTCACATAACTGCCGATTCATATAATCCGCCAGTCTGTCCTGTACCCAACGGCATTCAGGCATTTTGATCTCCCTCCTTCAGCGCTTTTCGCAATTTTGTTTTAATAGCATACATTTTGCTCTTTACAGTCCCCAGAGGAATTTCCATTAAATCCGAAACCTGTTGATAGTTCAGCTGTGCATTAAAAACAAAAAACACAATATCCCTTTCCTGTTTAGTCAAAGCTCTCATCGCAACGGCAAGCGCAGCCTGGTTTTCAGCGTGTTCCAATCCGTCATCTTCCATCGGAAAATCACATTGTCCATCAAATGCGTATGTCTGAGATTTATACTTTGCTCGATAATAATCGGCAACTTTTCTTTTTGTTATGGCTAAGGTCCATGTCCGAAAGGAAGAACCTCTCCGGAAAGTAGGCATACTTTGCCAGATTGACAGCATTGCTTCCTGTAATATGTCCTTCGCGTCTTCTCGTTGTGCCACGCGGAAAAGGATATAATTATACAGGATTTTCATGTGAACTGTCATAAGCTTTTCAAATGAGGGCAAATCTCCGGATTTTGCACAATCAATCAGCTCTTGTTCAGCACAGCCGCTTATTAAAAATCCAATGGCACCACCCCACTCTGCTGCCTTCATACTGTTAGTCGCACAAATGAGTGAAAAGGTTCGGAAACTGATAATTTTTACTTTGGTACTACAGTCTTAGTTTTATCAAAATTCTATTACGTCATTAAAAAAGCAATCTAATTGTTGTCGTTAGTTCCAACTAAAATATAAAATGGCTTGAAATGCAGTAATTGTTTCTTTTGCTTTTGGTATCTGCAAAAACGAGAGGTTATCAATCAAGGTCTACAGATGTTCTGTTGACGGTTGTGAAAACTGCTCAAGGATCTGTGATATTTTCAGTATTTCTTTTTTTGTTATCTTGTAATTATCCAGCATCCCGGAATGGATCATTTTAATGAACTCCAAAATTTCATACCGGAATCCTTCGCCTTCATACTTATAAAAATACTTCTTTGTTGCCCGTAAGTCCTCATAGCGAACTTCAAAATAGTCGGTCCGCCACCAGGGAGCAGGCACATAGATATATCCTTTCTCGCCCGTAATAATCAAGCTGCCTTCTGTTTTGATTCCCTTGCCTGCCTTAAAGGCACCGAGTGCAGAACGATACCGCACAATGCCGCAGGCCAGATAATTAAACTGATTCTTTTCAAAGTCATACAGTTTACAGCTCTGAAAATCATCTCCAAGGATTTTAATAATCGGCAAAAGTGCAGTCGTACCCCAATCGTAAATACTGCCTTCAAAAGGATTATGAATAATGGTATCCATCGAATCTGGTATCTGGCTGCAGGAAACATCCACGTTTTTTACCGTACCAATCAGGCCGCTCCGGACCAGCAGGAGAAGATGCTCAAAAGCCGGAAAGTAAAGGGTCTTAATCCCTTCAAACAGGACTTTGTTTTTCTCTTCCGCCAGGGCAAACGCCCTCTGACACTCTTGCCCTGATAGGAACATCGGGGTATTGCAGAGGACATGGCAATCTGCCCGCAGACTTCTACAAATCAGGTCATAATGTTGGTTAATCGGTGTATTGATAAAAACGGCATTGGAATCATGAAGTAACTGATCAAGATTATTGTATGGCCGGAGCTGATACTGCTGGCAAAACTGATTTAGCCTGTCCTGTTTACAGTCGAATGCTCCAAAAGCCTGAATACCGCTGACATAAAGGCTTTCTTCCAGAAAACGTCCGGAAGGATCAGAAGTTCCTATGACGCCAATATGGATAATTGGATTTTCGTCTGTCCGGAGTTTTGTACTGCTGATGCCTTCTGTTCTTGGCAGATAAACAACTTTACAATACTGATTAAGATAATCAAATTGTCCTTTCCAGTCTGACCCGACCGTAAAAATATCGGCGCCATATTTTTGGATATCGTCAATTTTTTGTCCTTCATACTCTTCAATAATAATTTTGTCAGCGATTCCTGTGGCTTTTACCGCTTCAACACGCTCCACTACAGACTGGCTGACATTCAATTTCCCGCGGCTTCTGTCAAAGGCGTCAGAGGTTACTCCGACAATCAGGTAATCACCAAGCGCTTTCGCTCGTTTTAAAAGTGCAATATGCCCATAATGAAGCAAATCATAAGTTCCATAGGTGATAACCTTTACCATCTAAAATTCTCCCCTTTGCTGATAATCCGTACCGTACAAGCAGTCCTTTGCAGCCGCTTTTGCAACGCAGAATAATAAATGCTCTTACAGAATTTCCTTCATTTTGTCAATCAAGGTATCATAATCCGAAAGCTGCAAATTGCCAAGGTGGCCAACACGCAGCTCTTTTTCAGCTTGAGCTCCGCCGGACGGTGTAACAACAAGGCCATACTTCTCCGAAAGATACTGATAGATTTGCTTTGCGTTGCCCTTTGGAAATATCAGCGGCGTGCAGCAATTTGAAAGACGGTAACAAGGCATCATAATTCCAAGCTGTCTTGCTTTTGTACGGAAATATACAGCACGTTTATGATGCTGTGCCACCACTGCCCTCATTCCGGATTGATCAATGACATCCAACCGCTGCGCCAGCATACGGACGATGCTGACAGCACTGGTAAACGGCGGCTGACCGCGTTTCTGATTTTCAAAGTAGCCGGCAAGATTTAGGTAAAGCGTATTCGGATGGTTTTTCAGAATTCGCTCTTCCGTAACTCTTGGGCTTGCGGCAACAAGGGAAAGGCCCGGTGCAAGGGCAAGTGCCTTTTGGCTGGCCGTCAGGATAAGGTCGACATTCTGCTGCTGCATATCGAGTGAATCAGCAAGATATGCACTTACCGCATCTACAATTAAATACATTCCGTTTCTGTGACAGAAATCTCCAAGTATACTCAAGTCATAGGACTGGCCTGTACTGGTTTCACAATAATTCACAAGCAGCCCGGTAAAGCCCTGATTCTCAAATGGAGCCAGCATGCCAGCTGTAAACCCCTGCAAAAAGTTCAGATGGATCGTCTGATAGGGAATCCGGTGGATTTCACAGATTTGGGCAAAACGGTGTCCGAAGCTTCCGCCGTCAATAACCAGGATTTTATCTTCCGGGGTAAACACACTGGAAACTGCGGCTTCCATTGCTCCGGTTCCACTCATTGTCAAAGCAGCGAACCTGCTTCCCTGCGGTGCATTGACAGATTTCAGGAATTTACGCTCAATTTCCAGCATCATGTTGCTGAAAGTCTGCGTGCGGAAATATGGATCCTGTTTTCCACCAAGGGCACGGCTTTCCGGATACATTTCAACAGGTCCAACTGTAAATAACTTCATTCTTTTCCCTTCCCTGTAAAAGCTATACCGCCACTAAGAAGCGGCATACCTAGCTTTTTTATAGATTATAGCACAAAATGGATATTAAAGTAGTAAGGTACTCACAAACCGGAAAATCCAGTTATTGTTCCCGTCCTTGCCGTACAAAGTATGCCATAAGGATAACCTGTAAGAAAAACAAAATAGCCATAGAAATCAGGTAACTGAACGATGCACCCATCAGGCCAAAGCTC
>DHOL01000032.1:3152-18903 GCA_002410755.1 Ruminococcaceae bacterium UBA5391 | reverse complement strand
CATCAGGCCAAAGCGATTAACCAGCGGCTTTACGGAAAAATAGCAGGCAGCGGCCGCCATGCCATTAACAACGAGCTGGATTTTCTGGTGTCTGATGATTGTCAGAACCACATTAAACCATCCAGCGGCCGCCGCAAAAACCCCGCCAATCAGAATTACTATTAGCTCTCTGCGGTAACCCAGCAGCTTTGGAAGCCCATAGAACCAGCTCAGGAATGGAACACCAACCAGCCATCCTACTGTCAAAGTTCCCGCACCCACCAACGCAATCCAGCCAAGGAGGTAAAGAATTTGACGGATAAAGCCTTTCTGATTTCCACTGTTCCAGTCCTTTGCCATTTGAGTTATATAAATCCGGTAAAGAATAAATGTAAACAGGTTGACCACGGCAGCCGGCATAAAAAGGATATTGAAATAAGTCTGCATTTTGGAAGGATAAAATTCATCCAAAGCATATTTTGGGGCTGAAAGGATATAAGACATCAAAAAATTTGTGAGGAAAATCGGCAGGCAGGCATAAGCCAGGTGCGGAATATTTTTCAGCGAAGTGCGGTGCGGTTTTTCAAAGCGGCCAGACCATGGAATCGTCACCAAAAAGATCCAGGCACCCGCATAGGCCGTATAAGCAAGCAGTGAAAGAAGAAAGTTTTTGGTGACAGCCAGAAGAATCCAGAAAAGCAGCGTATCGGAAATAATGCGGAAAGTAAAGCTCTTGCCTGCAAGGTCTAAGCGGTCATTGATTTGCAACAGCCCTTGAAAGACATCCTCATAGGCTTCTATCATCTGGAAAAGACAGCAGAGAAAAACTGTTTGCAATTTTTCTCCCGTATACCCTTTCCAAAGGGTCCAAACGATGGTAAAACAGGCTGCCGCCGAAAAAGTAAGCAAACGAAAAAGGTGATATTCCGAAAAAGTATATTCATGCTGCGTGTCACTGACCTGAAAATTGCGGACTTCAAAGTAGGCAACCGAGCCTATCACTTGGGCAATCGCCAGAGCAAGGGAATAAATGCCGGCTGTGTCTGCCCCGCAAATCCGTGTAATAATTAGTGTCATCAACACAGTATTTGCCGCATTACAGACACTTCCAGACATATTCCAGAAAAAAATGCCCCGGGTCGTAGCTGGTTTCAGAGGCTTCTTGTTCATAAGGTTTTCTGCGCTCCGTTCCTGCTTTTTAACCGCCAGAAAATATGCCGCATTCTACCCCTGTCCTATTCTTTTTCTGCAATCCATTGGCGGGCTTCTGCAAGAGAAGTGCCGCGTTTCCGGGCAATCTCAGCCAAATCATCATACTCAGCCTTTTCACGGTGGATTCCACTGCCGGACACACTTTTTATGTGCAGAAAACCATCCGGAGTGCTTACTGTTCGTTCAGAGCGCTCCAACTCCCTGCGGTTCCATTCCGTCCAGCGGACACCGATCGTCGTAGTATAGCGGAAGAACAGCCGTAGCAGTTCCTCACGCTGTTCTTCCCGGCACAGACAGGAAAGCAACACCCCCGGCCGGCTTTTTTTCATTTGAATTGCCGTTATCCACACATCCAGCGCACCGCCCGCAAAAAGGCGCTCTTCTGCAAAGGCAACTTCTTCCGGCGTCATATCATCCAAATTGCAGCACAATTCGGTTATCCGGTTGTTCTGCTCTCCAGCTTCCCCCAAAAACGCACGGACGCAGTTTGCCGCATCATAATCCCGGTTTCCCATCCCATAGCCAATGCTTCCAATTTCCATAACAGGCATTGGAGTAAACTTCTTGACAAAATATTTTAGCAGCGCAGCACCCGTCGGAGTGCAGAGTTCTCCAGAGACTGTCCCGGCATAAACAGGCATGCCTTTTAAAAGCAGGGCCGTTGCCGGAGCAGGCACCGGAAGAATTCCATGTGCGCACCGCACCTGTCCGCTTCCGACACAGACCGGAGAAGCAAGAACATTTTCCGGAGCCAGTTTGCGGAACAGCAGACTGACACCAACAATATCTGCAACTGCATCCATAGTGCCTACTTCATGGAAATGAATTTCGGAGACCGGTACGCCGTGGACTTTGCTTTCCGCCAAGGCAATAGACTGATATATGGCAAGCGTATCGCTGTGGACTGTATCCGGCAGATTCAAGTTGGAAACAAGATTTTTAATCTCTTCCATACTGGTATGGCAATGATGATTGGCATGGCCGGATTCTTCATTTTTTCCCTCTTCTCTTCCATCTACTGTAACAGAAACATGTGTCCCCTTGATGCCGCATTTTACGGAAGGTTCAGCTTTAAAATGGACGGAGGGAATCCCTAGCATATTCATCTGTGCAATTATTTTTTCCGGTTCCGGAAAAAGTTCCAGAAGCGCTGCCATCAGCATATCGCCTGCCGCACCCATGCTGCAATCCAGATAAAGCGTTTTCATCGTTTCCCTCCCATATGGTTCATCATACTGGCAAGATAACCTGCGCCAAACCCGTTATCAATATTGACAACACTCACACCGCTTGCACAGGAATTCAGCATGGAAAGCAGCGCTGAAAGCCCACCAAAAGACGCACCATAGCCGACGCTTGTCGGGACGGCAATGACCGGGCAGTCTGCAAGGCCGCCGATTACACTTGCCAAAGCGCCTTCCATTCCTGCAACAGCAATAATTACCCGCGCACTCATAATTTCTTTCAGATGAGCAAGAAGCCTTTCCAGGCCGGAAACGCCAACGTCATAAAGGCGGACAACTTTATTCCCCAACGCTTCGGCCGTCAGGGCGGCTTCTTCGCTTACAGGCATATCGCTGGTCCCACCGGATGCAACGAGGATTTTCCCGTCTCCATCCGGCTCCGGCATTTCTCCCGCGACACCGAAGCGGCCTGTCCTAAAATATTGGAGGGGGGCCTGTGCTTCCACATAACTGGCTGCCTCTTCATTCATACGCGTAATCAGGACGGTCTTTTCCCCATGTGCCAGCATCCGTTTAACGATTGATAAAATCTGTTCCGGTGTCTTTCCCGCTCCATAGATAACCTCTGCCGTACCTTGCCGGAGCTCCCGGTGGTGATCGATCTTTGCAAAGCCGATATCTTCAAATGGTTCTTCCCGCAGTTTTAAAACGGCGTCGTCCACTGAAACGGAACCATTGGCAACACGGTTCAGCAGTTCTCTGACTTTATCCTGACGCAATTCTATCTCTCCTTTAAGTCCAACAGGACACCTGAAAAATACGGGGACAAGCGCGAATGAATTTCCTCTCGCAAATGCACAGCACGCTCCAGTTGATCCGCTGGTAGCTGAAGCCGTGCGGCACCATGAAAAAAGCGCACCCGAAAATTTGAAAAGCCAAGCTGAAACAGACTGTTTTCCGCGTCTTCCACATTTTGAAGCAGCTTTTCTGTAATCAGAACACCAGTGGGAAACCGCGTCGCCAGGCAGGCATAAGAGGGTTTATCCCATGTAAAAAGCCCGGCCGCTTGTGAACGACGGCGAACTGCACTCTTATCAAGGCCACATTCCCGAAGCGGCGACCGGACACCAAGCTCTTTTAGGGCACGCATCCCAAGGCGGTCCCCCGCATCATCTGAAGCGTTGGTCCCATCAATTAAAAGTGGATATCCCTCCATCCGGGCCCTTTTTCCCAAAAGGCTGAAAATCGCTTTTTTGCAATAATAACAGCGATCCGGCTGATTTCCCGCAACTTTTGGGCAGGATAAAATATCGCAGTTTATAACGGTAAGAGCCACTCCGAGGTATCCTGCCAGGCGGCGCGCATCTTCCAGCTCAAACTCCGGCTGAAATTGTGTTTTTACGGTACAAGGCAGCACATCAGCACCGGATTTCAACGCGGCATAAAGCAGATAGGAAGAATCCGTGCCACCAGAAACAGCAAGTGTCACACGCGGATTTTTTCGGAAAAAGTCGCAAAGGCTCATCTCAGCCAGCACCTCGCAAGGCAAAAGTAAAAAATCTCTGCTATTATTATCACGCCGGAAGTAAAAATATGCAATGACTTTTTGCAAATTACCCGGCATTGCCTGAGGGAAAGCGGGCATCACATTCTTCCGCGGTATTTCCACTTTGACAAGAATGAGATTCAACGGTATAATATTTGTCGAAATGAGGGGGGTCCCTATGAAAGAAAGTAAATCTTCCGAACTCTGGCTCAAGTGCCTTCTGGGCGCGTTTGGGACGCTTGCTGCCTGCGCTTTGCTTTACATTTTTCACATTCCAAATGCGGATGATATTCTGCTGACGCTCGTTGTCCCGATTGCTTTTTTCGGCGGATTCACAGCCGGAGTCCCAAGTGGGCTGGTCGTCATTCTCTATGCTGTTTTCGCCTTTTCCGAACCAAATCAGCCCTTGCACTACACACAGACAAGTACAGTGAAAGTCCTTGTGGTTGCTTCCTGTACGGCAGTCCTTGTCATTCTGCTGGGTATTCTAAAAATGCATTGTGAACGTATCAGAGAGAATCTTCTTAAGTCGGAGAAAGAAGTGGAAACCTTAAAAGTGCAGGATCCACTTACCGGGCTTCCAAACCGCAGCGCACTCGAAAGGGTTCTCCATCAGGAATCCGACGCAGCAGCACATACGGAATTCCCTCTCTCCTTTGCACTGATTGATTTGGACTACTTTAAGCAGTACAACAATGCAAATGGGCGCACCGCCGGGGATAACTGCCTGAAACGTGTTGCAGAGGCTATCAACAAGGAAATTCAGGGAGCCGGTTTCTTTGCAGCACGGTTTGGCGGTGAGGAATTTGCCGTTGTTATGCCAAACACGGATACAGGTGAAGCACAGGCTCTTTGCCGAAAAATCAAGGACAGCATTGAAGCACTGCAAATCCCGCACAGCGGCTCAGCAGCATCTTCCGTCGTCACTGTCAGCATTGGCATTGCAACAGCCGCACCAAAGAGGCGCGTTGTTGAAAACAGCTTTGTCTGCGAGGCAGATAAAGCACTTTCCTGTGCTAAGGACAATGGACGTAACCGTGTAGAAATTTATTCTGAATCTTCCGCTCCAGCAGCAAAGAGTTGACTGCATTTCCATGAAGGATCCGCATCATAACGGCAGCCTTTAGATACTTGAATTGTCAAAGATAAAGCACTAAAAAGCGCTGTGGAAGAAACAGTTCCACAGCGCTTTTTATATAAGATATTATTTTGGAAACACTGAGCCGAATTTCAGTTTTGCCGCTTCTGTAATCAGCTTAATAAGCCTGTCGTCGCCAAGGCGTTCGCTGTTCAAGCAAAGATCAAAGTTTGTCTGATCATTCCAATCACGCCCTGTGTAATAACGGTAAAAATCCGCACGGTAACGGTCTATCTTTTCGATTGTGCTTTCGGCTTCCTTTTCCGGGCATCCCAGCAGTTCCATAATCGTTTTCACACAGAACGGATGCGGTGCCTGTACACTGACACTTAGAACATTCGGCTCATCTTTCAGAATAAAATCCGCAGCACGGCCAATTACAACAAATGATTCTTTTTCCATCAACCGCTTCAGCGTCTGAGCCTGAAAATTGAATAAATTTCGATCGGAAATAAAGCCATTTTGCTCTGGCCGCAAGACATTGCCGACATGGCTCTTGCGGCTGTTTTTAAAAAGGAACGGCGGCATTTTTACCCGCTCATCCGCCTCACAAAAAAGGGCTTCATTAATCCCGCTTTCCATAGAGGCAAGCTGAAGCAGCTCACGGTCTACAAAATCAATATTCAGGAGATCCGCCAGTCTTCTGCCAATTCGGCGTCCGCCGCTTCCATAGCCGCGCGCTATCGTAATTACATAATTCATGAGTCATACTTCCTCCTTCCGGTTTTTCGCCGTCTCAAAGGGAGGGACAGCGTCTCAGCTCTCAGTATATGTATTCCGTGAAAATTGTCAATATCCGGGAATCTGTTTTCTTAAGATTCCTGGGAATGTTTTATTGACATCTTTTTTTCTGTGCCGTTTTTCAGGCGCACAATATTAGCGCGGTGCTTCCAAATCAGGATAACAGCAAACCCTAGTGCAATGGCTGTTGTAATCCAGACATAGGAAATCGGAAGCACACCGATCTGGGAAGCCTTTGAATGATAATCCAAGTAGGAAAAAATAAACGTTGAAACTGGAAATGATGCAGCGGCCAAAATGGAGGAAAGCGAGACAATCCTACTAAGAATCATTGTCACAGCCCAAACGGAAATTGCCACAACAAAAATACGCCAGTCCAGCACCAGCATCAGTGCAGAGGTAGAAAGGATGCCTTTTCCACCTCGGAATCCAAAGTAAATCGGATACAAATGCCCCAGAATGCAGGCAAATCCCGCAAGGAAAGCGCCATACTGCGTATAATAGGCCGGAAGATGGTTTGCAGTGCAGACCGCCTGGAAAATTGCACGCCCAATCATGGCCGAGCCTGCACATTTTGCAAAATCGCAGATTGTTGTAAACGTGGCGGCTTTCGCTCCGACGGAACGCAGGACATTTGCCATACCGGCATTGCCGCTTCCCATACTCCGAATATCTGCATGGTGGCCAAACGCCTTGGTAAAAATGATGGAAAAACTGATACTGCCTAAAAGGTAAGAAATTACAGCGGTCAAAAGGGCCGGCAACGCAAAAATTTTCAAGGTCTCTGGCATTGTTTTCTATCCTCCAAATTTTTCTCCGCGCTCGCGCACAACACAATGGATTGGTGTTCCGGTAAGTCCAAAAGTTTCGCGGATGATATTTTCCAAATACCGCTGGTAGGAAAAATGGAACAGTTCTTTGGAATTCACAAAGAAAACAAAGGTAGGCGGCTTAACAGAAGCCTGAGTCATATAATATATTTTCAGTCTTCTGCCCTTGTCTGTCGGAGGCTGCACTCGTGAAGTCGCCTGAGCAAGAGTATCATTCAGCAGACCGGTTGAGATGTGTTTTTTATTAGCTTGGGCTGCATTGTTAATTGCTTCAAATAATTGGTCAATGCGCTGGCCTGTTTTCGCAGAGATAAAGATTATATCTGCATATGACATAAAGGAAAAATCATTTTGCAGGCGTTTCCGGTAGAGTTCAAGTGTGTTGCCGTTCTTTTCTACAGCATCCCATTTATTTACGGCAATTACGCAGCCCTTTCCGGCTTCATGCGCAAGGCCGGCAACTTTAGAATCCTGCTCCGTAAAGCCAACCGTTCCATCCAGCACAATCACACAAACATCGCTGCGCTCTACCGCCATCTGAGCACGCATCATGCTGTAGCGTTCAATAGCGCCATCCACATGGCTTTTGCGCCGCAGACCTGCTGTATCAATTAAAATGAAACGGCCAAAGCGGTTTGATACCGTAATATCAACCGCATCCCTCGTTGTTCCAGCCTGACTGGAAACAATGCAGCGCTCTTCACCGCAGATATAATTGGCAAGTGACGATTTTCCAACATTCGGCTTTCCGATGATAGCGACGCGGACCGGCTCATCTCCTGTGTTTTCTTCTTCTTCGGGTGGAAACAGCTTAACCGCAGCATCCAAAAGATCCCCTGTACCATGCCCGTGAATGGATGATACCTGAATAGGATCCCCAAGGCCCAGACTGTAAAATTCGTAAAATTCCGCAGGCGGTTTACCGACAGAATCGCATTTGTTCACACAGAGAAGGACAGGCTTTCCGCTCTTCCGAAGCATGGAGGCAATCTCACTGTCCTCGGCAGTTACCCCGGAATGGATATCTGTCACAAGGACAATAACATCCGCCGACTCAATTGCGAGTTCCGCCTGAGCCCTGATATGGGCAAGGACTTCATCTCCGGAGCGGAGCTCAATTCCTCCGGTATCTACCACAGAAAAAGCACGCCCATTCCATTCGCAGTCACCATAAAGCCTGTCGCGTGTAACGCCTGGCGTATCATCAACAATAGATGCGCGCCGGCCAATCAATTTATTAAACAGGGTAGACTTTCCAACATTCGGCCTGCCCACAATTGCGACAACCGGTTTTGCCATCTGTACCACTTCCCCTTCTGATTCTTCCCGCTTTCTGACAAAACAGCCCTGTCTGCAACTGGAAAGTTTCAACTTAAATTATCTCATGATTTCCCGCATCCGTCAAGAAAAGGCGGCTGTTTTACAAAAAAAGAGAAGGATTCTCATCCTTCTCTCCAATCGCCAAAGACTTTTCAGGCTTCTTTTTTAATAACTTCCCTGCCATTGTAGTAACCGCAGTTACTGCAAACCTTATGTGGGGCAGTAAGCTCACCGCATTTAGGGCATTTTACCAAAGCTGGTGCTTTCAGCTTCCAAACATTGGAACGCCTTTTATTCTGTCTTGCACTTGACTGTTTTCTTTTCGGTACCGCCATATTCAGCACCTCCTTACAAATCCAGGATTAGAGATAAAAATAACGGAATTGTTACTGAAGCAGATTTTTCAGCACAGGAAGCTGCGCCGAATCATCCTGATACCCACACCCACATGGGCCATCATTCAGGTTTTTACCACACACTGGACAAATTCCTTTACAATCCTCCCGGCAAAGAAACTTTGTCGGCAACTCAAGCAAAATATCTTCCCTCATCAGCTCGTCCAAATCAAGTTTTCCGTCGTGAACCTCAATCAGCTGGTCATCATCTTCATTTTCCAGTTTACGGACAAGAGTATGGGAAAACGAATAAACGAAGTGCCTGCTAATCTGCCGCGTACAGCGGTCACAGGGAATTGAAAAATTGAAAGACACCTGAGCTTTCAGCTCGGCAAATCCCTCCAGCCCTTTTATGGTGCCCAATACCTTTACTGGTGAAACGAACGGATGAGCACTATCTACTTCCGTAGAAGAAAGATCAATACTGTAATCAAAAGGGACAATTTTATTTTGCTGAGTAAATACTTTCTTTAAATCTAGAACCATACCACACCTCAGCACTACAGTCTGTTATTATACGTTACATCTGCTCTTTTGTCAAGAGTGGCATTTGGAAAAAGAAAAACCACCAGGCGCGGCTATGCTATCCTAACTGCCCAGCAATGGAAAAAATCAGATAGCTTTGGAAATTGCCTTAATCTCGTCTGGAAGTTCTGAGGGATCTGCCGAAATTAAAAGAGTAATTTTCGTGTTTGCCAATACGGAAAGCCTGCTCATCTTTTTCAGGAAAGCTGTTAGAACCGGGATATCATGGCCGATAATTTTCATAGTGGAATCAACGAAGATATCCGTAATATCATAGTTCGCAGCGCAGACGCCACAGAGAAATCCTCCCAGTGCATCCGCCCCTTCAATCCCATAGGAATCAATATCAATCAGGCGAGCATCATGCGAGATATCATAAGTAAGGTGGTTCCCCTTTTCAATGACAACGACATTTCCCGAAGATTTACTTGCCTCTTCGTTTGCATGTTCAATGAGGCGCTTTGTTTTTCCTGATCCCTTTTTGCCGATAATGAGGTTTATCATGCTGATCTCCTCCTGTAAGTTATAATAATTCCGCCCGCAGGCGTCAGTCCTACCGTCATTACTTTCCAAGACGTGCTTCCAAAGCGGCCTTTTCCCCCTCATATCCCGGTTTACCGAGAAGGGCAAACATGTTTTTCTTATAGCTTTCCACTCCAGGCTGATTAAATGGGTTAACCCCCATCAGATAGCCGGAAACAGCGCATGCTCTCTCGAAGAAATAAATCAGTTCACCGAGAGATTTCTCTGAAAAATCAGGGACATGAATAACAGTATTCGGTACGCCGCCATCCGTATGGGCAAGAACGGTTCCCTCAAACGCCTTTTTATTGACAAAAGCCATTGTCTTCCCGGCAAGAAAGTTCAGGCCGTCTGCATTATCGGTATCACTCCCGATTGTAAGCTCTTTAACGGGCTTATCAAACAAAACGGTCGTTTCTATCAGGCTGCGCCTGCCCTGCTGGATATACTGACCCATTGAATGCAGGTCGGTTGAGAAAATGCAGGAAGCCGGGAAAAGCCCTTTATTATTTTTACCTTCGCTTTCACCGAAAAGCTGCTTCCACCATTCACACATCATCTGGAACCGGGGTTCATAACTGACGAGGATTTCAATTTCCTTGCCCTTGCGGTAAAGGATATTGCGGATTGCTGCATAGCGGTAACAGTCATTTTTCTCAAGCTCCGGGTTGCTGAATTCCTTTTCAGCAGTTGCTGCGCCTTCCATTAAAGCATTGATATCGGCACCTGCCACAGCAATCGGCAGCAGACCGACAGCCGTAAGGACGGAGTAGCGGCCGCCCACATCATCCGGAACCACAAATGTCTCATAGCCCTCACGTGTTGCAAGGGCCTTAAGTGTGCCGCGGGCCTTGTCCGTTGTGCAGTAAATACGCTTTGCAGCGCCGGCTCTGCCATATTTTTTCTCAAGGAAGTTACGGAACACGCGGAACGCAATGGATGGTTCCATCGTTGTGCCGGATTTAGAAATCACATTGACGGAAACATCCCTGTCACCGCAGATTTCCAAGACATCCGCAAGGGTTGTAGAGCTGATGCTGTTGCCGACAAAATAGATTTCCGGTGTCTCCTTTTTCAAGGCATTATAGTTCTGAGAACAAGCAAATTCGATCGCCGCTCTTGCACCGAGATAAGAGCCGCCAATCCCAATGACAATGAACACCTTGGAATCAGAGCGTATTTTCCTCGCGGCAGCCTGAATACGGGAAAATTCCGCTTTGTCGTAATTTTCCGGGAGAGAAACCCACCCAAGGAAGTCGTTTCCAAGGCCGGTTCCAGACATAAGCGTATCATGGGCAAGACGCACTTGCGGCGCCATGGCAGCAAATTCGTCCTCGCCGATAAAATCGGAAAGATACTTGGTATCGAGCCGAATTGACATAATGATTTCCTCCTGATTGCTGATTTGTAAAACCAAGTCTATTGTACCGTATTGGGACATGCTTTTCAAGGAGGAAGCTCATTTTTCTTTTGCCAGACAAATCCTGTGGGACTCAGGCGGCCATCACAAGGCGGCGGAAAAGGAGCAGAAATACCGACTGGAATGTAATTTTCTCAACAGAATTTTTTGCACGAATCGGGTATTCCTGCAAGGTTTTCCCGTCCAACACGCAGGCTACCTTCCCTAGCACCTGGCCTTTTTTTACAGGTGCCGTTGGCACCGGCTGCATATTGATCTGGTATTTTACTGCCCCCGTCTTTCCTTTCGGCACAAGGATACTTTCGGCAGAGTCCACTTCCGTCTGCACAGACGGTTGCATACCGTTTTTGATTTCAACATTCTGAAAAGCTTTTTGTGGAATTGCAGGCTGGGCCACAGACCAGTTTGCAAATCCATAATCCAGCAGGGACGCGGCACTGGAAAAGCGCGTTTTTGTGTCCTGGCAACCCAAAACGACAGAAATCAGGCTGACTCCGCCACGCTGCGCCGTTGCCACCATACAGCTTCCCGCTTTCCCCGTCGTCCCTGTTTTCAGGCCTGTAATGTTTTTATAGGTTTTCAGCATCTTATTTGTATTGGTAAGCTGGGTTTTGCCGTCGCGCAGATAATCCATCCAGACTTTCGTATAATTATAAATCTTCGGATGCTTAATTAGTTCACGCGACATCAGCGCTACATCATGTGCCGAAGTGACATGACCATCCTCATCAAGCCCGTAGCAGTTTTTGAATGTAGTATCGTTCATGCCAAGGAGCTTTGCCTTCTGATTCATTTGCGCAACAAATTCCTCTTCGCTGCCCGCAACATATTCCCCAAGGGCTACGGCACAGTCGTTTGCACTCGCAATCACGGTTGCTTTCAGAAGATCATCAACCGACATCACTTCACCCGGTTTGAGCCAGATTTGGGAACCGCCCATGGACGCAGCATGTTCACTGACCGAAACTTTGTCCGTCAGACTGATTTTTCCCGAATCCAGCGCTTCCATAACGAGCAGCAGCGTCATCACTTTTGTAATGGATGCGCAGGCACGTTTTTCGTGCGGGTCCTTTTCAAAAAGAATTTTGCCTGTCTGAGCCTCCATCAGTGCAGCAGAGGGAGCCTTAACCTCATCTGCGGAAAGGGCGGCAGCGCCCATTGGGACACAGGAAACTACAATGGCGGCCGCAAGCAGGCAAGCCGACAGCTTTTTGAACCTCATATCCGGCACCTCCAGTTTCATATTTAATAATTATGCCGGTCGGCACGGTTCTATCCATAAACGCCTTGACAATCTTCTCCGTCACAGATATGATTTTGTTCAAATAACTTTCTCGGAGGATGCTCATGGATTACATTTCTCTCTGCGGCATTGCAGTCGGCCTCGCTATGGACGCTTTCGCAGTCAGCATCACAAACGGGGCCGTCACAAAGCGCGTAACACCCCGTTTTGCGTTCCGGATTGCATTCTGCTTCGGCCTCTTCCAGTGCCTCATGCCAATGGCCGGATGGCTCATCGGCAAAGCGGGTGAAGCAATTATCAACTCCGTTGCCCACTGGGTTGCACTGATTCTCCTTTCTTATATTGGAATCAGCATGATTGCAGAATCACGGAAAAAGAAAAAAGAGAATCTTCCGCCGGTTCGCCAGAAAGACATTCCGACAAAAACATTGCTGACACTGGCCGTTGCCACGAGTATTGACGCGCTTGCAACCGGTGTGATTCTTCCCTCCGCCGTCGGCGCATCGACACCTTGCCGAATGGTTATCTCTGTTGTACTGATTGGTCTGATTACATTTGTAATCTGCTTTGCAGGTATCTACATCGGCAAAAAATTTGGCTCCATTCTTGCCGGACGTGCTGAGGTTGTCGGCGGATGTGTGCTGATTGTGATTGGCCTACGGATTTTTCTTGAGCATTATTTCCCAATATAAAATGCCGGAGGCAATTCAGTTTGCCTCCGGCATTTTATGCTTTTTCAATTTGGAACTGAACTATATCTCAATCTCAGAAAAATTTCATTTTACTTTCTTGCGAGAAATTCCTTAACAACTTTTTCAATATGGGACGCACACAGGCCAAACTCTTCCAGCAAATCAAGTGCAGGCCCGGAATGGCCAAACACGTCATTCACGCCGATTTTTACCACAGGAGTGGGACACTCTTCACAGAGGACGCTACAGACAGCGTCACCTAAGCCCCCAATCACATTGTGCTCTTCAACAGTCACAACCTTACCCGTTTCGCGCGCAGCTTTTACAATCAGCTCACGGTCGAGCGGCTTCAGAGTATGAATATTGATAAGCCGTGCGTCAATCCCCTGCTTTTCCAAGTCCTTGACTGCTTCCAAGGCACGGGACACCATCAGGCCTGTTGCTATGACCGTGATGTCTTTGCCGTCGCGCAGGGTAATACCCTTGCCAATCTCAAAATGATAGTCATCATTATTGTTGAAGCTTTCAACGGCAAGACGGCCAAGGCGGATATAAACAGGGCCCTGATAGGCCGCAGCTGCTCTGACGGCTGCCTGCATCTCATAGTGGTCTGCCGGATTCAGCACCACCATACCCGGAATCGTACGCATCAGCGCAAGGTCTTCCAGACACTGATGAGTTGCCCCATCTTCCCCGACGGAGATGCCGGCATGAGAACCGCCAATTTTTACATTAAGATGCGGATAACCAACAGAATTGCGCACCTGTTCAAATGCACGACCAGCAGAAAACATGGCAAATGAATTCGCAAATGGTATTTTACCGGAGGCTGCAAGGCCTGCCGCTACACCAATCATATTACATTCGGCAATGCCGCAGTCAATAAAGCGATCTGGAAATTTTCTTTTGAAAAAAATAGTTTTGGTTGCTTCCGCAAGGTCTGCATCAAGGACAACCAGATTCGGATATTTGTCACCAAGCTCCGTAAGCGCAAGGCCATAACTTTCACGGGTTGCCTTTTTCACCATTTCAGCCATTTATTCCGCCTCCAGTCTGGCCAGCTCTGCGGTCAGTTCACTTTTTGCAATCTCATACTGCTCATCGTTTGGAGCTTTCCCATGCCAACCGACAGCATTCTCCATATAGGAAACCCCCTTGCCTTTGACAGTTTTTGCAATTATGGCACTAGGCTTGTCCTTAACGGTCTTCGCATGGGCAAAAGCTTTCTCTATAGCATCAAATTTGTGGCCGTCGATTGTCTGAACATCAAAGCCAAATGCACGGTACTTTTCGTCAATCGGTTCCGGACCGGCAATCTCTTCAATGGTACCGTCAATCTGTAAGCCATTCCAGTCGACAATCAGGCAGAGATTGTCCAGTTTATGGTGCGCTGCAAACATGGCAGCCTCCCATACTTCCCCTTCATCAATCTCGCCGTCACCGAGCATACTGTAAACGCGGTAGGCCTTACCGTCCATTTTGCCCGCAAGGGCAATCCCGCAGGCAGCGGAAACGCCCTGGCCCAAAGAGCCAGTGCTCATGTCAATACCTGGAGTCTCCTTCATGTTTGGATGCCCCTGGAGAAGCGCACCAATATGGCGGAACTTTCTCAGCTCATCCCACGCAAAATATCCCTTAAGTGCCAGCGCGGCATAAAGGGCTGGGCAGCTATGTCCTTTGGAAAGCACAAACCGGTCGCGGTCTGCATTTTTAGGATCTGAAGGATTCACATGCATTTCCTTAAAGTAAAGATATGCTATGATATCCGCAGCGGAAAGCGCACCGCCCGGATGGCCGGATTTTGCACTCCAGACGCTCTCCACAGCGCCTAAACGAATTTTGCACGCTGCAATTTGCAGCGCTTTTTCTTCTGATTTTTCCATTCTAGCCTCCTGAATCGTTTCGGATTTGAAAGCTCCTATTCCCCGTTATTATAGAATATTTTGCTGTATGATTCAAGTTTTCGGCAAAAGTCAGCCTTCTTCCGCAAAGCAAAAGGTTCAGCTTTCGCCCATGCCAGCAAGCGAGCTGGGTTATGCTTTTCTGTAAAGGAAACTTTAACTCCCCCCAGCGAGTCTATAAACGTTTTTCAGCACGCTGGTCGGGAATTCACGGGATTCAGCTTCGTAAAAAGGCCTGGAAATGTAAAACTCATCGGTTTCCGGCAGGCAGAGACGGAAAACACTACTTTGTCCGCACTGCCAATCACAGCGGCGATGCCTGGGGCAACCGAGGGTTTTTCGTTGATTACAAGTTTCAATTTTTTCTCTTTTCATGCGGACATAAAAAAAGAACAACCAATTTTTCAATTACCCCTACACAGTAGCAGTGATTTACTTTGAGCTGCTGACAGTCCAAATTTATGTAATGCTCATAGCCTTATGAAACGTGCATGAAAATCGTTTCTATTTTATCTGGATTCCATGGAGCTGGTTTTTGATCAACTTTTACAAATCCATATTTTTCATAAAGATTAACATGATCACTCACAAGATATACCCTGTCAAAGCCCTGCTCTTTTGCATATCTCAACGCAAAATTAATTAATTTTTCACTTAGGCGTTTCCCACGATATTGTTCCCCTACAAATATATAACCAATATACGGTGTATAGGGGACATCAGGGATACAGTCTTTTTTAGCCAATGTGCAACATCCAACGATACTATCATCAACCAAAGCGACAAAGACCCGTTCCCAATCGCAAAAATCATTCGCCCGCATTTGCTTCGCAAGGCTTTTTCCAGCATTCCAAGAACAGGCATCAGCATATTCAGTGAGTTTTTCCCACAAATCACTTCCAAATACCACCGGTAGTAAAACAATTTTGTCGTTCATATTCTCTCTCTCCTAGTTTACGGAGAGCTAAAGTATAGTCACTCTCCGTGAGATTGGATTATCCATAATGTTTTTCATAAAACATCATCACCTTTTGTAAAGAATATTTATATAACCACACGTTATGTGTGGTTATCATTGCCAAAATACTATGGAAATTATTTTT
>DHOL01000032.1:0-2990 GCA_002410755.1 Ruminococcaceae bacterium UBA5391 | reverse complement strand
TGGAAATTATTTTTCAGCGGTTGTCATTTTGGGTTATAACTTTCATTTTGTCCCACTCAATTCCCCATAATCCGCGTTCTTGCGAAATATGCAGTATATCACCAACGGACGCTTGATAGTAAGTCTGCATATCAACACTTACATGATTACCGTCTGGATGATCTCCCCACGGGGACAATATCAGATAATGTGTCGTCGACCGATAAGTATGACTCATATATTTGTTCTCAATCGCGGCTTCATATTGAGCAATTGTTTCTGTTGTTACCATACCGTTGGTCGTCAGGACACCGGAATATAAAAAGGCAAAAATAAAAAGCATCAACCCCAAAGCCACTGTTTTACTGCGGAGACGTTTGAAGCGAAGCAGGCAGAAAGTAACGCATCCTACTGTTAAAAAGAAAAGAGCCAGACATACGGTCCATATGTGTACAACATGCACCGCAATCATCACCTTTAAGCTAAGGAATAAAGGTGGAAGCAATATTGCACTGAAGAAAGACGAATTAGCTTTGAAACTGTTGCGGGTTTTGCTGTGAAAAAAGCCTCGATATTTCCACTGCGCAAGAAGTGCGGCAACCGGTAGGAAAATGTTCATAATGGCCCCGCCCGTCATCGAATACGGCAGGAAAAACACCCATATGGCAGCAATGGCCGTCAGTGCGTTGAAAACGCGTCCAAGCCAAACCACTTTCTTTGTATTTTCCCGATTCCTTTTTCTATTTGACGGTGCAAGGAAGTTCCTCGGTTCGGCGTTGTCCAGCAGTGTGAAACGGTTGTAGCCGTTTTTTTGCAGTCTTTCGGTCAGCAGAGAAGGTAAGGTCTGAGCGCAAAGAATAAAACGACGTGTCTGATTTTCCTCTTTGAATTGGACTATTCCATAATTATCCCAAGAGGCCGTCCATGGGTCCCGTTTTGTCTCCATATGAATTTCACGGATGGAATCCATGGGCAATTTGAAACTGCTCTTTTCTTTTAACAATCTGTTTTCCGGCATACCACTCCGATAGCGGTTTTCTTCTTCCGTTGTGGCATAAAATTTGTGGTTAAGTTTGCAAAAGTAGAAAAAGCCGTCCTGCATGACGAGCGCATACAAAATGTTTGGAAGAAAAATACGCGCCTGTATCAGCAAAACGGGCTTTTCCTTAATTTGCCGTTGAGACATCATGATCCTTCTTTACGTATCTTTTTTTCATAATACTCCCGTTTAACAAAAGATACAACTATAACGTTTATGCTGTTTTTTCAAAGATAAGGCAAAAAATAACGGGGCATTCCATAAGTAGAAACGTCCCGACATGATATGCAGATATTTGAAATATCATCCATACGACAAGAATATATGAGGGGTTAAAGCAGGCTCAAAAGCGACATGACGAACTGGATATGCTTGTCAAGAAGCTGTTTGAATTCTGTAATATGGACAAGCTGCCGGACAGGCAGTCCTGAACACTTGCTTGCCGAAATGAATTATCTCCCGACCAACCTGAAAAGAAGTGTAAGCATCTGGAGAGGAATAACCGGGATCGGGAAACCAGTCGGGAATATATGCGTCGGTTCTGGAAGAAGCAATAGGATGAGGAAACTACGGTAAATTTCTAGTAGTAAACAAATATAATAAAAGAGTAGGTCAGTATTTACGTCAAACTGCCTTGCTCTTTTGTTAAAGTTATATCCAAGATCTAACGGCTTGATATTTGTTAATCAAAGCCTACTATTTAAAGGATTTTATTGTTGCCGCTGACCATAAGGGAACATTTTTTCAACCGCCTTCCTATTGGAACTGTCAACATAAGCCGCTGAATGTAATCTGCGCTTCTGTTTTTTACTTTTGCTTTCCGCATTATGAAGAATATTTGAATGTGCTTTTTTTATTTTCCCATTTTTCGTTCTCTTCACTCTTTTTTTAAGGCCACTATGGGTTTTCATCTTTGGCATTGTTTTGCATTTCTTTCTCGGACAAAAGCAGTTTGACATTTGATGATTAGTATGATTTCATTTTGCAGTTTACCATTTCTCAAGTCAAATCCATCGGTGCTTCGTATGAAACCACTGGCTATCATCCGTTCCAATGCACTTTTTGACAGATTCAGCTTTTTCGCGGCAAAGAATATGAGGAAACCCTTTTACAGATTTCCTCATACATGGTGAACCTGAAGAGATTTGCGGCACGAACGGAGCGTCCGGGAATCTGGTGCTTATCGCCAAATTTGGTTTGGCATGGGCGAACGCAAAAGCCGTTTTCCAAGAACTGACACTGAATTTTGAAATCGGAAGTTAAACCGGTATGATCCATCAGATGCCCGCAGTTTCAAACAGTTTACATATTTTTTTGAAACGGACATCGGTGCGCAAAGAATCATATTTTTGATCCGATAGTATGGTGCTCATCCGCAGTCTTTGAAAATTACCTGTAGTAACGGACTCAGCTTCAATGCCGTTTGCAAGCAGCGACGTCGGTTTGCTGCTTTGCGGCATGCGGATGCTTTTCAGTGCATTGTCCGCCGCCGACTTGAGGAATCCGATTGCCGCATCCTGATTCCCTTGCTTCAAAGCAATATCCGCTGCTTCCATCAATGCCGATATCTTGCACCGCAGGACAGCCGGAACATCGTTGTTTTCGAGAAGAATGTCTGCTGTTTCACAGCATTTCTTCAGAACGGTTATTTTCTCTTCAGGAGAATAATATCCGGTATCCGTCATGGCCAACACCTGTTGGAAAAGCGAAACGATAATTGCAACCACGGCCTGCTGCCCAACGCTGATTCTTTCCTGCCCTTTCAGAAATAGCACCAGTGCATTTTCCTGTGTCTTGTAGATTGTCGGAAGCTGCCGTGCCCGTTTGATTGCTTTTTCAGTATCGCCGCTTTTCCAGTAGGAATGACAGATATTGAAAAGGACAGCGTTCCGGATTTCTGTATCCGGGCAGTGCTCAATAATCCGTTCCGAAAGTTCAATGGCTTCCGCCCTATTCCTTGCGGTTTCTTCCG
>DHOL01000046.1:4998-11250 GCA_002410755.1 Ruminococcaceae bacterium UBA5391 | reverse complement strand
AAATTCCTCTATACTATAACACGGCGCGGCTGTAATTGCAAGAAATTTGTAGGAAAGGCAAACGGCAGCCTCCCCATTGAGTTTAGCTTTTTTTGAATTGTAAAACGGAGGACAGTATGGTAAAATAAAACTATTATGAATTCCTGTTTTGTTTTATAGTATAGGCAATAAAATAAAAAATCTTTTCCGGAGGCGCAGAATGGACATTTTTGTGGAGCAGTTGGTCAAAAAGAAACATGGACCGAAAGATTATGCCATCATTGCCGCGGCGATCATTGGCACCATTATTATTGTTTTCCTTTCCTTACGGGTTCCGCTTTTTACTTTTTTTATCTGGCTTGCTGTCTTCTTTGTTGCTTATTACCTAATTGCTTCCCGCAATTTGGAGTTTGAGTACAGCGTTACAAACGGAAGCATCACTATTGATAAAATAATCAACCGCAGCAAGCGCAAGCAAGTGTTGACCGTTGATGCACACGAGATTGAGGAGATTGGGAAGTTCCGCCCGGAACTTATTAAGGAGAAACCCAATTTTAAGCCGTGCTTTGTCTCGGAATATGACAGTGGAAAAGATGCATGGTATTTCTGTGCACATACGACGAAAAACGGGAATATGCTTGTCGTTTTCAGCCCCGAGTCAAAGACAATGGAGGCAATTAAACCGTTTATCCCGAGGCAGGTGGCTTTTGTTGCTTTCGGTAGGAACTGACCTTATTGAAATCGGACGGATTCGCAGACTGATGGAAAATCCGCGTTTCCGCGAAAAGGTATTTGGAAGCGGCGAGCTTTCCCAGCTTGCGGCGCACGGTTTCCCTGCCCCCAGTGCTGCTGCTGATTTCTGTGCGAAAGAAGCGTTTGCAAAGGCTATGGGAACCGGAATTTGGTCGTTCCGCCTTCCAGATGTGCAGCTTCTCCGTATGGAAAAGACAGGGAAGCCGTTCCTCAGGCTTTCCGGCAGTGCACAAAAACTTGCAGCCGGTGCAAAATTTTCCGTGAGCATAACCCATACGGAAGAGTATGCCTCTGCTGTTGTTGCTGCTGTGGGGCCAGCTGTAGAGCCGCTTTCAGACTGTGAAGGTCTGCGCACCCTTCGCACAATGCTGAAGCCGCGTGCGGCGGAAAGCAATAAAGGCGATTATGGCCGGCTCCTCTGTGTCTGTGGCAGTGAGGGAATGGCTGGTGCCGCAGCCATGAGCATTGGCGCTGCGCTGCGGTGTGGCGCGGGCCTTGTGGAAGCTGCACTACCGGTTTCCATTTATCCGATTGTTGCCTCGCGGCTTGCTGAACCGGTATTTACACTGCTTCATCCGCTTCCGGACGGTTCGCTTTCTGCGGATGACAAAAGGGTACTTTCGGGGGCGATTTCCCGTTCGAGTGCTATCCTTACCGGATGTGGTCTCGGAAAGAATGCTTCGGTTGCCGCTCAGGTCCTGAAAGAATCAACTGTGCCGGTTGTTGTGGACGCAGACGGCATAAATTATGTTGCAAAGCATAAATATTCTCTGGAGACGTGCCGGGAGCCGCTGATCCTGACGCCGCATCCAGGGGAGATGGCCCGCCTGCTGGGCACTACGGCCGCCGAAGTGCAGTCGCACCGGGAAGAAATTGCACGCTGCTTTTCTTCTGAGCACCATGTCATCCTTGTCCTGAAAGGTGCAGGAACGCTTGTCGCTGCACCAGACGGAAGGCTGTACCGCAATTCTACGGGAAACCCCGGCATGGCAAAAGGAGGCAGCGGTGATGTCCTTGCGGGCATGACAGCTTCTTTTGCTGCCCAGGGGATTGCTCCTTACGATGCAGCAGTAGGTGCAGTTTATCTGCATGGACTGGCCGGTGATTTCTGTGCGGCGGAAAAATCGCAAAGTGCCATGCTGCCGACGGACCTCCTTGACATGCTTCCGGAGCTGTTCCTGAAAATCGGGCGGTAGCCGCGGGAAAAGCGGCTTTCCGCTTTCTTCGGAGGCGGTTGATGAAGCGCTTTCTTGCTTTCTGCTTTGCTTTCAGTTTTCTGTTTCTGTTTGGATGTTCGTCGGGCGGTAAGACGCTTGAACCCAAAGACCTTAACTTTATATTTTCCTGTCGTGCTGATGCGACTTGCCCAAGCGGTGAATTTATCTGTGAATTCTGCCGTTCCGGGCAGGAGGACGCAACAGTTGAAATTCTCTCCGGCAACGGAAAGGGGTTAAAATGGTATTGGAACGGCAGCAACTTTACTGCAACTTACTGTGGCCTTTCAGCCCAAAGCGGAACGTGCGCACTGCCGGACGATTCTTTTCCGGCCCTGCTTGTGACCATCCTGGACTGTGCAGAAAAACCGGGCGCATTGGCAGCAGATGGGCAGAATACTTTTTCCGGCAGTCTTAAAGGCTGTGAATTTCAGTTGACGGCGAACGGGAAAACAGGAATTCCGGAGACACTTTCTGTACCAGACCGGGAACTTAAAGTTTCTTTCCAAAACTCTGGTATAGCACAGGCTGAAACAGTTGTGCCAACAAACCTGCGCTGATAAACTAGATGGATAATTTAAAAATAAAATACTAGTTGGACTTTATTACTGGCGCGGGCCAGGGCAGAAAACAGATACCGGTTTCACATTCTGCTACCGGCACAGTGCCCGGATGAAAATAACGGAAAGGGTAATTGCCATGAAAAGGCAGATAGGGAAAAAGACCGCTGTCTTCATTTTAATCTGTGCGGTGATTGCGGTATGCGGATGGTATTTTTTCCATACTATTTTTGATGAGATTGACACAGTAAAAGTCACAGACAATGCTGTCACACAGACAGAAGAAGTCAAAAACGGACAGACGATTGAAATCAACTGTGCCGATGATGCGGTGCTGCGTCGCGTGTCACTCTGGTGCCCGGAAAATGACCGGCTGGCGAGCGGATATCTGACTGCCAGCGCCTACGCTTCTGATGGGCATCTTGTTGCCCAGCAGAAGGTTTATTATCCTGCCTTGTCAGACAAGGCCTACTGCACGGTGTTAAGCAATTTTCAAATACGCCTGAGGCCGGACAAGCCTGCAACAATCCGGATCCAGTTCGTCCTGGAAGGATATACGCCTTTTTATGTCAACGTGACGCAGGATGGGAAACTGGACGCCACTTTGAACGGGTTTTGCTATTCATCAAACAATTATACCCTGATGAAAGGGTACTGGATTCTTTTTTCATGTGTCAGTGCCGCGGTTTTGCTTGCCTACCTGATGCTGTTTGTCTTTCACGCGAAGCTCCACTGGATTTTTGCCGCGGTAGGGCTGCCGCTGATCCTGGCCTTTGAAATTGCCCTCCCGATTACGTCGGTGCCGGATGAATATGACCATTATCAGCAGGCTTACCGCATTTCGGACAGGCTGATGGGGAATTCCTGCTCCGACTTCATGATTACCGCACGGAAAGAAGACCTTGATTCTCTGGAAAGCCAGATTTACTGGGTTGGAAAGCCGCCGGACAAGGAAACTTATTTGGAGCTCTGGCACGCTGTAGGAAAGTCTGCAAAAGATACAGATCTCGTGACCAAGCAGATTGGCAGGCTTTCCTGGGATGGGCCGGCTTACTGTGCAGGCGGCCTGGGCATTACACTGGGGCGCCTGCTTAAACTGAATGGGATTACCACGTTTTACCTTGCACGCCTTGCTGCATCCCTTGTCTATCTGCTGCTGTGCACGCTTGCTATCCGGATGGCACCGGTGCGGAAAGGCTTTTTTGCACTTGCGTCGATTTCCCCAATGGCTTTGCACCTTGGGAGCAGTGTTTCCTATGACCTTGGCATGTTCCCAATGGCCTATCTGGTTGTTGCCTGCTGGTTGCGCCTTATGGCAAAGCCAAAGGGGGAAATTTACAGCTGGAAAGACTGGCTGCCTTTTGCCCTGTCAATCGTGCTGCTTGTACCGAGCAAAGTGTACCTCTTTTTCTGCCTGTTTGCGCTGTTTGTCCCAAAGAGCCGCTTTGGGGATTCCCGAAGGGCGTATGCCTACCGTTGGGGTACATTTTTTGCCTCCTGTGCGTTGATGCTGGTGCTGACTGGAAGCAATGCCGCAGAGTATCTTTCCAAGAGCAATCAGGCCCGCTATACGCTCGGCTATATGTACCACCATATCCGCTCCTTCTTCCTGCTTTCGCTTTCTACGCTGAAAAATGCGAAGGAAGTTACAATGGGTGAGCTGGTCGGCAGCGGCCTTGCATGGCACAATGTCCATGTCGATTATTTCTGGATTTATCTCTTTTACATTTTGCTTGCCCTTGCATGCATCTGGCAGGAGGATGAGAATAACCGGATTCCCCGCCTGTCCCCAAAATACAAGTGGGGGTTTGCGGCGGTTGCTTTGCTGGTGTTTGCCGGTGTGAACTATGCTGCAATGACATGGACACTCGTTGGTGTCAAGTGGTTTCAGGGCATCCAGGGAAGGTATTTCCTGCCGCTTCTTCCGGTTATCCTACTGCTGGCAAGGCAGGACCGTATCCTTGCAAAAAAGCCGACAGACCGGCGGATTTTCTTCTGCGGAACCTGTGCGGAATTCTTTGTGCTGCTGGAAATCCTCACAAACAACCTGGCATAAACCTAAGTAACGCAGCAAGAGACCTGAAGCTTGAAGATATGCAACTGGAGCTGAAAATGTGACCTATTGTTTTATTACGGCGCAGTATCTGCCGGTTCCCGGCGGAGTTGAGCGCTACACGCACAACCTTGCAAAGGAGCTGACAGCGCGCGGCGAACATGCTGTTGTTGTTACAAGTGCCCGTCCCGGTTTGCCGGAGCGGGAGACCGATAAGGACGGAATTGAGGTTATCCGTGTGCCCGGATTCCTTGCGCTCAGCGGACGTTTCCCTGTCGTAGAGGCGGGCCCGGCGTTTTACCGGACGCTCGATAAGTTTCTGGCCCAGTCAGACCGTATTGTTGTCCAGACACGGTTTTACCCGCTCTCTTTTTTCTCAGCGCTGCGTTGCCATAAGCAGCACAAAAAATTTATCCTGATTGAACATGGCGCGGGGCACCTGAATATCGGCAGCCCGTTCTGGAACCGCTGCGGCGAATGGTATGAGCATTTTATCACGTCGGTTCTCCGGAGCCGGGTGCCTGCTTTTTACGCGGTGAGCCATGCTGGCTGTGAATGGCTGAAACATTTTAAAATCGACGCAAAAGGCGTGCTGTACAATTTCATTGATTTGCCGCAGATCGAAAAAGAGACTCACGGCGTAGACCGGAATTCTGTCCGCTCACGCTACCATCTGCCGACCGGGAGGCCGGTGGTGCTGTTTACGGGGCGCCTCGTAGAGGAAAAAGGTGTGTTGAACCTTGCTAAAGCCGTGTGCCTTCTGCCGGAGGGGCCGGATGCCCCGGTAGCGGCATTTGCCGGTTTTGGCCCGCTGGAAAAAGAACTGTGTTCGTCCGGTGACCGCATACGGGTGCTGGGGAACCTTCCCCAGAAAGAAATATTTGCTTTGCTGAAAGCGAGCGACGTTTTTTGCCTGCCGAGCCAAAGTGAGGGGATGTCTACCTCTATGCTGGAAGCTGCCGCCTGCGGCTGCTATATTATTACTACGGCATGCGGCGGGAACAGGGAACTCATTTCCGGCCCGGAATATGGGACAGTCCTGCCGGACGGCAGCCCGGAATCCATTGCGGAGGCGCTGAAGGATATCCTTTCCGATCCAGTCCGGCGCCATGCTGCGGCAGAAGCCGCCCGGCAAAAAGTGGATAAGGTTTTCACAGTGTCATCCACCTGCGATGCCCTGCAAAATATCCCGTGGGAAGAACTGTAATTTTTCCCGCTTTGCAGGGCGTATGCCTCTGTGATATAATAAATTTAGATTATGTTATTTATGCTCTGAAAATCTGGAACCTGGGGCAAGGGAGGTGCAGGCGCTTTTGCACGTTTTAATTATTATCCCCGCTTATAACGAGTCGGAGAATATCGTCTGGGTTGTTGAGAACCTCCGCCGGGTATGCCCGCAGTTTGATTATGTTGTTGTCAATGACGGCAGCAGTGACCGCACGGCGGAAATTTGCCGGCAGCATGGCTACCATCTCCTCAGCCTTCCCGTGAACCTTGGCCTTGCGGGAGCTTTCCAGACGGGGATGCGCTACGCATATATGTATGATTATGATGCAGCCATCCAGTTCGACGCCGACGGCCAGCACCAGGCGGAATACATAGAACCAATGGCAGAAAAGCTGTCCCGAGGCTACGACATTGTAATCGGAAGTCGCTTTCTGGTAGGGAAAAAGCCTCATACTGCCCGCATGGC
>DHOL01000046.1:2414-4822 GCA_002410755.1 Ruminococcaceae bacterium UBA5391 | reverse complement strand
ACTGCCCGCATGGCGGGCAGCCGCCTGCTCACCTGGACCATTCGGGTGACAACAGGCTGTCGGATTACAGACCCGACAAGCGGCATGCGAATTTACAGCCGACGGATGATCCGTGAATTTGCAACGCAGATTAATCATCCTCCGGAACCGGACACGGTAAGCTACTTAATTAAGCGCGGGGCAAAAGTTGCGGAAATTCAGGTTAAAATGAATAAACGCCGTTCAGGGGAAAGTTATCTGAGCTTTTCTCGCAGTATTGGCTATATGGCCCGGATGGGGATTTCCATTCTGCTGGTGCAGCCTTTCCGCGGTAGTGCCCGCCCGCTGAAGCCGCCGGAGAGAGCGGGAAAGAAGGAAAGTGCAGTATGTCGTTAGGTCTGAGGATTCTCCTTATTGTCGGGGCGGTTGGCACAATGGTTTATTTTATCTTTCAAATCCGCAGGAGCAGAATGCAGATCGGCTATGCAGTTTCGTGGACTTTGTTTTCCGTATTGCTTGTGGTGATGAGTTTATTCCCGGAGCTTTTTACTGGTCTGTCCGGTCTCCTGGGCTTTCAGTCACCCGCCAATATGATTTATCTTGCCATCATTTTTGTCCTTCTGCTGAAGCAATTCAGCATGACGATGAAGTTCTCACGGATTGATGAACAGATAACAGGCCTTACGCAGACAATTGCGCTTTTGACTTCAAAAAAGCAGGACAAGGGGACAGACCCGCGTGAGCTGATTGATAAAAGATAATATAAATTACCAAGGACTGCTGAAAATACCGGCGCCGGAAAGCGCCGGTATTTTTATGCCCGGATAAGCTGCAAAACTTTTTTCACCATGGATTGCGTCAGAATTTTAAACCGGCTGTTTTTCCTGCTAGAAGACGGTTGGTTCCAAAAATGGAAATTAAAAAACTTGTGACTTTATGTCATTGGAAACATGTTCTTAATATTATAAAAACGGGACTGCAGATGTATATTTCGGTTTGCAGGGGCCCAAAATACCGTTGTAAGCAATATACAGGAGCAATTCAGAAGGTGAAATTCTTATGGTAGTCCGAAGAGGAGATATTTATTATGCAGATCTGAGCCCTGTTGTCGGCTCAGAACAAGGGGGCATCCGTCCGGTGCTGATTGTGCAGAACGATGTAGGCAACCGGTTCAGCCCCACGGTGATTGCCGCCGCCATTACAAGCCAGCGCGGCAAAGCAAAGCTGCCAACCCATATCCTGCTTGATGCGCGGAAAACCGGTCTTGCGAAAGATTCCATTGTTCTTCTGGAACAGGTCCGCACAATCGACAAGCAACGCCTGAAAGAGCGCATGGGGACGCTTGATACACAGTCCATGTCACGAGTGGATCAGGCACTTTCCGTCAGCTTTGGGCTCGGCGGAAGGCAGAAGATGCGGGAGGCTACATAAAAGCCGCCTCAACTGCTGCTTATTCGCCGAAAGGCTGAATATATAAAAGTTTTTCAGAAAAAAGGAGTGGTTCAGAAAATGGCACAGATTACGGAAAAAGAATTAACTGCTATTGAGGACCAGCTGGCAAGCGAACAAACCATCATTTCCAAGATGAAAGTTTACTCGCAGATGTGCAGCGACAAAGAACTCAAGCAGGAATGCGACTCCATTGCGCAGAAGCACCAGGCACATTATGACCAGCTCATGAGCTTTTTAAGCTGAGGAGGAACAAAACAATGGAATTTTCACAGATTAGCGGAAACCAGGCTGCAAGCAGCATTCCGGAGAAAGATATGATGAATGATGTCCTTGCATCCCAAAAATTTATTACAGACACCTATAACACATTTACAAACGAGTGTGCAACACCAAACGTGCGTGACCAGTTTCTCCGTCTCCTCGGTGAAGAGCACCAGATTCAGGCAGAAGTGTTTGACCTGATGAAGCAGCGCGGCTGGTATCCAACTCCAGCAGCAGACCAGCAGAAAGTGCAGCAGGCAAAACAGAAATTTGAGAACGCAAAATCACAGTGCTGAAATTACCGTCAGTTTATTTTTGATTCGGAGGCACAGGCTGCCCGGCAGGTTTCCCTGCCGGGCTCGCTTCGTTTTTTGGCGCTTAAAGGGGTACCTTGTTGAATGAAAGGAGTTGGGATGCTATAATAAAACAATATACAGGGCAGGTGGAATATTTGAGCGTCGAAAAATGGCAGATATTGCCATATGACCGTGAAGCTGCTAAAAAGATGGCCGGAGAAATGGGAATCCCGGCGCTTCTTGCCGTATTGCTGCAAACACGCGGCATTAAAAGCCCGCAGGCAGTGGAGAAGCTGCTTTCAGGCAGCGGCTCTTTTTCCGATCCCCTTTTGCTGCCCGATATGGAAAAGGCTGCGGCACGCATTTCCGCTGCGTTGGACGGCTTTGAGAAGATAGCTGTTTATGGCGACTATGATGCCG
>DHOL01000046.1:0-2268 GCA_002410755.1 Ruminococcaceae bacterium UBA5391 | reverse complement strand
TGGCGACTATGATGCCGACGGTGTGACCGCTACCGCAATGGTGTACTCTTACCTTGAATCCTGCGGCGGGAATGTTATGTATTATATCCCGGACCGTGAAAAGGAAGGCTATGGCCTGAACCGGAAAGCGATTGACACGCTTTCCGCGCAGGGCGTGAAGCTGATTGTCACGGTAGATAATGGAATATTATCCGTATCAGAAATTGATTATGCAGGCAGCCTTGGCATAGATACTGTCATTACCGACCACCACCGTCCGCGCAATGTGCTGCCAAAAGCCATTGCCGTTGTTGACGCCTGGAGGGAAGACAGCAAATGCCCGTTCCGGGAATACTCTGGTGCAGGCGTTGCCTTTAAGCTCCTCTCGGCACTGGAAGGGCCGGAAGCCGGGGTGGATGCGCTGCTTGACAATTACGCTGACCTGGCTGCCATTGGCACAATCGGCGACGTCGTGCCGCTCACCGGGGAAAACAGACTGCTGGTAAAGGCCGGACTTGCGTCGATCTCCCGTACAGACCGTGTCGGACTGCGGGCGCTGTTGGAAATTGCAGGGATGGACCACAGGGAACTGACGGCTTCAGGGGTGGCATTTTCCGTGGTACCCCGTATCAATGCAACCGGGCGCATGGATTCTTCCGACCTTGCAGTACGTCTTTTGACAACTGATTCTCCCGACGAAGCGGGTGAACTTGCTGCGAAAGTCGGGGAATGCAACGGTACCCGCCGCTGTGCCGAAGCAGAAGTGCTGAAGGCAATTTCAGAAAAATTTGACGCTGACCCGTCCCTGCTTCTTGACCGTGTGATTGTTGTTGCGGGAGAAGGATGGCACCATGGTGTAATTGGTATTGCTGCAGCGCATATTACGGAACACTACGGCAAACCATGCGTCGTCCTTTCCTATTCCGGCGATATTGCAAAAGGCTCCGGGCGCAGTGTAAAAGGCTTTTCCCTTTTTGATGCGGTCTGTTCCTGTTCCTCCCTGCTTACCAAGTTCGGCGGCCACCCCATGGCTGCTGGCATGACGCTCCCAGCCTCCAATCTGAAAGCCCTGCGCGAAGGCCTGAACCGCTATGCGGCATCACTGCCTGAACCGATGCCGGTGCCTTCCCTCCGGATTGACCTCGTGCTGAAGCCGGAAAAACTCAGTGTCCAGATTCCCCGGAGTCTGCATGCCCTGGAGCCTTTCGGCACTGGGAACCCCAATCCTCTCTTTGGGCTTTTTGGCGTTACCATTGCAGAAATCACACCGGTTGGAGGAGGAAAGCATCTGCGCCTTACCGTCCGGAAAAAGGATACTTCCGTTACCTGCATGAGATTTGGGGCAACACTGGAAGAATTCACCTACCACCCAGGCGATACGGTCGATTTGGCTGTTGAGCTTCAGTCGCGCACCTATGAAGGACGGGAAATGCTTTCCATTGTCATACGGGATATCCGTTTTGCGGGAGACGATGGCGGCGAGATGATCCGCGGGCGTGCCCTATATGAGAAGTTCCGCCGGGGGGAACCGCTCACTGCGGATGAAGCGGCAGCTCTTCTGCCGGTGCGCAGTGACTGTGCGGCCATCTACCGGGCATTGCGCAGCGGTGGGGGATACCGCGGAACAGCGGAAGACCTGTTCCACCGGTTGCCAAAAGGCGGCCCCGGCTTTGCAAAGCTTTTAACAGCCCTTGCCGTTTTTGCAGACTGTGGCCTTATCCGCTGCAAGCGATCCGGCAATACTACATATTCTGTACAGCTCCTTCCGGTAAAAGGCAAGATCAGTCTGGAGAAATCCCCGCTGTCCTTTGCTCTTCAATCATTTTGTAAGGCAGGTGGAAACAATGGCGGAACAGCTGAAAACGTTTGACGACCTGGCTTCGCTGATTAAGAACAGCGGCCGTGATTATGACCTTGGCGTGATTGAACGGGCGTACTGCCTTGCCTGTGAAGCACACAAGGATCAGAAGCGCCTTTCCGGCGCACCATATGTTTCCCACCCCGTGGCCGCGGCATGTATTCTGGTAGAGCTTGGCATGGATACCGAATCTGTCGCAACGGGCCTTTTGCATGACGTGGTAGAAGATACTCCTGTAACGCTGGAACAAATCCGCAAGGAATTTGGCCCCGAGATTGCCAGCCTGACCGATGGCGTTACAAAACTCGGACGAATCCCATATTCCTCCCGCGAAGTGCAGCAGGCTGAAAACCTCCGCAAAATGCTCATGGCCATGAGTGAAGATATCCGGGTTATCATCATCAAACTTGCCGACCGGCTGCACAATATGC
>DHOL01000023.1:532-8012 GCA_002410755.1 Ruminococcaceae bacterium UBA5391 | reverse complement strand
TGCAGTGCAGATTGCAGGCGGAAGTCGGATCCATCAGGATAGCCCATGGAATATTGCAGTCATACTTTGCAGAAAGCCTGTTCTTACGCTGTGTGCCAACAATAGCAGAATGCACGATAAAATTCTCAAAAGTACGTTTTCTCACATCGGGATCGATCGTTGTATAGACACTCTGAATCAGTTTGTTCCAGTTATTGTCTGGATCCTTCATGATTTTATCGAGCATGTTGTATGTATTTGTGTACAAGTTATCTTTGTCTAGTTTACGAAGCCAGGAAACGATTTTCGGAACGTTTTCCTGCGGGTTGCTGTCGAGGTATTTTAAGGCCTGCTTTAATCCGAAAACCTCAAGTTTTTCACCGATTGTAGAAGCCATTTTACTCTCTCCTTCTCAGCCCTTCGAGCACGTTGCCGAATAGCTATCAGCATTACAGTTTAATATTATCATTATTTTGATAGTTTGTATCTATACAAAAGACAAAAAGTGTCTATATTTAAGCCAAAAGTGCGATAATGTATAACAACTTTAACCTTTTTTAATATTCTCTTGAATACCATTTTCGCTTAAATAAATTTTGCTTCGAGTTGATTCGATTGACAGCGCCCTGCAAGTATTGTATCATTTTACGCGGGGATTCGGCGCTGCTGCCGGGCCTGCAAGAACAGGGGGAAAGAGACCATGCTTTTAAAGGATTTACTAGACGGGATTCCGCATACCTGCGAGGGGCCGGAAGAAGTCGATATCAGGGATATTGTCTATGATTCACGTAAGGTAAAGCCCGGAAGCCTTTTTATTTGCCTTCACGGTTCCGAAGTTGACAGCCATAAATTTGCCGGGCAGGCAGCGGCAGCGGGGGCAGCAGCAATTATAGCGCAGGAGCCGGCAGAACATGGCGGCGCATCATTTGTTATGGTGACGGATACGCGAGAAGCCATGGCACAGATCTCTGCCACCTGGTTTGGCCACCCGGCAGAGCGCATGACTGTAATTGGCATCACCGGGACGAAAGGGAAAACGACGACAACTTATATGATCCGTTCCATCCTTGAGGCGGGCGGAATTAAAACCGGTGTAATCGGCACCAATGGTGCGATTTGCGGCAGAAGGCTGGTCCCAACCGACAACACAACACCGGACTCCTATGATGTGCAGAAATATCTCCGCGTCATGGCGGATGACGGCTGCAAGGCCGCTGTGTTGGAGGCTTCCTCCATCGGCCTTAGGGATCACCGGGTAGATGGATTTACCTTTAACTATGGCGTGTTTACCAATTTCTCGCCGGACCATATCGGCGGCAAGGAACACAAGAATGTAGCGGAATATATGGAATGCAAAAGCATGCTGTTCCGCCGTTGCAGGACTGGAATCTTTAATATTGACGATAAAAACTGGGAGGGGATTGCTGCGGGCCATACCTGCGCGGTAGAGACTTATGGCTTTTCACCGGAGGCACAGCTTCGCGCTTCCGGCGGGGAACTGATATCACGTCCCGGCTATCTCGGTGCCCACTTTAACCTTTCCGGCCGTGCAGACTATGGTGTGGATGTTTGCATCCCCGGGCGTTTCAGCGTTTACAATGCGCTGGCTGCCATTGCCGTCTGCCTGCATTTTGGGGTTGGCAAGGAGGCTGTCCGCATAGGGCTTAATACTGTTAAGGTCAAGGGCCGGGTGGAACCGGTCAACGTTCCCGGGAATTACACATTACTGATTGACTATGCGCACAATGCTCTTGCTATGGAAAATATCCTGACTACCCTGCGCGAGTATCGTCCGCACCGTTTAATCTGCATGTTTGGCGCGGGAGGGAACCGTGATCGCGCCCGCCGTTTTGAGATGGGAGAGGTCAGCGGAAGGCTTGCAGACCTTACGGTTGTAACGGAAGACAATTCCCGCTTTGAAAATGTCATGGATATTATTGCGGATATCGAAGTCGGCCTGAAAAAGACGACTGGAAGCTATGTGGTGATTCCAAACCGGAAGAAGGCCATTCAATACTGCATGGAACATGCGCAGGATGGCGATATTATTGTTCTGGCGGGGAAAGGCCATGAGGATTATCAGGAAACCCGGGGTGTTAAGCATCATTTCGACGAGCGTGAGGTCGTTGCAGATATTCTTGCGGGAAAAGTCTGAAGCGGCCGGCGGCAGATAAAAAGGCGGATTGCAATGATGAAAATAACAGTCAAAGATTTTGCGGAAACCTGCGGAGGGAAAGTCATCAGAGGCGCTAAAGAGACAGAAATATTGTCCATTGCCATAGACAGCAGGCAGGTAGGGCCAGGCGCCCTGTTTGTGCCGATTGTCGGCGAAAGGACCGACGCCCACCGCTATATTGGAAAAGCATTTTCTGCCGGTGCAGCGGCAGCCCTGACGCAGGAGCCGGAAAAGGCTGCCGGAGGTGCCGGTGCCCTGATTGCCGTTCAGGATACACGCGAAGCGCTCCGGAAAGCTGCTGCTGTTTGGCGCCGCCGATTCCGCGGGCCAGTCGTTGGCATTACAGGGAGTGTCGGAAAAACAACGACAAAAGAAATGACAGCACTTGCCGTATCTTCAGGGATGCGTGTTGTAAAGACCGAGGGCAACCAGAACAGCCAGATTGGCCTGCCGCTTACAATGTTCCGCCTTTCGCCGGAATATGATGCGGCCGTTATTGAAATGGGCATGAGTGAATTTGGAGAAATGTCCCGTATTGCGGCTGTCGCTGCTCCTGATTATGCGGTGATGACCAATATTGGACTGTCACATATCGGAAATCTTGGCTCCCGGGAAAACATCAGGGCAGAAAAGCTGCATATTACCGACTGTTTTCATGAAGGCTCCGTGTTGTTCCTGAATGGTGATGATCCCATGCTGATGCCTCTTCACGGAAAAATGCCGTTCCGCACGGTCTGCTACGGTACGCGTTCCGGATGCGATTTTCGGGCGGAAAATATCCGGCTTGGGGAAAAGTCCTGTAAATTCCAAGCCAAAGCGCCAGACGGAAAGTCGGCGCAGGTTACCCTTCCTGTTCCAGGCATCCACAGCGTTTTGGATGCGCTTGCGGGGCTTGCCGTCTCTTTTGTGTTGGGTGTCCCACTGGAGAAAGCCGCCATTGCCCTGAGCGGCTACCGCACGCCTTCTATGCGGATGCAAATCCGAAAGACGGGCGCCGGCATTACGGTGATTGACGATTCTTATAATTCCAGTCCAGATGCAGCGAAAAGCAGCATTGATGTACTGTGCGGCTTCCGTTCCGGCAGGCGGATTGCTGTCCTTGCAGATATGCTGGAACTCGGTAAGTATTCGCGGCAGGGACATTTTGAGGTTGGCGCTTTCGCCGCAAAGGCTGGTGTAAATGCACTTGTTACGGTTGGCACGGAAGCAAAGGCAATCGCAGACGGAGCGCATTCCGTCAATCCGGATATGGAATGCCATGTCTGTGAAAACAATGCCGAAGCTATTTTAGCTTTAAAGAAAATACTTTTGCCCGGTGACACCGTCCTGATTAAAGGCTCCCACAGCACGAATGTCAGTGAGATTGTGTCAGAACTTCTTACAGCCTGAAATCCGGCAGTTATTTTTTCCTTGACTTTTCCTTTCCTTCTTCATATTTTTCCTCAGCCCGCTTTTTCTCTGCTGCGGAAATTTCACTCAGAATCCGTTCCGAAGCAGTGCGACGCGCATTTGCTTCAACAGAAAGTTCAATCGCAAGACGCATCAGACCGGGTTCGTCTTCCGGGGCTGCTTTCTTCACTCGATCACAAACTTCGCGCATTGCTTCTTCCTGCACTTCGCAAAACCGGTTGTACATCTCACTGTTGGAAGCGTTCTTCAGCAGGGCCTTTGTCAGGAAAGCAATGTCCTGAATGGAAAGGACCTGTTTCAAGAGACAAATAACGGTCAGGATTGCCAAGTGTTCACGGGAATATTTTTTTTGGGACGGCCGGGGAAGCACACCATCCTTTACGTAATTGTTAACCATGCTGGATGTCAGGAGGCAAGTGCTTTCGTCGCGCTCGTAAAGGTGGAGCTGTTTGTCCATATAAGTCAGAACCTGATCCATGTAGAGATAGATTTCCGGCAGGCGGTCCCACTCCACGGCTTTGGAACCCTCGATTTCCTTGACCCATTTTATAATGTTGTCAGTAGCTTCGCTCATTTTGGTTTCTCCTCTTTGCCGCGGGTCAAACTCGCAGCAAGATAGTGGCTTGGCGGCATGCCCATATATTTTTTGAAGACGCGTGAAAAATAAAGCTGGTCTGGAAACCCGGCGGAGAAGGCTGCTTCGCCGACAGTCAGCCGTCCGCTTTCCAGTAACGCAGCCGCTTTGCTGACACGGTAGCGGACAAGATATTCATTGGGCGGCATAGAAACATGCCGGATAAAAAGTCGGTAAAGATGGCTCCGGCTAATCCCAACACTTGCGGCAATATCACTTACACCAATGTCCATGGAATAGTGATAGTCAATAAACCGAATTGCCTTTTGGACGTATTCATAACCATTCCCAAGAGGTGCTGCATGCTTCCCAAAATGGTCCATCAGCTCGGCGAGAAATTCAAGCAGCCCGGCTTCCATACGCACATTGTCTGCCGGCGTAGAGACAGGACGGTTGCAAAGGTCGATCAGAATATTTTCCGGTCCCTTGTCGCTCATATGGAATACCGGCTCACCGTCAAGCAGGCCGGTCAAATCCATCAGGCGCTTTGCGTCAGTTCCGTTGAATCCAACCCAACAGTATTCCCAGGGATCTTTGTGGTCTGCTGCATAGGAAACAATCCGATCCGGTACAACAACAAAACCGTCGCCCGCTGACAGAGGGTACTGCTTGCCTTTGCATGAGAAAGCACCGTGGCCGGAAACAACACAGTGAATGAGGTAATGGTCACGCACAGCAGGGCCCCACGAATGGCAGGGAGCGCATTTCTGCACACCGCAACTGTACACGGCAAGCCCGAGGCTGTTATGAAAGGAAAAGCGAAAAGATTTCCGGAACTCATCATTTGTCACTCAACCTCACCTCTCATTCATTCACCAACTTATGAATTCCATTATAATTTATCATCCGGCCGGATGCAAGGAAAGCGGTGCGCGTTCCTTGTATTTAGTGCCCCGGACGGCTATAATAATGCTGTAATCTCGGACAAGGGAGGAGTGCAACATGAATCAAATTGTGATTGCATGTTTTGCGGCGGTTGTGGTTATTCTTCTAGTACTAATCCGGAAGATTGCAAACCTAAATGAAGAACTCCGTTCTGCCCGGAGCAAAGCAGCTTCTCAAGCTGACATGCCAACTTTAAAAGGGGATATCCCGGAAGAAGTGGTTGCGGCTATTTCTGCCGCCGTATGCTGTTTGTGCCCCGGCACTGAAATTAAGGTAATCCACCAACCCGCTGAAAGCTGCCAGCTTTCTACACTGCCGGATGAAGAAAAGCGGTCTGCCCCTTTTAGCACGGCTCAACCATGAGTCCTTTTAACTTGCTAGCGGATATCAAAGACAGACTGCTTTTTTAGTTAAAAGCAGTCTGCCTTTTTAATTTTTGCCCGGGATGCACTTTAATCCCCAAAGCTTACACCGATGTCCCGCGCTGTCTGGATTACCTCGCTGTCAAGCGGAACGGTTTTCAGTTTGCCTGCCACCTCGCTGAGCGGGACTGGGACGATCCGGTTATTCCGCATGGCAACCATATAGCCATACTTCTTTTCTTCGATGAGCCTTGCTGCGGCCACGCCGAACCGGGTGGAAAGAATACGGTCGTAAGGGCAGGGACTGCCACCGCGCTGAATATGGCCGGGAACCGTGACACGGATCTCATGTCCGGTAATGTCACCAAGTTCCTGTGCCAGACGGTAGGAGACAGATGGATAGGTTTCTGCTGTCCGCTTTGTTTTCAGTTCTTTTTTGCTCATTTTGGATTCTGCTTCGGAGATGGCACCTTCTGCAACGGCAAGTATTGAGAAGCGCTTGCCCGCTTTGCTGCGCTGTTCAATCATTTTTGCAATGTTTTCCACTTTATAGGGAATTTCCGGGAGCAGGATTGCATCCGCACTTCCAGCAATGCCTGCGTAGAGCGTCAGCCATCCTACTTTATGGCCCATGACTTCCACAATAAAGATGCGCCCATGGGAAGTTGCTGTCGTATGGATGCAGTCCAGCACATTCGCAGCCACAGTCACAGCGCTGTGAAAACCAAACGTGACGTCTGTTCCCCAGACGTCGTTGTCAATGGTTTTTGGCAGGGTTACAATGTTGAGCCCTTCCTCGGCGAGGAGGTTTGCAGTTTTATGCGTTCCATTGCCGCCGAGAATGACGAGGCAATCGAGCCCCATCTTTTTGTAGTTATCTTTCATGCTTTGCACTTTGTCAACGTTATTATCGTCAATGACGCGCATCAGCTTGAAAGGCTGCCTGCTGGTGCCAAGAATAGTGCCGCCGAGATTGATAATGCCTGAAAAATCGTGCGCTGTCATTTTGTGATAGCTGCCCTCAATCAGTCCGCGGTATCCGTCTTCAATGCCGAAAATTTCCACGTCGCTGCCGAATGCACCAATTAGCGCTTTGCCCAGCCCGCGGATGGCAGCATTTAGGCCCTGACAGTCTCCGCCGCTGGTGAGTATTCCGATTTTTTGCATATTCCCACACCCTTTTCAGAAAAGTAACGGTATGATTTTCATTGAGGCAAGGCCGCCTTTTCGGCAGCCGGATTCCCTTCCTAATTTTGAAACTTTTTCTAACGTTTATTCGTCCATATGCGGACTGTGGAGTGGCCGCAGCGGTTTATCCCGGTCCTGTGCAGCAAGCTTTTTCACCGCCTCATGTGCAAGCAGGCTGAATTCCGTCTGGCAGTTGCGTGAGGCCTTTCCGCGCCGGTCAATGTGAACATAAGTTTTGTCACTCAGCATCCGCCGTGCATTGATGTTGTCGCTCAGCAGAAGGTTCAGAATCTTAAACGCACGCTGTTTTAAGTCGGAATCTTCCACAGGGAAGACAAGTTCAACCCGGCGGTCGAGGTTGCGCGGCATCCAGTCTGCACTTCCAAAATAGATTTTCGGATTTCCGGCATTCTCAAAGCGGTAGATGCGGCTGTGCTCGAGAAGCTGCCCTACAATGCTGATGACCTCAATATTTTCACTGATTCCAGGAAGGCCGGGGATCAGGCAGCAGATACCGCGCACAATCAAATGGATTTTTACGCCCGCCCGGCTTGCATCATAGAGCAGGGAAATGATTTCCTGGTCGACAAGGGAGTTGATTTTAACTGTAATACCGCTCGGAAGGCCCTTACGGGCATTTTCTGCCTCACTGCGGATCATATATTCAAAGAAATCGCGCATTCCGTGCGGTGCAACAACAAATTTGTTGTATTCCGGAGGGCGGCTGTAGCCGGTCAGCACGTTAAAGAGATTGCTGGCATCCATGCCATAGGGTTCCTTGCAGGTAAAAAGGCCAAGGTCGGTGTAAATTTTTGCAGTCGTGTCATTGTAATTTCCCGTGCCCAT
>DHOL01000023.1:0-211 GCA_002410755.1 Ruminococcaceae bacterium UBA5391 | reverse complement strand
CTCATCAAAACGGGCTTTCAGTTCTACAAGGACAGTAACCTGCTTGCCATTTTCCGCTGCACGCATCAGGGCTGCAACAATGGGGGAATGGCCGCTCACACGGTACAGCGTCTGCTTGATAGCAAGAACGTTTTCATCTTCTGCCGCTGCGCGGATAAAATCAACGACAATGTCGAAACTTTCATAAGGGTGGTGAACCATGCGGTCTTTT
>DHOL01000059.1:15980-17624 GCA_002410755.1 Ruminococcaceae bacterium UBA5391 | reverse complement strand
CGCTGTACCTGCACTTTACCATGGGAGACAACCCTTCCCTGAGCCGGGAGATGCTGGAGCGTTACCGGAAACTTTACTCCGGTGTCTTTTATGAACGGTTTGTCCTTGGAAAATGGACGGCAGCCGAGGGGCTGATTTACCCGTTTATGACGGATACAATGTTTTGCAACGTGCCGGATGGGGACTTTTCACGGTGGGCGGTTTCCTGCGACTATGGCACGGTGAACCCGTGCTCAATGGGCCTTTGGGGACTGTACAAAGGGGTATGGTACCGGGTTGAGGAATCCTACTATGACTCGCGGCAGAAAGGTACACAGAGAACCGATGAAGAGCACTATGCAGAACTGGAAAGGCTTTGCGGCGGGCGGAAAATCAGCTGTGTGGCAGTAGACCCCTCAGCGGCAAGTTTCCTTGAGGTCATCAGGCGGCATGGCAGATACCATGTCCGCAGAGCGAACAATTCCGTACTGGATGGTATCCGGAAAACCACGGTAGCGCTCCGGGAAGGAAAAATCCGCATCTGCTGCTGCTGCTGTGACGCGCGAAGGGAATTCGGTCTTTACCGTTGGGAGGAAGGCCGCGCTGATGACGCACCAAAAAAAGAGAACGACCATGCGATGGATGATATCCGTTATTTCGTAACAACCGTGTTGCAGCCCGAAAATGGGTTCTTTGCGGTAGCAGCGCCGCGGAAAAGGAGGTGAAGACTATTTTCTTCCGAAAAAAGCAAAAAAGAACCAGCGACACCACCGTTCCGGTCACTGCAGTGCAGACGGCAGGAAACAGGGACTCCTTTTCAGAGCTGGAAAGCTTTGTTCCGCTGCCAGCCGGTGAGCGCCGCCTCTATGATGCGCTGCGGGAATCCGTACCGATTATTGATGCGGCAATCTGCAAAATTCTGCACCTTGTAGGGACCTTCCAAGTCCACTGCCCGGACAGGACAGTGGAAGACGGGCTGAACAATTTTCTCCGGAATGTAAAAGCCGGTGCGGCAGGGATGGGAATTCAGACATTTCTCAGCACGTATCTCTCCGACCTGCTGACCTATGGCAATGCAGTGGGGGAAATGATAGTGGCCGACGGCAAGGTTGCCGCGCTCTACAATGCCTCACTGGATGATGTGGAGTTAAAAGCCGTTTCACCGCTGGAAATTCAGGTTTGCCGCATGGAAAACGGTAGCCCTGTCCCGGTAAAATATCCAGAGCTTGTCTTTTGCTCTGCCCTTAATCCGCCATCCGGTAGCGCCACGGGTGTTTCCATTCTACATGGGCTACCGTTTGTTTCCAACATCCTGCTGGAAATTTACCGGACAATCGGCGTGAACTGGCAGCGCCTTGGCAATGTGCGGTTCGCCGTGACCTATAAGCCTTCTTCTGACGCGATGGATCAGGCTTATGCAAAAGAGCGTGCCGAGCAGATCGCGGATGAATGGGGACGTGCGATGCGCGGGAAGGAAGTCAGTGACTTTGTTTCGGTTGGGGACTTAAGCATTAAGGCGATTGGCTCGGACTGCCAAATCCTTGACAGTGAAGTGCCGGTGCGTGAAATGCTTGAGCAAATTGTCGCAAAGCTCGATATTCCGCCGTTTCTCCTTGGACTTTCATGGTCCTCAACAGAACGCATGTCCAGCCAGCAGGCGGATAT
>DHOL01000059.1:15476-15758 GCA_002410755.1 Ruminococcaceae bacterium UBA5391 | reverse complement strand
AAATCTGCACGATGTGGATGCATCTTGCAGGCAAACCCGCAGATTTTACGATTGATTGGGATAATATTACGCTTCAGGACGCTGTGGAGCTTGCCTCTGCGCACTACCAGAACGTGAAGGCGGAGCAGATTGAGCGTCAGACTGCGGCAATCCGGCCGGGAAAATAAATCCGCCGGCTTTTTCAAATAAATTCAGCCGGATTGGCCGGAAAATAACGGATGAAAAAGGAGATGGGGCCTTATCAGTCAAAACATAACGGTCCGTAAAAGCGGGGAAGCCGTG
>DHOL01000059.1:14949-15312 GCA_002410755.1 Ruminococcaceae bacterium UBA5391 | reverse complement strand
CACGGCTCGACGCCGGATGCGGAGGCACTTGAAAAGATTAACCGGTATACAAGGCGTGCGTTCCGCCCGGAAGAACTTTACATTTTTCCTGTTGCCCTGTGTGATAACGAAGTTGACCGCGACGGAGAACGCTTTACTGTTGGGGCACTTGAAAAGCTTGCGGAGATGTTTCCCGGGAAAACCGGCGTCTTTGACCATGACCCGCAGGCAAAGAACCAGACCGCACGCATCTATGACTGCCGCGTAGTACGCGATGCAGCACGGTCAACTTCCTGTGGGGAGCCTTATACAAGGCTGGTAGCACAGGCATATCTGCCCCGTACGGACACCAACCGCGACCTGATTACAGATCTGGAATCAGGT
>DHOL01000059.1:4111-14791 GCA_002410755.1 Ruminococcaceae bacterium UBA5391 | reverse complement strand
CAACCGCGACCTGATTACAGATTTGGAATCAGGTATCAAAAAAGAAGTAAGCGTCGGGTGCGCGGTGCGGAGCGTAACGTGCAGCATCTGCGGGGCTGACTTAAAAAGCGGCCTGTGTGAGCACAGGCGCGGGGAGACATATGGTGGGAAGTTGTGCTGTGCTGTGCTGGACGACCCCTCGGATGCTTATGAATGGTCGTTCGTTGCAATACCTGCCCAACGCGAAGCCGGAGTCCTTAAAAATTACCGGACGGCGGATGCGCAGGATACTGTCAAAATGCTGCGCAAAACGGGCGGCGGGGTTTCCCTGACCTATGCACAAAAAGCAGCGCTTTTGGAGGAGATTGACCGACTGGAAAAAGAGGCGCAAAGTGGCCGGGAATACCGCGAAATGCTGAAGAAAAACTTTCTGCGCTTTGGCGCGCTTGCCGAGCCTGACCTGCCGCCGGACAGCCTGTTCCACGCGGCGGATGCACTGAATACGAAAGACCTGAAGGCGTGGGGGACAGCGTTCCGCAGGCAGGCGGAGAAAGTTGCCCCGCTGATGCCCCAGCTTGTGCCCGGCGAAAAAAACGGCCGGAAAGGACAGAACAGTCCGTTCCAAATTTAGACAGGAGGAAGTAAATTAAATGGAACTTTCTTTTAATGGATTCGGTGAAAATGCTGCGACTTTTACTGCAAACCCCGGTGTCTCCGCAGGAATCCCAGTCAAGATGACCGGGAACGGCACCGTTGGCGCCTGCAACGCAGGTGACAGCTTCTGCGGGGTGACCCTCGGTGTAAGAAACGGCTATGCAGCTGTTCAGCTTGCTGGCTATACCCGCCTTTCTTACAGCGGAACGGCCCCTGCCGTTGGCTGGCAAAATATTTTTGCAGCGGCGGACGGAAAGGCACAGTCGGCGGCAACAGGCGGCAGGCAGATGCTGGTCCTCGATGTAGACGAAACCTCAAAAACTTTTGGAGTTATCCTTTCTTAAGACAGAGGAGGAAAAAGAATGGCAGCTTATCAAACAATCAGGCTGGAAAAAGGAATGTATGGGGTACCTGGCAAAACCTTTACTCAGGTGCTGGAAGGTCTGGATCCTTCGGAGAACTACAGGGGAACACCCTTGGAAGACCTCGACGCCTACCAGAGGCAGCTTAAGCGATTTGGCATCCATGTCGGCGGACCGGGCTCCGACCAAATTGAAAAATTTTTCCAGACCGGCGACTCCGCATCTCTTTTCCCGGAATATGTGTCGCGTTCCGTCCGTCAGGGCATGGAGCAGGAAAATCTGCTCCCCTCGATTGTAGCAACCACTACGATGATTGATTCCATGGACTACCGTACCATTACATCCGAACCGACAGAGGACGAAAAATCACTAAAGCCTGTAGCGGAAGGCACCGAGCTGCCGCAGACCTGTGTGCATACAAAAGACCACCTTGTACATTTGCAGAAGCGCGGCAGGATGCTTGTGGCGAGCTATGAGGCCATCCGCTTCCAGCGGCTGGACCTTTTCACTGTTACACTGCGCCAAATCGGCGCATATATCGCACGGGCCCAAATGGGAGATGCCGTCAATGTCCTCCTGAACGGCGACGACGGTACTTCCCCCGCAAAGACGATTGCAGCGACGAATAAAGCCCCTGCCTACGGCGATATGATTGCCCTTTGGGGTGCCCTTTCACCATATCGGCTGAATGCAATGCTCGCTTCGACTGATGCAATGAAAAACATCCTAAGCATTGAGGAATTTAAGGATGCGCAGGCCGGGATGAATTTTCAGGGGACCGGAGAACTTGTGAGCCCTCTGGGCGCAAATCTTCTGCATGACCCGGATATGGTTGCGGGGAAAATCGTTGGCCTTGACAAAACCTGTGCACTTGAGATGGTTCAGGCTGGCGGAGTGGAAACCGACTCGGACCGCCTGATAGACCGGCAGTTGGAACGCGCCTCCGTCAGCGTTATTGCAGGCTTTGCACGTATCTTTGACGACGCGGTCAGAGTGCTGACTTACGGCGGATGACGAAACTGAATATGGCGGATGTGCTGGACCGCTTTGCACTTCTTACAGGACTGGAGTCCGATGAGGCACAGCAGTACCGTACGCTCTGCGAGGATGCGGCGGAAGAAATCCTGCGTGGGAAGCGGGAAGACTGTGGGCCGGAAGCGGACGGCCCGCTTGCATCTGCGGCTGCAGCCCTTGCAGGCTACCGCTTTGCACTGATTCGGGCGAGCCGCGGTGATGATTCCTTTAAGGCGGGGGATGTGCGCGTAGAACCCGGCAAGGCAGATGCCGCCTCGGCGAGGGGTGTCTGGTGCGAGTCCCTCGCAGCAGCTTCACCGTACCTCAGAGACCTGCACTTTTTCTTTCGGAGGACCATGCCGTGAGCCGCCGCGCGGAAATGGAATCAGTCCTCAACCGGTATGGGGAGCAGGCATCGTATGGCGGTAAGACATTCCGGGCGATTATCCGCCCGGACAATTTTCACTTTTCAGGCGGTGCAACAGCGGAAAATATGAGTTTCCTTTACATCGGCCCGGCAGCACATAAGCTTGTCCCGGGCGAGACTGTAGAATCGGGCGGGATGGACTATACGGTGCGCCGGTGTGAGACAGTTCGCATTTCTGGCGAAGAACTTTATGTCCGCGCTGCACTGACACTGCTTTCTTCTGCTTCGGGGACGGCCATAAAGCTGATGCGGGATGGAAAAGTATTTGCCGGTGCGCTTTCCTGCACAGCCCTTGCCGTTCAGGATGCGGAAGCAGTAGTGCCATGGGGAGGGAGTACCCCCGCTGGGATTGAAGAGGGGGCTGCCACCTGGGAGCTGACACTTGAGGGTATCCAGGCGGAAAATAATAAGGACTTGCTTTCTCCGGAGCCTTTCTCCATATCCGTCACATGCGGCGGACGGACGGCAGTTTATGCCGGGTGCCTCTGGAAAAGGATTAAGCGGACGGACGGCCTGAACACGGCGGGCTTTTACACAGGGAAAGCACTTGCATTAGGACGGGAGGCGGAAGAAAATGAACGGTGACTATGAGAAACTTTCGGAAGAAGCGGAATTTGACTGGCTGCGCAGACCGCGCAACCTTGACTTGGAGGGGGACGGAACGTGAGTCTCACGCCGATGAGCTACAAGGACTATGTCTGGCCATGCAATCCAGAGACAGTCCGCATTGAGCGTGCGCGGAACGTGGCGGAGTTCAAAGCCCCAGAGGGAGCTGGGACTGTGCAGGACAACGGCTCTTTGCCGCGCAGAGTGACCGGTTCCGGCCGGTTTTTCGGGGACCGTGCCAGGGAAGAATTTGCGCGGCTTTCCGCAGTCTTTGCCGCAGGCGGAAGCGGACTGCTCCGCCTGCCCGGCGAGGCTCCTTTTGAAGCGGTCTTTTCTTCACTGACCGAAAAAGGTGTGCCGCGCCCGGCTGCGGTGGAGTATGAATTTACATTCCTTGAGGATCAGTCGGCCGTAGAACCCGCCGGTGAAACTGCCAAGGTGCATGTTTGCTCCGGAGACGAAACACTCTGGGATCTTGCAAATCAGTATGGCACGGATGTCGATACGCTCCTTGCCACCAATCCGCAGGTGGAATGGCCAAATGAACTGGAAAAAGGGGAGAAGGTTATCATTGCGTGAGATACTTCGGGCTAAAACCGGACGGTGGTGAAATTGCCCTCCCTGCCCCCGCGGAAGCGGAGCTGGATTCTGCCGACGATGTACCCGCAGATGGATTCCGGGGGGTATTCCCTTTGGCAGAAAACTGCGGGATGCTCACAGGGCTCAGAATTGAAAGCGGGGACGGCGGGACGGTTTTCCTTGGAACGGTGGACATTCAGCGGCAAATCATTTCGGCCAAAGGCATGAAGCTGAGCCTTTCCTGCCGTAGCCTTGCGGGCCTGCTGCTCGACAGTGAACCGATTCCGCAAACCTATGATTACCCGAATCTTGCAACCATTTTTGTGCGGCATATACAGCCTTATGGCTTTACTTCTTTCCAGGGCAGCACGCGGATTTTTCATGGGCCGCTCCGGATTACAAAAGGAATGAGTGAATGGCGGACTGCCGCACTGTTTTGCAAAACATATTTTCAGACGGTTCCGCGTGTGCATGGAAGCGTTTTTGACGCAACAGGGGAAAGCAGCGGCAACCCGCTGATACTTGACAACAGGCACGGTGTCCATTATTTCCGCGCCGAGGTGCGGAACCGGTACTGTGACCGCATTTCTCAACTTTATGCGCCGTCTCCCGGGACGGGAACCTACGGAATCGCTGCGGAAGACAAAGGAACAGAAGCGCTTGAAATTGTGCGCAGGCGGTGCCTTTCCAGTGCAGATACGGATGGGGCAGCCCTGCTTAGGGCTGCCGACCGGAAGGCCTTTGCCGTTCTGGCAGACTGCCCCGGCCTGCCGGAGACGTCTGTCGGCGCGGATGCAGAACTGCATGACCCGGTAGCCGGGAATTTTCTGGGGCTTGCCGTTGCGGAAATTTCCTGTAGACTTGGTTCCGGTGGGATTCGGACATCCTATCTTTTAAGGAGGAAATAAAAATTATGTGGCTGTCTCAGCAGATTATAGCGGCGCAGAAAAGCCGCCCGGCAGCAGACCGGGCACATGTTACGGGGACAGGTACGGCGCAGGGTGTGAACAATTACCAGTCTCTGCCGTTTGCGGGGCCTTGGGGGATTGCATATCTGCCGCCGAATGCCGCTCAGGCGGTAATTGTTTCGACCAGTGCGGGAGATGCCTGTATTGGCACGCTTGCCGGGAGTAAAAATATCCAGCCCGGTGAACTTTATCTTTTTTCCGCCGGTGGGGCGGAAATCTACCTGATGAACACAGGGGAAATTAGAATCAATGGGAAAATCATCCCAGCGGCCGGGGGGTCAGACTGATGGACGCGGCGCTTTCAGGCGGTGACTTCGCACGCGCGGCAAACGGAAAGCCCTATCTGCTTAGCGGCAATGCGGAGATGTTTCAGCGCGCGGCAATCAGGCTGACTGTTCCAGCCGGCGCTTTCTGCTACGACCCGACACTTGGAAGCAGGCTTTCTTCCCTGACCGGTAAGGAGCCGGACCCCGATGCAGCCGCCCTCCTGCTTGCCGAGGAGGCGGTGAGAGCCCTGCCGGGTGTGGAAGTGCTGAGCGCGGAATATCTTGCGGGCGCACAGCCTTCCGTGAAAATCCTCCTTGGCTGCGGCAGCGAGCAAAAGGAAATTGAGGTGAAACTCTGACGGACACTTATGATGGAATCGTTTTAAGGATGAAAAATAAATATGAAGAGCTTGCCGGATTTATGCCGGATGACGCTTCTGATATCAGCATCCGACTCAAGGTACTGGCAGGTGAAATCTATTCGGTTGAAAGCGCAGTGGAATGGCTGCACCGGGAGACTTTCTTACAAACTGCTTCGGGAAAGCAGCTTGAGCTGCGTGCGGCGGAGCACGGTGTTACCCGAAAACCGGCCACGGCCGCGACCGGTGTCCTTACCTTTGGGCGCTCAACGCCGCTTTGGTTTCCCGCGACCATTCCTGCGGGGACTGTCTGTGCGACTTCCGGCCAGGACGCTGCACGCTACGTAACGACTGCCGATGTGACACTGGGAACCGGAGAGCTTTCTGTCAATGCCCCGGCAAAAGCGGAGAAACCGGGTGCGGCAGGGAACGCACTTTCGGGAACGGTGACTGTGATGGTGACGCCGCCGCCCTCCGTGGAAGAAGTGGCAAACAGCGCAGACTTTTCCGGCGGCGAGGATGCGGAAGGCGACGAATCCCTCCGTGTGCGCCTGCTGGACCGCTGTGCCAGGCCGGGCAATGGGACAAATGCCGCATGGTACCGACAGCTTGCCCTTAGCTGTGACGGTATTCACTCGGCGAATGTAGTGCCGCGCGTGAACGGGACTGGCACGGTGGCAGTTTATCTTGGAGGAACGGGAGCTGCTGCTTCGGATGATGCGGTGAGCCGCGTAAAAGAACTTCTCTCCGCTAAAAAAGAAATCAATGTGGACCTTACCGTTGAGGCAGCAAAAACTGTCCCGGTAGATGTTTCCTGTACAGTAACGGCAAAGCCCGGCTGCCCATTTTCCGCTGTTGAATCAGCCGCCGGGGATGCAGTTGCCGGTTATTTCAAATCGCTCGGAGTAGGTGACCCGGTTATCCTTGCCGCAGTTACGGCGGCGGTTTTCTCTGTCGGCTGCGTCAGGGACTGCGCTTTTACTTCTCAGGGGAAAACAATGGCGGCAAATGAACTTGCAGTGCTTGGCAAGCTGAGCATTGCCGCGGGGGGATCGCAATGAGCACTTATGATTCCATGAAAAAAAGCATGCAGACGACAGGGCTTTATACATTGGATGGCAAAACCAGTGTAGACTTTGAATTGCAGGCTTATGCCGCAGGGCTTGACCCGGTTGTGGAAGGCCTGAAAACGCTGAAACGGGAGAGTTTCCTTCCTACGGCTGAGAGCTATGGCCTGACAAAGGCAGAAACTATTTTTGGACAGACGAATTTTTCCGGTACGGCCGATGAAGCGAGGGCACGCCTCATCGCTGCCGGCTCTGTGACACCAGATGACTGTACGCTGGAAGATATCCAGACGTTGATGAATTCGCTTGGTTTTGAGCTTACAATCGAATCGGACGAAAAAAACAGGATGGTAACATATCATATTACAAAACCACCATCCGGAGACAGGGTATCCCTCCAGCATGAACTTGACACATTTGCCCCGGCTCATTTAAAAATCATTTATGAGTTTCCAGACTGACAATATCCATTTTTTCCGGCTCTGCTTCCATAATGGAAACAAAGCCGGAAATTTTTTATATTTTTTAAGGAAGATATTGGCGGCCTTTGCAATCTTGATTTCCGGGGAACAGCGGGAATGATAAAAAGGTATCTGATAAGAAGCACCGCGTAAAATAAAAATAAGAAAAAAGTTGATTTTCCGGAGAAATTGCGATATTTTAAAGGAAAGAAGGCGCGGAGCGATGAAGATGCACGAGAACAGGGAAAAGAAGGAACGGGCACTGCTGGTGGAACTGGATACCGGCGCATGGGAAGCAAAGCCGGCACTGGCAGAGCTTTATGAACTAACGCGCAGCGCGGGGGCTGTGCCTTTTGGAACAATCACGCAGAAGCGCCCTGCACCGGATGCGGCCACCTGTGTAGGCAGGGGGATGATGGAGGAAATTTCCGGATTCTGTAAGAAATATGAAATTGACCTCTTGGTCTTTGACTGTGAGCTTACGCCGACTCAGCTTCGGAACATTGAAAAGATTTCCGGCACGAAAACGGTAGACCGGACAATGCTGATCCTTGACATCTTTGCTGCAAACGCGAGAAGCCGGGAAGGCAGGCTTCAAGTGGAACTGGCACAACTGGAATACCTGCTTCCCCGGCTTTCTGAAAAAGGCGTAGGGCTTTCACGGCTCGGCGGCGGGATTGGGACACGCGGCCCGGGCGAAAGCAAACTGGAAACGGACCGACGCCATATTAGGAAGAGAATCGATGTTTTAAACCGTCAGCTTGATGACGTAAAACGCCGCAGGGAACAGCAAATCAGGCGCCGACAAAAAAACGGCATTGTAACGGTAGCCCTTGTCGGGTATACGAATGCGGGAAAATCCACCTTGATGAATACCCTGACAAACGCGGGTGTATTAGTGGAGGACAAACTTTTTGCAACACTGGATCCCACGGCACGCGCCCTAAAGCTGCCTGGCGGGGAAAAAGTTATGCTGATTGACACCGTCGGTTTTCTCCGCAGGCTTCCGTACCACCTGATTGATGCATTCCGCTCAACACTGGAGCAGGCTGCTGAGGCCGATGTGATTCTGAATGTCTGCGATGCTTCGAGCCCTGAAGCAAGGGAACATCTGGAGATTACAAAAAACCTCCTTGCTAGCCTTGGCTGTACGGAACGGCCCATTATTCCTGTGATGAACAAATGCGACCTGATTCCGGCCCTTACCAGCATCCCCATGATTGGCGAAGCTGTTCGCGTCAGTGCAAAGACTGGCGAAGGGATTCCGACTCTGCTGAAGGCGATTGAGGAAAACTTACCGGATTACCTGCCTGTTAAGCTGCTGCTTCCATTTTCGGAAGCGAGCCTTGCAGACCGTGTCCGTACTGTGGGCGCCATAGAGAGCGAAGAGTATACCCCGGAAGGCTACCGTCTCACTGCGCGTGTCCCACCATCCATGATGAGTGACGTCTGGGATTACCTCATTGACTGAATTCCCCGCGGGACTGGTATGGTTAAAAAAAAACAGTGTAGACAAGCCCTTTGGCAGCAGTTATAATTAAGGCCGTGTGAATGGATGGCCCGGAGATGATTGGCTGCGGCCTTTCTTAAAATCCGCCTGAGCCTGCCGGAAAGCGCAGACATAAAAAACCGTCCGTTTTAAGAGGAGAGATAGATAGAAGAATGGAAATAAGCGCTAATGCTAATCAGGATATTCCTTATAATTGCAGCACAATTGTAGTGGGGAAAGATGTTTCCACAACAGGGCGGGTAATCATTGGGCATAATGAAGATGACTGGGACGCTATCGTACAGGCCTACCATGTGCCGCGGAAAAAACACTTGCCTCATGAAACTGTCAGCTTCGGAGACGGGAGTGCAGTTATCCCGCAGGTGGAGGAAACTTATTCCTATTACTGGTCTGAGATGCGCGCGCCGGGACGTGGGATGTCTTATTCCGATACATTTGTCAATGAGTGGGGCGTAGCCATAGTCAGCAATTCATGCGTGCCATGCCGGGAGCCGGAGGACGGCCCTCAGGAAGCAGGGCTTGGCTATGGCCTCCGCAGGCTGGTGGCGGAGCGTGCAAAAACGGCCCGCGAAGGCGTGGAGCTTGCCATTGGACTTGTAGAGCAGTTCGGTTATATGAGCTGCCGCTCCTACCAGATTGCCGACCAGAATGAAGCGTGGGTGTTACAGCTTACACAGGGAAGGCACTATGCCGCGCGGCGCGTACCGGACGGCGAAGTGATGTATATCCCGAACTGGTACACAATCCATCAGATTGACTGGAAAGATACGAAACATGAAAACTTCTACTTTTCTCCCGACCTTGCAGAATTTGCGGAGAAAAACGGCTGGTACGATCCGGCGAAAGAAGGCTGCTGCCCGGATTTTGACTTTGCTGCAGCATACCAGTCTGGAGAGGACAGTTCCTCCAATATCCTGCGTGCCCGCGGTGCGTGGCGGATTCTGCTTGGCAGGGAGCCGGAGGATCTGAAGGCATTCTCCGCAAAACCTGCCGGGAAGATGGGACCGGAAGACGTAAAGCGTGTCCTCCGGTCCCATTATGAGAATACTCCCGACGATGCAACGGATCAATATATCAGGAACCCGCACATGGGAGTAAAAGAACATTTTACGGTATGCTCCTGCGTAACGGTGGAAAGCTGTGTCATTGTATTCGACGGGGAACCGGACCTTACGTGTATTTGGCGTGCTGCCCCGGTACCCTGCGTCAGCCCCTATGTTCCATGGTATCTTGGCATTTCCGCTGCGCCAGAGGGCTATGCATGGTATGATGTGGAGACAGCACGGCGCACCCACTTTTCCCCGGCAGACTCTGATTTCCGCTATAATCCGTTGCGGGCCTATTGGGCATTTCAAACGGTGCGTTATCTGACGGAATTTGACTACAGGGGAACAAACGGGGAAATCCGCAAGTCCATCCGTAGTATGGAAAGCCATTGGAATACCGATGAAAAGTCTGTAAAAGATACATGGCACTTGCTAAGGAAAAAGGACCCTGAGCTGGCAAGGGAGTTCCTGACAGACTACACTGCACGGCAGGGCCGTGCTGCCTGGGGCTGGGCAAATGAAATGATTCGGAAGTTGGGCGAAGAAAAAATTGCGCAGAATTCAGCCCCTCATGGAGACCTCCTGAACATGCAGACAGAGAAGCAGTAAACAGAAGAAAAATTCTTGCCCTGTGCCCCCGGAAAAAATCCGGGGGCCTTTTTATGCACGGGAACGCATTCATAAAAATGCCTTTCTAACAGGCTTTGCCGAAAATCTCACGAAAGGTTCAAATTTGTGTCACGGCCGGGCAACATGTTGCGGATAAGATAAGGGCTGTGAATTTTTCGGAGGTGATTGGCATGGAAGAGCAACTTTCCATGCAGACGCGCCGCGTTTCACCGCAAACTTGGAGTAAAAAGCGGTGGTATCTGCTTGCCCTTGCCGGAATTGCACTTCTCTCTTTCTGGCTTAATTTTTACGCAGTCGGACAGCTCGGTTACGGCAATGCCTACTATGCGGCGGCAATCCGTAGCATGACGCAGAACTGGCACAATTTTTTCTATGTTTCCTTTGATCCGGCCGGCATTGTCTCTGTAGATAAACCGCCGGTCGGGCTTTGGGTGCAGGCCCTGTTTGTGATGATGTATGTCCTCACGGCAAAGCGCTTTGGCCGTCCAGCAGGGCTTATCTCTGCACTCGTGTTTGCTTGCGGTGACGCCTGCCGTTGTGGTCGTTTCACGTAACAATACCATGGACATGCAGCTTATTCTGGTCCTGCTTGTTGCGGCGTGGTTTTTGTTCCGTGCCATTGAGACAGGGAAAAACCGCTGGATTTTTCTCTGCGCGGTGATGATTGGCCTTGGCTTTAATATTAAAATGTTGCAGGCCTGCATGATCCTTCCCGCAGTAATCCTTGTTTATCTCCTCTGCGGAAAAGGAAA
>DHOL01000059.1:1555-3841 GCA_002410755.1 Ruminococcaceae bacterium UBA5391 | reverse complement strand
TGAGAGGCATTCAAGGTGGCAATATGGAGGCGGTCAGGACGACAGTCTAGGGATCATTTCTTATGTTGAAAGCAATGCATCAAAAGTTGACACTTCAGAGTATGGCAGGAAAAATGGTGAGGTCGGTGCAGCGCTTTACTGCTTTAATCCTTCTTCTGCTTCGTCATCCTCCAGTTCCAAGTAATCTTTACCCTGGAGAATCGGCATGGCTTTTCAACAAAAGGGGAGGGTAACAGTTGAAAGCATCAGATGCCTTTTAGATGCTTTTTTGAGGAAATACGGGAAAATGGAATTGACAGCAGGAATACCCATGATATGATAAAAGAAGCCATATTATTCAGCCTGAGAAATCTCCCTGAGAGGAGGGACAAAGTGTTTGAGGAGAAAGAAAAATAATGCAGCGCTGTGGTTTGCTGTAATTCTGTGTGCAATAGCGCTGATTGGCGTAGTGCAGGGGAAAAAATCCAAGGTTTCACAGCCTGCCGGACCAGCTCTGGAGTCCGAAGCAAAATCTTCTGTTTCTGCTCCAAAAGGTGCCCTGAAAGTCCATTTCCTGGATGTCGGGCAAGGCGATTCCGAATATTTGGAGCTTCCGGGTGGCAAGACGATGCTGATTGATGCGGGAAACCCGGAAAACGGAATGGATATTGTGTCTGCCATTAAGAAATCAGGCCATGACAGGGTTGACTATCTGATTGCAACACATCCCCATTCCGACCATATCGGCGGGATGGAAAAAGTTATCCAGTCCCTCCAAATTGGCACGTTTTATATGCCTCGCACGTCGGAGTCCGATACGCCGACAACGGAAGTCTATAAAAACCTGTTGCAGGCCGTCAAAGAAAAGGGCCTTAAAGTGTACACGGCAAAAGCGGGTGTTACCGTTTACAGTGGAAACAACGGGAGCGCCGCGTTTGTTGCACCGAATGGAACCGGGTACGGGGACCTGAACCAGTATTCCGGCGTCTTGCTTCTTACCTATGGAAAAAACCGGTTCCTTTTTACCGGGGATGCCGGGACGGTTTCTGAAAAGCAAATTACGGCGGATGTTAAAGCGGATGTTTTGAAGGTTGGTCATCACGGCAGCAGCACTGCAACCGGGGCGGAATTCCTAAAGCGGGTTTCACCGAAGTATGCTGTCATTGAAGTCGGCAGGGACAACAGCTATGGCCTGCCCGCGCAGTCTACTTTGACAAAGCTCAAAAAAATCGGTGCGGCAATTTATCGCACCGACAGGCTTGGCACCATTACGTTTACATCCAACGGAAACGGCATTTCCGTCGACAAAGAACCATCCGGCTAAAAGGGGGCGGTGATTTGAGGTTCATTATTGACCGAATTGAGAGTGGGTTGGCCGCTGCGGAGCTGGAAAACGGAACCCATGCAGATCTTCCGCTTGCAGCCCTCCCGGAGGGCTGCCATGAGGGAAGTGTGGTTCGCACGGGGCCGGCACCGGCAGGCGCCAGCCAGTGCCGGCTCAAGGTTGTCCGTATCAGTGCGGATTGTTTCACTGTGGAAACAGAAACCGGAAGCCGGGAAAGGTTTCCGTCCGCTGCGCTCCCGGAAGGCTGCCGCAAAGACAGTGTCCTGACACTGTGGCTGGATTCCGCTGCGGAAGAGGAACGGCAAAGGGAAATCAGAAAGCTGGAAGATGATGTCTGGGCTGACTGACTGTATCACAGATAACCGCGATGGATTGCAGAATGAGAAAGGAATGTTTTGTTATGTTTGGCTGGAAAGAAGTCTTTGTAGGACCGAGCAAGGAAAACTTTGAACACGTAAAACAGAACCTGGATAAGGGAGAAATTGAATACCGGGTGAAAGTAAAAGGCGGAAACTCTCAGGTACAGAAAGACAGCTTGGGTGAGCAGCCGGTTTCCGGTTCGTATTACTATATTTATGTCAAAAAGCAAGATGAGGAGCACGCAAAGCAAATCAGCAAATAAACAAGCTCCACAGGGTTCCCCGGGAAGGGAAAGCGGTTCCGCTATGCTGCGGGGGACAAGCGGAACCGCGCGCGGAAAGCAAAGAAATCCGCGGCAGGGCAGAAACATCCGCTTTGCCTTTTGAATCTGGTGGGGAAATTTCCCAGAAAGACCGCCGAGTTCGTCACTGGGGTATCTTCATCCCCGCCATGCTTTGAGCAGCGGAAAATAACAGAAGATTTATTGATCCGGAAAGCGGTGATTGTCCCACCGCAGGGACATTTAATTTTCTCTGCACCATGCTTTTTCAGATAGCTGAGGATTTCCTCCGAAGTCCATGCCCGTCCTGTCCCATGGTAAT
>DHOL01000059.1:0-1521 GCA_002410755.1 Ruminococcaceae bacterium UBA5391 | reverse complement strand
CAGCGGAAAATAACAGAGGATTTATTTATCCGGAAAACGGTGATTGTCCCTCCGCAGGGACATTTGATTTTCTCTGCACCATGCTTTTTCAGGTAGCTGAGGATTTCCTCCGAAGTCCATGCCCGTCCTGTCCCATGGTAATTGGTCCAGTCAATGCCGCTTGAGATGGATGCGGCGGCTGTCATGGCTTTCAGTGTTTTCCGACCGGCACGGCAGACGGCAGCATCTGCCGAATCCGCGGCACGCGCCACGGCGGGGACTGCAATCGCCAGAAGCAGTACGGTAATCCCTGCGACAATCAGTGCTTCCAGAAGGGTAAAGCCGTCCGAATGTTTCATACTTTTTCCCTTTCCGTCCCGGCCTGCGGCGGACGCTGCACCGGGCTGCAAGAATTTGTTTCGGCTTTAGTATGAGCGGAAAGGAATATTTTAGACATCCGGATAAGGAAAAATCACAGATACAGGCGGATTATGAGATAACATACCAGCCGTCGCCGTTTAAAAATTGCTGAATTTGCCCGGAAGACTTGTGATAGAGGCCTGCAAGGACATAGTCTGGATCAAGTGTTTTTGAGTAATAATTAAAGTTACCATAATAAAAATACCACTGCTTTTCGTAGCGGAGCAGGCAGGTAGAAGCATGGCAGGAAGTGCTGCAAAGCGCATCACGGCCGCCCTGATTTATAAAATATGCAATGACTTCCCTGCTTCCCTGGCAGTAGTAGGGGGCAAGGTAGGGGTAATTCCCGGGCAGGCGTTGAAGCCCCCGGACAACATTTGCCCGGTCGGCATCCGTAAGGCCGTATTTCCGGGCGCAGGCGTTGGCAATGCCTGCAATATCACTGCTTTTCAGCACAGACGCCATGTCTGCGCTCCGGATATAATCTGCGGTGATTTTTTTTGCCTGCCAGACACTGTAGAGGGAGGCATTGCTTAAATAAGGAAAGCTGTTGCCAGCAAGATAAGTATTTGTATCACGGATTAACTTTTCAGCCTCCGCTGTGGCACTGTCGCAGGAATCTCTGTTCAGCAGGCGGACAGTATAATCTTTTACTTCACGTGTCCCAGTCCCGCCATTTTTGCCGGTAATGGAATAGCTGATTTTCAGGAAGGAGCCGCCGTCATAATTACAGGAAAATCCGGTGACTTTCAGGTTCGGATATGCACCTGTATTGACGACTTCATAGATATCACCGCTTCCTGAGACAGCCTGAAGGATGCCGTTCCCGCTCAGGGCGAAATGCGCGCGGGAGAGCGGGTAATTAAGGCTGGTGCTTGAGAATGTGTAGGCCTGCTTCCCTGCATTTTCAATATAAATGCCATTTCCGGATGGCTGTGCGGGGCTGAGGTCTGCACAGCAGAGCAGGTCGCTCAGTGCGGTGTTCAGTGTCCCGGAAAGAGTGGTGCTGTCCGATTCAAAAACGGAGCTGCGGTAAATATGGGAAGAGCCGTTTAAGAGGGTGCCTGCGCCGACTGCAAGCAGGGCGACTATCCCAACACAGACGAGTGTTTCCACCAGTGT
>DHOL01000072.1:20185-23051 GCA_002410755.1 Ruminococcaceae bacterium UBA5391 | reverse complement strand
GATTCAAATCTTTTATCTATGGATTCAAATTTTTCATCATTACTCTTTTGCTCTGCGGCAAACATTTTTTGAATGGCTGTAAGCATTTCCTCATTTGTCATAGTAATCCTCTCCCTGAAGCTATTATATCTGTTCTGAATTTAGTTCGCAAGAGTTTCTTTGTCTGTTAGAATTTCTTTTGAAAAGCCGTAAAACAGGGCGGTGCGGTTCAGTACGGCGGTAACTCTTTTAACTGGCGGTTTTCTTCCAACTGCTTCAGGTGTTTATTAGCTGACATTTATTCCCGCCGTATTAGCTTTTCCGAATACTTAAGCACTTTCTCTTATTTTCAGTTCGGGTTGAATTACAATAGATGCATTGTCGGTTTTTCCGGCAATCATATTTACTAAAAGTTGGACACAGCATTGCCCAACCAGTTCCGGCTTATTATCGATTGAAGTAAGTTCCGGGCTACAGATAGTCGTGTATTCCGAATCGTTGTAACCGGTGATTGCAATATCATCTGGAATTTGAAGCCCTGCCTTCTGAAAAGTCTTAATAGCGCCTATTGCAGTGAGATCCTCCCCAAAAACGGCGGCAGAATATCTTGGAGAATGTGAGAGAATGAGATTAGCAGCTTCCTGACCGCCTTTAAAGCCATATGAGGTTTTCAGGATATTTTCCTCAGTTGCTGTGCAGCCATGCGATTTCATCGCGCTATAAAACCCTTGTTCTTTTCGGTTAGCGCTGTCCGTATTTAGATCTTTTACATAGGCAATATTCCGGTGCCCTTTTTTGTATAGATAATCAACGGCAAGTGAAATCCCCATTGAATCATCTACCAGGACGGAATAAGAAAGCGGCAGGTTTACCTTACCATTTGCAGTCACTACCGGAAGATTTTTTAAGTAGGTAACGATTTCCGGATCTTTGCAGATATCATTAAAAACCGAACCTACAAGCACAACGCCGTCAATCTGCTTTTCTGAAAGCATTTTCATATATTTTTTGGTTTCATTTAATTTGCCGCCTGTGTTACAGACCAGAACATTATACCCCAGGCTGCTGAAGGCTTGTTCGACGGTATATGCCTGTTTTGCATAGTGCGGTACCCGGATATCAACCGTAACAACTGCGATTGTTTCCATGGAGTTGGAAACGAGTCCGCGTGCGATCGCATTTGGGGAATAGTTGTATTCTTTCAGAATAGCTTCAATCTTTTTCCGCGTAGTGGGTGTCACATTGGTTTTATGGTTCAGGACCCTGGAAACCGTTGAAATTGACATACCTGCTTTTTTAGCAATATCATAAATATTCATATATAGAAGCAATCTCCCATGAAACCCCTTTTATTGTCCAGTAAATTATATATTATTTTTTTTAGCAATGTCAATAGCAGGGAAGCTTTGACAAAAAAAATTCTGTCCTGCAAAAAAGGATTAGACGATTAGGCGGTTTGGCTCAGTTGGTTTTTTAAGCCTGAATGTTTCGCAAATTGTTACTATCTATTTTAAATTTAAGTTGCAATCGGGGAGGCCTAACGGAAGCCGGGCTTGTATGAGATAAAAACATAAAGAAGCGCTATCATTATATGGCAGTAAAGAAATATATATAAATGAAATTTTTTACTATTTTTAGATATATTATACAAATACATTAATTTTCAGTAAATAGTATTGACAATAATATAAAACAATATAAAATATATAGCTATAAAAGCGCTTTCACAGATACTCGCTTGTGTTATTATCCTCAGCATTCTTATAAAGGGTGATGTGCGGTGGCAGAAATAGTTTTATTCGGCGAACCGATGGCAATGTTTGTGGCCGATTCGGTTGGCCCACTTGATAAAGTAAATAAATTTACAAGGTCGTTGGCCGGATCAGAAGTAAATGTGGCCATCGGGCTGCGCCGGCTTGGACATTCGGTCTTGTATGTCAGCAGATTGGGCAACGATCCGTTTGGCAAATATATTGAAAATTGCCTGCAAAATGAAGGAATTGAAATTCGGTGCACTTATGACACTGAGCATGCGACGGGGTTCCAGCTGAAAAGTAAAGTGAATTCCGGTGATCCTGAAGTCTATTATTTCAGGTCAAACAGTGCAGCAACTTATCTGACAGAGCGGGATGTGGATTCAACGGATTTTTCAGGGACACGATTTCTACATTTGACGGGAATTTTCCCGGCCCTATCGCAAAGCTGCCGCAATGCGGCGTATCGTCTTATCGAACGTGCGCACGAGAATGCCATTCCGATATCCTTTGACCCCAATCTCCGACCGGGATTATGGAAAAGCAGCAAAGTGATGGTCAGCATCTTGAACGATATGATTTCGAGGTGCGATTTCGTCCTTCCAGGTATTGAAGAAGGAGAAATCCTGACGGGCTGTAAAGATCCTAAGGGGATCGCCGAATATTATCTCAGCCGGGGTGTAAAGATGGTAACGGTCAAGCTGGGAAGCCATGGGTCATATACCCAGACCAAGGATAAAAGTTTTTTTCAGTCTTGTGTAGGCGTGAATAAAATTGTCGACACGGTAGGCGCTGGCGACGGATTTGCAGTTGGGATTATCAGTGGCATCCTTGAGGGCTTGGATTTATATCAAGCAGTAAAGCGCGGTAATGCAATAGGTGCATTGCAGCTCATGGTCAGAGGAGACAATGAAGGACTACCAACCAAAGAAAAACTGGAGGACTTTATGAGGAGCAGTCATGATGAAACTACAGCTGGCGATTGACCGTGTTTCGGTTGAAAAAGCCATCAATCTCATTAGTCAGGTACACGGCAGGGCGGACATCATTGAAATAGGCACCTCTCTAATTAAAGAGTATGGGCTTTACGGCAGCGTTCAGAAAATCAAACGGCTCTTTCCGGACCAAACCTT
>DHOL01000072.1:0-19859 GCA_002410755.1 Ruminococcaceae bacterium UBA5391 | reverse complement strand
TGTTGCGCATGAGTTTCACAAAGAATATATGATTGACTTGCTTCAGGTGCCGTCCTTCCGGATAAAACAGCTCAAGGTTTTTCAAGATGCTATTTTCTGCATCCATCTTCCATCGGATGATAAGAAGGGTAATTTAAAGAAATTGATTGAGGAAACTTCTAAAAGCATCAGTGGCAAAAGACGAATAGCCGTTGCTGGCGGTGTGACGTCTCAGATGATGGGATTTCTCAAGGCGGCGGGGTGCGAAATTGCTATTGTTGGGAGTGCAATAACAAAATCAGGCGACATCCGGCATGCAGTTGATTCATTTTATAAAGAAATCAGTAAGGAGGCTTAAGCATTGGACGAGCTACAGACTATTGTTAGGGAAATAGAAGGTGTTATTGATAAAATCGACCGGGATGAAATGACTGTGGTTTCAGGATTAATCCGGAAAGAATCACGCATCTTCGTTTCTGGAGAAGGACGCTCAGGCTTAGTTGCCAAAGGATTTGCAATGCGGCTGATGCATCTGGGTTATACCTCATATGTGGTGGGTGAAACCATCACACCGTCGTTGAAAAAAGACGATGTTTTCATTGCTGTTTCGGGTTCCGGCTCAAGCGCGCATGTGGTCGTGGATACCCAAAAAGCCTTGGAAAAAGGAAGCACAATCATAGCGGTTACAAGTAAGAAGGAATCGAAGGTCGCCAGTATGGCGAATGTAATTCTTACGGTACCCGGAACAGTAAAGGGCGACCAGGGCGCAAGCAGAGGCTCGGTTCAGTTGCTGAGTTCCCTTTTTGACCAAAGCCTGCATATCGTTTTGGATGCGCTCTGTCTGATGATTAGCAGAAGGGATCATGTGCAGAATGATTCTGCCTTGAAATTACACTGGTAAATGGCGAAAACAATCCGGTTTTAAAGTGTCGGCCTTTTTTCATCCTTTGAGCACGTTTGTCTGGCAGAATATAAACAACACTATTTTGGGGAGGAAGCCAAATGAAAGAGCAAGAAGTAGCAAAAGAAATTCTTGAGCACATTGGCGGTCAGGAAAACATAACGTCGGTCGAACATTGTGCCACACGTCTCAGATTTATTCTTAAGGATGCCTCAAAATTTGACGGGAAAGGAATCGAAAATATAGACGGCGTGAAAGGTCAGTTCTTTGCGTCGGGCCAGTATCAGGTCATATTGGGCACGGGCTTTGTCAATAAAGTCTACAACGTGCTAACCAGTGAGGGTGCCAATCAGAAAAAGGCGGATACCGAAGACAAAAGCGCATATAAAAACTTATCGCCATTTCAAAAGTTCTCCAGAACACTCGGAGATGTCTTTATCCCTATTATTCCAGTGTTGGTGGCAACAGGCCTGTTTATGGGTTTACGGAGCCTGCTAACCAATTTGGGGGTTACTCTGGATCCCAGTTATCTGGCGCTCTCAAAGGTTTTAACCGATACGGCGTTTGCGTTTTTACCGGCGCTGGTTGCTTATTCGACCATGAAACGGTTCGGCGGTTCTCCGGTTTTGGGAATCGTAATCGGTCTAATGCTGGTGGCAACGCAGCTGCCCAATGCGAATGCTGTTGCGGGTGGAACAGCCAAACCGCTCCTTTTAAACCTTTTTGGCCTGAATGTTCCGATTATCGGCTATCAGGGTTCCGTCCTCCCCGCATTGGTACTGGGGATAATCGCTGCAAAAATAGAAAAATGGCTTCACAAAGTTATTCCAGATGTGTTTGACCTGATTGTGACGCCGTTCCTCACACTTCTCAGCAGTGTGGCGTTGGGCCTGCTGGTTGTAGGTCCTGTTATGCATGAAATTGAGATTCTCATTGTTGATGGCGTTAAGTTTTTAATGGCTTTGCCTTTTGGGATCGGCGGATTCTTTATCGGTTCTCTGCAGCAGGTAGTTGTTATCACCGGCTTGCACCATACCTTTAAAGCACTTGAAGTCGAACTTCTGGCAACCACAAAGGCCAACCCATTTAATGCGCTCGCATCTGGCGCCATTGTTGCTCAGGCTGGCGCTGCACTGGCTGTTGCCATCAAGACCCATAATACCAAGAAAAAATCCCTTTATTTCTCTTCTGTTATTCCTGCATTCCTTGGAATTACAGAGCCCGTCATCTTCGGTGTCAATCTGCCTCTGCTGAAACCCTTCGTCTTCGGCTGCATCGGTGGTGGCTGTGCGGGTATGTTTTCTTCGATTGTACATCTGGCTGCAACCGGCATGTCCATTACGGCAATTCCAGGAGTGCTGTTGTATCTGAATGGGCAGATTGTTAACTACATCATTTCAAGTTTAATTGGTTTGACTGTTGCTTTCCTGTTAACATTCTTCCTTTATAAACCGGAAGAACTGCCCGAAGAAAAAAATAAGGGCGAATAAATATGACCTGTAAAATGTTGGTATTCTATGTGCAGTGAAAGGTTATCCTGATATGAATTGGTTTTATAATAACTTAATTATTCCAGAGCAGTGGCCTCCAAAATACCAGGAATCCACTCTTGACAAACCTTTGAAAGTGCCGTATTTAGACAAAAAACCGGATACGATTAATATTAAAATCGGCAGGCAACTGTTCGTAGATGATTTTCTGATAGCAGAGACCGATTTGCGGCGTGATTTTAAAAAACCAGTCATAGAAGATCATCCAATCTTTTATCCTCAGACTGCCCTGGAAATGAATGACGGCTATTGCACCTGCGCGTGTCCTTTCAATGATGGAATTTTTTACGATGATGAAGCCAAAAAATATAAGATGTGGTATCAGGCAGGATGGTTTGATGCCGTGGGCTATGCAGAAAGCAATGACGGAATTCATTGGAAACGACTGTCGGAGATCAATCCCGACCGCAAAAGTGACCGTGTTCTTCAATATGTACCAGGCAGAATGCGCGACGGCGCTGCGGTCTGGATTGATTACTATGCTGAGAACCCTGATGAGCGGTATAAAATGTTAGTCTTTTTCAGGGAATATGATTTTGATGTGAAATACTATCACCGCAAGCCAAAAAATGTGCAGCCTACGGAAAAAGCAATACTCTATAAGTCTGTGGATGGAATCAACTGGGTTGAGGTAGGAACCCCAGGCTCGTGCGGCGATAATACGACTTTCTTTTATAATCCATTCACGAGAAAATGGGTTTTCAGCATCCGGACTTTTTCCAAGCTTGACAGTCGGATTCGGGTTAGAAGTTACTATGAAACGGATGACTTCTTCCATGGCAGCCAATGGAAACCGGAAGATGTCAGATTTTGGGCGAGAACGGATATCAAAGATACTCCTGATCCAAATTTAGGATATCTTCCACAGCTGTACAATTTGGATGCAACACCGTATGAGAGCTTGATGCTGGGGGTATTTTCCGTTTTTATGGGCCCTCCGAACGGTGTCTGCGCAATCACGAAACATCCTAAAATCATTGACCTGAAACTGGCGTTCAGCCGGGACGGATTCCACTGGGATCGGCCTACGCACGAGAATTTTATCTCCTCGTCCCGCAACCTGGGCACATGGAACTATGGGTATATGCATGCTGCAAACGGGATATGTGTGGTTATAGGCGACGAAATTCATTTCTATTTTTCCTGCTTTTCCGGCCAATCTCCTAATTTCGGCTCACACAAATACTCGGGAGGAAATTTAGGAATGGCCAGATTAAGAAGAGACGGTTTCGCTTCGATGTCTGATGACGGAAAAGGGGGATATCTTACAACAGAAGTATTAGAATATAATGGTAAATACCTGTTTGTAAATGCCGACTGCAGTCAAGGAAAAATTCTTGCCGAAATTCTGGATCAAAACGGAAATGTTCTTCCGGGTTACTCCAGAGAGGACTGCATACCGGTGACAACGGACAGCACCAAAGTTCAAGTCAAGTGGAAAAACAAGACGGTTAGTGAGCTGAACTGCCGGAATATCCGACTGCGCTTTATTCTAAAGAATGCGGAACTATATTCTTTTTGGTTTTCGCCAGACGCGCAAGGGCATAGCAACGGCTATATGGCTGCGGGAGGGCCATCTTTCCACAAAGGCATGGATATTGCGTGCGAGTAAGGAAACCATGCTGTCCTATGGACTGAAATGGAACAATTTTTTTGCCCACATGGACAGCCATTTACAAGTGACCTTTTGTAAGCTACGGAAGGAGCTCAAGCGTGAAAAGATGAAACTGTTTCATAAAATGAATCATGGTGAAAAGACGATTCTGGCCCCGCAGACCGGCAGAATTATCTCGGTTGAAGAAATCCCGGATCCGGCGTTTTCCGGGAAGGTCCTGGGTGACGGCCTCGGGATTATCCCTACTGAAAATGAAGTGCTTGCTCCCGTATCCGGTACTGTGATTGAGGTTGCCGATACACTGCATGCAATCTGCCTTGAGGGTGACGGCAACGGCCTGGAAATCCTAATCCATCTGGGGCTGGATACCGTTAAACTGAAAGGAAGAGGATTTACCTGCCATGTAAAAGAGGGCCAGCATGTTTCTGCAGGGGATTTGCTGATGGAAATGGATATCGAACAGATCAAGTTGGCAGGTTATAATACTGTTTCTCCGTTCATCATTACAAATCCTGATCAAGCAAAGAATCTGTCTATGTCTTCCGGGAATGCTGTCGCAGGAAAGACGGTCTTGATGAAATATCATTGATTGTACCTGCTTTGTAAGGCTGAACCTGCTTGTAATTTGTTCAGCCTTTTGGGCAATTATGGATCCATCCAATGCGTTAAGCGAAGGATGGGTCCTTTTCTTGTGCAACAAGTGCCACCAGTGAGAGCAGAAGAGCTTTAACGGTCAAAAGTGAAAGAAGAATCTCCTTTTGGGCCGTATCAAGGCTTGCGCGAATTGGTTTGCAAGTTTAAACCAAAACTTATTTATCTGGTTTATTGACTATTCCTTGACTTCTGTGTTTCATAAGTATAATCTGTTATATAAATCATACTTATTGAACCTAAAGAGCGGACATAAAGAAACCGGTGAAAAGGGAAAAATTATGACTCCGAAGCGGGCAAGAGACATATTCGGCTTCAAATCCGGCGATACGCTGATTATGCTTGTCAATGAAAAGAAAGGCATTGCCATTCCACCCGAAGAAAACTTTGCTGAGCTTGCAGCAAAAATCTTTGCAGATAAAGAGGAGAATTGACAATGAGAAGACACTATATAGACAATATTCGCTGGGCTACAGTTTTGCTGGTCTTGGTTTATCACGTCTTTTATTTATTCAATAGTGTAGGCGTGCTCGGCGGCGTCGGCAGTTTTTCAAAGATACAGTATCAGGATGCCGTGCTATATTTTGTATACCCGTGGTTCATGGTATTGCTGTTCCTGATTTCCGGAATTAGTTCCCGGTATGCATTGGAGCATCGGAGTCGTAAGCAGTTTATAAAAGACAGAACTGTAAAGCTGCTTGTTCCGTCCACTCTCGGACTCTTTGTGTTTCAATGGATGGTTGGTTACTTCAATTTAAAGCTCAGCGGTGCCTGGAATATGATTCCGGTATTTATCCGCTACCCTGTCATGGCCATTTCAGGAATTGGCCCATTATGGTTTATCCAGATGTTGTGGGTATTCTCACTGCTGCTTGTGCTGATTCGGAAAATTGATTCTAAGGATAAATTCTACACATTCTGCGGAAAGTGTAAACTTTACGTGATTTTGCTTCTTTTCCTTCCCCTCTGGGGAGCTTCGCAGATTCTTAACATGCCAATCATTACGACTTATCGCTTCGGAATTTACTTTGCTGCATTTTTAATCGGTTATTTCATATTCTCTCACGATGAGATTCAGGACGAAGTGCAGAAGATTCACTTGCCGATGCTGATAATCGCTGTTGTGATGGGTATTGCTTATACGGCTTTTTATTTCGGCCGAAATTATACTGATGATGCCTGCCTGAAAAGTATTTTCACCAATGCTTACCTGTGGATGGCGATTCTTGCAGTTTTAGGCTGCGGAAAGACATGGTTCGACAAAACGTCGCAATTTGCAACTTATATGACAAAATCAAGCTTTGGCATATACATTGTCCACTATCTTGTTGTACTTTCCGCCTGTTATTTCCTGAAGCTTTATACGGCCTTGCCTGTATTTGCAATTTATCTGATTGCCATTTTCTCAGTCCTTATTATTTCTCCCGCTTTCTATGAGCTGCTGAAGCGTATCCCGATTTTGAGGTATCTAATTCTTGGTATTCAAAAGGATAAGATAAAAGAGGAGTAAACCAATGGAAGCCGATTGCAGTATAACCTGCAATCGGCTTCCATTTTTCTCTTTATAGGGAATGTGATTTTCTATCAGTCTGGCACGGTTGGGACTGCATCCGCCGGGATTGGACAAACATAACCGGACACTGTGTGCTTTTTAAATTCATCCCGGGCCTTTTGCAGTGTTTCCGGGGAACCAAGCAGGTCAATGACAGAGGCAGCCAGTACTTTCCCGGCACAGAGGGCTGCTTTGAGGCCGATGGATGTACGGTCACATGAGACATTCTGCCAGCTGTGTCCAGGGCAGCCGTTCGGCCATGCGGCTACATGGATTTGCCCGGTTGGCGTTTCCCAGCTTACATCACCTACGTCGGTGGAACCGGGGTTAAAAGCATCGCCCTGATAGAGAGGAAGCAGGAAACTATTCATGGCATGGCCCGCCTGGCGGCGCAACTCAGCGGCCTTTTCGGCATAGGCGGGATCATACTGACTGCCAATGCCGGGTATGGAATCGTTTCCCTCATAAGTTGAAGACAGCTGATCTGCGAAGGAGAGTTCCTCATCCGTGTAACCGGGTACGCCCATGGACACAAAATTTTGGTACAGAACCTGCTCCAGCACGTGATTGCTGACAGTATCAGCTAAGCCGTCAATAAATTTGCGCGTGTAACTGGTTTCCGTCATAAGAGCGGCCCCGTCAGCAATTTTATCCACCCGCTTAAGAAGCTTTACCGCATCAGCAACATGATTGGAACGTACCATGTACAATACGCTCGCTTCCGATTGGACGACATTTGGGCTGAGGCCGCCGGTATTGGTGACCGCGTAGTGAATCCGGTCTTTGCTGGACATATGTTCTCGTAGAAACTGGACGCCGACATTCATCAGTTCCACTGCATCCAGTGCACTGCGACCAAGTTCGGGGCTGCCTGCTGCGTGCGCCGGGATACCGTGAAATTTGTACTGAATCTGGATGCAGGAGTTGCTGGAACCGGTAGCCACCTCATTCCGGTCTTCCGGATGCCAGGTCAGTGCTGCATCCAGGTTGCGCCACAGACCGTCACGCGCCATGAATGACTTCGCTGCACCGCCCTCTTCTCCGGGACAGCCATATAACACGACTGTTCCGGTTTTCCCTGTGGACTGTAGGTAGGATTTTACGCCGAGTGCCGCGGCCATGGAGCCAGCACCCAGAAGGTTGTGCCCGCAGCCGTGCCCACAGCCACCCGGTGTAATCGCTTCACGCTTTACGCTTCCGGCTTTCTGAGAAAGTCCGGACAGTGCATCGTATTCCGCAAGAATTCCGATAACCGGTCTTCCAGAACCAAACGAGGCGGAAAAAGCCGTTGGAATGGAACAGATACCTTCCTTTACATTGAACCCACAATCGCGCAGTGTCTTACAGTAAAGTGCGGAAGACTGGAACTCCTGAAGCGACAGTTCTGCATATTTCCAAATTTCGTCGGCAACATGGCTAATCAAGGCTGCGTTCTGGTCTATGGCAGCCAATGCCGCCTGTTTTTCTTTCGTCATTCTGGTTCTCCTTTTCAAACTTAAGAACTCGCCGGCGTTTTTACCACACAAAAGCAGGTGAAAACGCCGGATGTAGAGCCCTACAAAACTTTGCTTAGAAAATCCTTGAGGCGGGTATCCTGCGGACGGTCAAAAATGTCGGATGGTGTACCCTGTTCCATCAGTTTCCCATCGGCCAAAAACAGGACCCGGTTTCCCACCTCACGGGCAAAACCCATTTCATGAGTGACGACCACCATAGTCATTCCGGCATGGGCAAGTTCTTTCATGACATCCAGCACTTCGCCAACCATTTCTGGATCCAGCGCGGAAGTCGGTTCGTCGAAGAGCATGACATCAGGCTCCATGGCGAGGGCGCGAACAATGGCTACACGCTGTTTCTGACCGCCGGATAGTTGGATGGGGTAAGCGTCGGCGCGGTCTTTTAGACCAACCCGGTCCAACAACTGAAGTGCCTTGTCTTTGGCGGCGGCCCGATCGAGATGGAGAACCTTGACAGGCGCCAGCACCATGTTCTCCAAAATCGTCATTTGCGGGAAAAGATTGAAATGCTGGAATACCATGCCCATTTTCTGACGATATTGATCCACGTCCAGCCGGACCGACTTCCCCGTTTTATCACGGTACTTTGCACGGGTGATATCTATGCCATCAAATAGAATTGTGCCGCTGGTCGGACGCTCCAGCAGATTCAGGCTGCGAAGAAACGTAGATTTTCCGGAACCTGACGGCCCGATGATTGCTATGACGTCCCCGTTGTTAATCTCCACAGAAATATCGTCAATCGCTTTGATTTTTCCCTTGTTGTAGTATTTCCGCAGATGCTTCACTTGGATCAGTTTATCGCCTGTCGCCACGGCTCATTCTCCTCTCAAAATAGGCAATGATTTTTGATGTCGGGAAAGTCAGGCAGAAGTAGAGGACCGTAGCAACGATCAGGGGTTCAATGATAACATAAGTTGCACCTTTGATATCGTTGACGGCGGACATGATATCCTGCACGCCGATGGTATAAGTAATGGAAGATTCCTTGATGATGGTGACAAATTCATTTGCAATGGCAGGCAGCGTATTTTTAATAGCAGGCGGCAGGATAACGGAACGCAGAGTTTGTTTTTTGGAAAGTCCCAGGGAACGTGCGGCTTCACTCTGGCCACCGTCAATAGACTGAATTCCGGCACGGATAATCTCGGCAAGGTAGGCACCGGAATTCAGCGCCAGTGCCACAACGCCCGGGATGAAACGCTCCAGACGGATAAAACCGAACAGTGTCGTTTTGGGCAGGTCGATAACGGACTTGTCAAACAGCAGAAAATACACCAACCACAACTGAACCAACATAGGCGTTGCCCGAAAAACTTCCACATAGGCAGTGGCAAGCAGACTCAGCGGATTAAACCGGCTCAGATGGAACAGGAATCCCTGTTCCCGAAAATGACCGTCACGCGTAACAGAGAAGAAACGGAATGGCTGAACGCTGGAGAGGCGCATAACGGCAAGCAGAAGCCCCAGAAGAAAGCCAAAGAATACGGTCAGCGCCGAGAGCAGGACGGTGCAAACCATGCCTTGCTTAAAAAGATCCGCGTACTGGGCAACTTTTGCAAAGTTAGCCGCGGTGACAAGCTGTTTCATAAATATCCCCTTTATCTAAAGCCAGCTGAAAACACTGCCCCGGTTTTACGGAGTATGATAACCGTTTGCTGGCAGTTTCGTTTCCCGTTTAAATCAGCCGGCGGAGGAAGCTTTGCTTGCTACCGGGTTGCCGCTGGAATTCAGCATGCCCTCATAAATTTTTCCGGATGTCTGCTCATTGGCCTTAGCGACAAATTTGTCCATGGAACCATCTTTGAGCGCTACGGCGATAGCCCGGTTTACGCCGTCCAGTAAGGCTTTGTTTCCCTTTGTTACCCCAACCGCAGAACCCTTATATTTATAAGGGACGTCAAACGCAATGTACAGATTCGGGTAATTATTTTGGTAAAATTTTGCCACATCAGTGCTGACATAACCGGCATCCAGCTTACCGGAAAGCAGTTCCGAAATGATATCGGTTACTTTGGCCAATTTAACAATGTCGGCCTTAGGAGTGTTCTTGGTGGCCAGATCTTGCTGGACGGAACCTGTTTGAACGCCGATGGATGTATTTGCTTGGTTCAGGTCGGAGAGCTGTTTCCATTTATTCTGGTTTTTCTTGACCGTCACTAGCGACTGTTTGCCAGAGTAGTAAATATCGGAAAAGTCCATGGAGTCGGCACGTTTTGGATCAGGGGCAAGTCCCGACACGCCAATATCCACGTTGCCAGCGCTCAGCTCCATAATGACGCCGTCAAAGTCCATGGGAATGATGTCTAGCTTCAAATGCAGGTAATTGGCAATGTACTGCGCGAGCGATATGTCGTAGCCTGCGAGGGTTGGCTTTCCGTCGCTGCCGATGGCGTAGAATTCACAGGGGGCGAAGTCTGGGCTGGTGGCAACAGTCAGTGTCCCTTCTTTTACAGTTGTAATTTCAGAGGATGCGCTTCCCGTAGCGGAAGTGTTTCCTTTTTCTGGGGTTGTCTTGCTGCTACAGGCGGCGAGTGACAGGATTGTTGCGGTGGCAAGAATTATGGACAGCAACTTTTTCATGATGTTTTTCCTCTTTTCTTTCAGGACCGTATGTCTAAAAACACGTGGGAATTCTCTTGCTTTTGGGGGAGAGCTTTTCTCCCTGAAATTATGAATTACCTTACCACGTTTGCTCCTAAAAATCAATAGCTTTTCAAAAAAAATGAATAAATATTAATATCAACTTTCTGAGATAAAAAATTAGTTGGCTATATTACTAAAAATATTGATTTTTAGGAGCAAAATCAGCATGAATATTAAATGAATAATTTAAGCGAACCATCAAGAGAATTTTCAGCTTTTTGATTGGACAAGGTAATACACAAGATTCCGCAGAAATGCTATTCATCCCGTGAAGTGTTTTTCGGGAAGAATTTGCCTATATTAGTCCCGACCAAAAGACATGCCGATTATGATTGTCCGCTGGTATCCGGGGGGGAGCGAGATGATTCCGCTGGCAGTCTACTGGAATGAAGGAGAACGGTATGAGACTGACTGTGCGCTGGATATTCGATCCGCATTTATTTTGCCATTCTACAAATTACAAAAAGGACTCTTCCTTCGCTGAAAGCGTTGGAGGGGCCCTTCGATAGGCTGACGTCCGGAGGATCCTCCGGGTGCCGTTGCTTGTTGAATTGTGAATAGTGAATTCGCAGAATAGTTATCTCTGATGACGTATATTCTTATCTGCTGCACGAGTCATAAACGCGCGCGGCGTTGATGCACACGGCTTCCTTGATGTTGCCCGCGCTTGCCGCCGACTGGTTTACAGTCTCGGCACGATTTTTATCCATAAAATCATCCTCCTGACACTTATCCGTGGGCTTTATTTCTCAGTATCAGTTTATGGCGCGGGTTTCGTTGTGTTACAGAATTTTCCGGAAAATGGCGAAAATACATTAAAGATATGGCTTTGTGTCACCGTTTTCCAAGTGCTGTACGGCCTCTTCAATGCGGTTCTTTGCATCTTCCCCTGTTTTCGCATTCTCAACGAAATGAATGACGGATTTCTGTTGCTCATCATTCAAAAGGCTGAATTCATGCATGGCGTCACCGTGCATTGCAAGTGACATCATAAGACCAATCGGCATGTTTTCGGCTTCATGCTTTTTTTGCTCCATTTCAGAATTACTCCTTTTTCCCATGGAATTTCCGGGTTCTTGGCCCGATTTGTTATATTTTCCCCGGAAGGCCAGTTTCCATGCGAAGCAGATAGGCCAGTTTCCAGGTACGGATTTTTCACGCGAAAAAACAACCGTTTCATGCGGAATAAATTGGGACTAGTTGTAGGCGGTATCTTTTTCCCCGCCCATTCATTATATTGACTTGCAGTGGAAGTATGGCATGATAAAGTTATAAATCGTAGATTCACGCTTATGTAAAATCCCTTTTGACAATAAGTTTAAATAAATAAATATAAAATGTTTAATATATATACATCCAGTACAGAAACATGAAAAGCTCAAATCCCTGTGACAAGGACAAAAATCAGTCAGTATGGTATTTATTTTCTCCAACTGGATTTATTGCATAACCTTTTATCTGCTCGTTGCCCTGTTTTCAACCGGTTGCCTTTCCAAAGGGCCAATATTGAAAAATTCCACCGTTCTGCTATAATTAATTGATATATATGGAACATAGAGGAAGAAGGATAGTCCAATGCCAAAAGTAACCTTGATTTCCCATACGCCAGTTCCGGAAAAGCTTGTTGCATCTGCTGCAAAGCTCTGCTATTCCTCCGCCGGAATTGATGAGATTGCGGAAGGGCTGACGGAGGAAAAGACTGCCTCGTTTGTGCACAGGCTTGCCGAGATGGGCCATGACAGCGTAATTGAGCATGTTTCATTCACTTTCGGTATGGAAGGCGTTTCCCGTTCGTTCCTTGCCCAGATAACACGGCACCGCATTGCTTCCTACAGTGTCAAGAGCCAGCGCTATGTGAATGAAGCGGATTTTCAATATGTGATTCCCCCGGAAATTGAGAAAATCCCGGAAGCAAAAGCGGAATTTCTTGCTGCCATGGAGGAAGACCGCAGGCACTACGAGCATCTTTCTGCCCTCCTGACCGAAAAGCATAAGCGTGAATTGATGGCCTCCGGCAAAAACGAAAAAGAGGCTTCCCGTGCTGCCGTCAAGATGTCTAATGAGGATGCACGGTTTGTCCTTCCGAATGCCTGTGAGACAAAGATGATCTGTACCTTCAATGCACGGGAGTTGCTCCACCTTTTCTCACTGCGCTGCTGCCGCCGTGCCCAGTGGGAAATCCGGGACGTTGCGGATCGGATGCTTGCACTTGTCAAGCCGGTCGCACCGGATATTTTTGCAGATGCAGGTCCGGCGTGCGTGCGCGGTGCCTGCCCGGAAGGCGGTATGTCCTGTGGACATGCCACCGAAGTCCGTGAATTTTACCAGTCGATGGGGGCGGGAAAATGAAGGGGAAACTTTTTGCAGTGGAAGGCCTCGATGGGAGCGGCAAGGCAACGCAGACTGCAATTCTGGAAAAAGGTCTCCTCAGCCGGAAAGTCCATCTGCGGCGGGTTTCTTTTCCGGATTATGGCGAACCGTCCAGTGCGGCAGTTAAAATGTACCTCAACGGCGAATTTGGGGACAAGCCGGGTGATGTGAACGCATATGCTGCATCGTCATTTTATGCTGTAGACCGCTGTGCAAGTTATCTTAAGTCCTGGCGGGCGGATTATGAAAATGGTGCCCTGATCCTTGCAGACCGCTATACGACTTCCAATATGGTTTATCAGCTGCCAAAGCTGCCGGAACAGGAATGGGACAGCTTCCTTTTATGGCTCCAGGATTTCGAGTATGCAAAGCTTGGTTTGCCGCGGCCCGACCTGACAATCTTTCTTGATATGCCGCTGGAAATCTCACAGAAGCTGTTGGATGAGCGGTACCGAAGAAACGGTAAAGAAAAAGACATCCACGAACGTGACTGCGTTTTTCTTGGCAAATGCCGTAAAGCAGCACTTTATGCGGCGGAACGCCTTGGCTGGCGTATTATTGCGTGTGCGGAGTGCGGTGCGCCAAAGCCAATAGAAAAAATTTCGGCGGAGCTGCGTGGCGTTGTCCTGCCGGCGCTTGGCATCCCACCGGAGACGGAACAATGACCGGATTTGCACGCTGGGAGATGCGGCAGGAGCTTTCCCTGCTTTGGCAGCAGTGCTTCGGCGATCCGAAAGGCTTTCCGGATTTTTTTCTCAGCCACCTTTTTTCTCCCCGTGACTGCCTGGTCACAACGGCAAAAGAGCGAGTAGTATCGGCTGTTTATCTGCTGCCTGCAAAAATCCTTTCGGATGGGAAAACCGTTCCGGCTCATTATATCTTTGCTGCCGCAACTATGCCGGGATTTCGTTCCCGCGGGCTGATGTCATCTCTGCTGAAGCGTGCGGCGGAAGAAGGGGAGCGGCGGGGGGACTGTTATTCTGCGGTTCTTCCTGCTGACGAAGGGCTCTACCGCTTTTATGCTGCGGCAGGATATGAGGACTTCTTTCAAGTCCGCAGGGTAAAGCTTTCCGCAGCAGAACTCAGCAAGACTGCCAGCCTGGATTCTCCACCCAACGGCTGCCAGCCGGACTGGGCCGGGTGGAACCGCTGCCGGACAAAGCTGCTTGCGGGGAACTCCGGTTCTCTTCTCTGGAATGACCGGATGTTCTGCGGAGCTGTTTCCATGAGCCTCGTTTATGGTGATCAGTTCGTTTGCGCCGAAGGGCTTTCCTATGCACTTTGCCGCAGGGGAAAAACACAGTGTGACGTATTGGAAGCCGCAGCAGACCAACATGCTTTTCCATCCCTTGCAGCCGCGGTCCTGAAAGAAGCACCGGCGGAACACTACTGCTTCCGTTTCCCCATTGGATGCAGTTTTTTCCCGGGAAAAGGGACAGTGGAACGGTTTGGGATGCTAAAGGGCCTTGGCGGTCGGGCAACAGGGGATGTGAAACCATATCATCCCTATCTGGGTCTTGGTATGGATTGATTTCCGGTGTGGGCTGCACTGCTTTGAAATTGGGAGGTTTTATCAAAATGATTTATGTGTTTTTGCAGGAAGGCTTTGAAGAGATTGAAGCAATGGCTCCAGTGGACGTTCTCCGTCGTGCCGGGGCTGAGGTTGCCACAGTAGGGGAAGGAAGCCGTACAGTTGTAAGCGCGCACGGTGTAAAAATAGAAGCTGACCTTGCGGAAGCGGATGTTTCTGCAAAAGATGCTGAAATGGTCGTCCTTCCCGGCGGGCCAGGAACAAAGAATCATGAAAAATCGCAGGTACTCCGCAATATGCTTGCCTACTGCGCAGAAAAGGGGAAATATATTGCTGCCATCTGCGCGGCACCATCCGTTCTCGGCCATATGGGCCTCCTTACGGGGCACAGCGCCGTTTGCTATCCCGGCTATGAATCCGAGCTGGGCGCCTCGCACATCCTGCATGACCCTGTTTGTGTCAGCGGCAAAATTATAACGGGACGCGGGCCGGGTGTTTCCATTGAATTTGCGCTAAAATTAGCAGAGATACTTTATGGCCCTGAAAAATCACAGAAAATCAGAAAGAGCATGCAATGTATCAGGACATCCGCGGGCTGAAGCAGGAAATCCGGCAGTATTGCCGGGATTTCCGTGTCCAAATGACGCAGGGACAGAAAGTGGAGTATGATGCGCAGATAACAAAGAGAGCCGTTACGCTTTGGGAGTTTTCCCGGGCTGACCTTGTCTGCACTTATGTCAGCAAGCCGTTGGAGGTAAGTACCTTTGGGCTGATTACGGCAGCGCTTGATTTGGGCAAGTGCGTTGCAGTGCCACGCTGTCTCCCCGGGACGCGGGAGATGGAATTCCGGCGGATCGCTTCGTGCAGCGACCTCCTGCCAGGCGCTTTTGGCGTACTGGAACCGGATCCGGAGAAATGCCCGGCCGTCAATGCTTCCGGGCGGACATTCTGCGCAGTGCCAGGTTTTAGCTTTGACACCGAAGGTTTCCGCCTGGGGTATGGAAAAGGTTACTATGACCATTTCCTTGCGGATTTCTGCGGCTTTGCAGTTGGGCTATGTTACACCGGCTGCATCCGGAAGACTCTTCCGCGCGGTCGGTTTGATTGCAGGGTGGATGCCCTTGTAACGGAACGGTATATCCGAAGGATTTCCGGCGGCCTGCCCGGCCGCTAGATACAGGAGAATGTTTTATGAACAATAAACATGATGAGGAATTCGATGAGAGACGCCGGCACAAGGTGGAGAATTTTCAGGTGAACATCCATGATGATGCTGCTGGAGACAGCCAGCCGGAGGAAGGAAAAGAAACAGTCATCAGCAGCTACAGCGATCCGAAAGAAGCCCAGAAAAAGGAGATTAATTCAGAGGAGGCTGCGCTCAACCGGGCAAAGCTTGCGCATACCCTACGCAATAAAGAGAAGGCAAGAAAAAACAGGCGGCTTTTCCGTGGAGTGTGGTTTTGCATTTTTTTGCTGTTTTCAGTTCTTGCCGCAAAATATGTTGTCGCTGATGTCAATGATATGCTTGCCGTTGGCAGGCAGTCTGTGAATGTTACGGTTGAAATTCCCAAAAATGCGACTTCAGGCGAGGTTTCGCAAATTCTTTATTCTGTTGGAGCAATAAGGAACGTTGATGCATTCCGCCTTTACAGCAAGCTGACAAAAGCCCCCGCAACCTATGGTGGTGGCAGCTACAAGATTACGACGGGCCTCGACTATGAGGCACTTATCAACTCCATACAGTCCTCTGCAAAGAGGGTAGATACAGTAAAAATCACTTTTACCGAAGGTATGAATGCACCGGAAATCGCCGCAAGCCTGGAGAAAAACGGCGTGTGTTCTTCGGCGGACGCTTTAAAGGCTTTCAATACAAACAAGCTTGACGACAACTATGACCTGATTGCCGCCATCCCCAACGTTTCATCCCGCTACTATAAGTTGGAAGGTTACCTTTTCCCGGACACTTATGAGTTCTTCAAGAATGAAGATACGGTGGATGTCGTGGAAAAACTGGTCAGCAACTGCAACAAGAAACTCACCAAGCAAATCCGCGATAAGGCTAAGGAAGAAAAAATGACGGTTGACCAGATGATTACGCTTGCCTCCATGATTCAGTCAGAGGCGGCCAACAAGACAGATATGTATAATGTTTCGTCTGTTTTTCATAACCGCCTGAACAGTAAGGATGCAGCCCTGAATCACCTCAATTCTGATCCGACGACACTGTATCCGTACCGGAAACGTGCACAGGTCCCCGCCAATATCCGGAGCACTTACAAAAGCAAGTATGATACCTATACAATCACGGGGCTTCCTGCAGGTGCTGTCTGCAATCCTGGCCTAGACGCGATTAATGCGGCCCTCAACCCGAACAGCACGAACTACTATTATTTCTGCCATGATGCAAAAGGCAATGCCTACTATGCAAAGACGCTTTCCGGGCACGAAGCAAACCTGAAGAAAGCTGGTTTGAAATGAGCCAGCCGATGAGGTGGAGCGTTTCTTCCGGTCTGCCGGAACTCCTCTGCCCGGCAGGCAGCCGTGAGCGGCTGGAAGCAGCAGTGCACTTTGGTGCAGATGCGGTCTATCTTGCGGGGAAAGAATTCGGGATGCGCTCAGGCTCGCCGAATTTCGGTCCGGATGAACTGGCTTCCGCAGTAGAGTATGCCCACTGTGCCGGCGTACGGGTTTACCTTGCCTGCAACAACCTCATGAACAATGCAGACTGTGAAAAGCTGCCCGGTTTCCTGCGGATGGCCCAGAATGCCGGTGTAGATGCGGTGATTGTGACGGATTTTGCCGTGCTGGATTTTATCAGGGAGTATGCACCCGGAATGGAAATCCATATTTCCACTCAGGCGGGGGTCACAAATTGGGCGGCTGCAAAAATGCTTTACAATCTTGGTGCAAAGCGCATTGTGCTTGCACGTGAACTGCCGCTAGAAGAGATCGCAGGAATCAGGGCAAGGGTGCCAAAAGACCTGGAACTCGAAACGTTCGTCCACGGCTCAATGTGCATGTCGTTTTCCGGAAGGTGCCTGCTTTCGGAATATTTTACCGGACGCAATGCAAACCGGGGCGACTGCGCGCAGCCCTGCCGCTGGAGCTATGCAGTGATGGAGGAAACCCGTCCCGGATGTTATTTCCCGGTAGAGGAGACTGAAAAGGGAACTTATCTGATGAATTCCCGTGACCTCTGTATGGTCCGCCATATCCCAGAGCTTGTGCGTGCGGGTGTGACAAGCCTTAAAATTGAAGGCCGTGCAAAATCTGCCTATTATGCGGCCGTTACGGCAAATGCCTATCGCCACGCGATTGACAGCTTTGCAAAAATGCCGAATGCGCCGCTTCCTGCATGGATTCCGGAAGAACTGAACAAAATCAGTCACCGCGAATACAGCACAGGCTTTTATTATGGATGGACACCCGGTGAGGTTTACGAAAACGGCGGCTATGTACGCGGGTGGGAGGAAATCGCAGTCTGTACGGGAATGCACGGCAACGAGGCGGTGCTGTCGCAGCGGAACCGCTTTTTCCGCGGTGACACCGTCTCTGTTTTGGAACCGGGTGCAGAACCCTATGACCTTACACTTAGCGAAATTTATGACGAAAGCGGCTGCCCGCTGGAAACAGCCAACCATGCGGAAATGACGGTGCTGGCCCCTGTGGATCGTCCCGTTGCAGAACATGCTATTCTGCGGAAGCAAATCCGGCCGGACGGTTAAAAATCCCTCTGTCAGGAAAAGATATCCTGACGGAGGGATTTTTCATGCCAAAACGTGCATCAAAACGCGTCTCTTTCCTTTTTTTCAGCTTTCTAATCCTACTTTTTGCCATTGCGATGGTCCTTTACCATATTTCACGGGGCGGTACGCTTGCCGCAGCAGCCGAAAATCAGCAGACTGATACGGTTACCCCCGTTTCCCTGCGCGGGACTATTTACGACCGGAACCTTGATCCACTGACAGGGAATGGTGTAACGGAATATTCGGCAGCCATTGTGCCGACTCTACAGACTGCGAATGCCCTTAAAAGCATCCTCCCAACCGACAGAATGAGTGCTGTCCTCAAAATTATGAAAGACGGCAGGCCATTTACACTGAGACTTCCAAAAAATATGTTGGTGCCGGGAATCAGTGTCTTTCCCGTAAAAAGCCGGTATGACGGGAGCCGCCTTGCCGAGCATGTGATTGGCTTTCTCGATGGCTCCGGCCAGGGTGCTTCCGGCGTGGAGAAAGCATTTAACGCTTCGCTTTCCGCTGGAGGGAAAGTCACAGTTTCTTACCAGGTTGATGCACTTGGCCATGTCCTGACAGCGGGGAAAGGGACAGATACCGACACTACCAAAGAAAGCCAGAGCGGTGTTGTCCTTACACTTGACCGCTCGATTCAGCGTCTTGCTGAACGTTCCGCCGCTAAGTACCTGAAAAAGGGAGCTGTTGTTGTGCTGGAAGTCCCTACGGGGAAAATCCTTGCCATGGCAAGCCTGCCGACTTTCCCGCAGGACGACGTTTCCTCTGTGCTCAAGTCTGCCGGTTCTCCTCTCCTGAACCGTGCGACTTCGGCGTACAGCGTCGGCTCGGTATTTAAGCTTGCTGCGGCTGCGGCTGCGCTGGAGAATGGGATTTCCCCTTCAGAGACTTACTGCTGCACTGGCTCCATTTCGGTGGATGGACAGGCTTTTCACTGCTACGGTTCGGAAGTGCATGGTACGGAGGACATGAAAAAGGCCGTTGCAGAATCCTGTAATACCTATTTTGTACACCTCATGCAAAAAGTTCCACCGGCCAATTTTCTCCAAATGGCAAAAAAGCTTGGCTTTGGCCGTTCCTTTTCCCTTGCGCCGGGAATGGAATCGGCCACAGGCACGCTTCCGTCCCTTGCAAACCTCAGCGTGCCGCGGGCACTTGCTAATTTTTCCTTTGGGCAGGGCGACCTTACGGCAACACCGCTTCAGATTGCAGCTATGGTAAATACTATTGCTTCGGGCGGCGTATTTACGGCTCCGTCGCTGGTCTCTGGCCGTGTGAATGCGCAGAAAACCTATGTGGAACGCACCACAACCCCTTCCGGCGAACGTGCCATGTCGGACAAGACGGCGGCTCTTCTGCGGAGCTTTATGAAAGAGTCAATCAATTCCGGCACAAGCAAAAAGGGAAAGCCGCATTATGGCACAGCCGGCGCCAAGACAGCCACGGCGCAGACCGGACGCTTCATCAATGGGAAAGAACTGAATGAATCATGGTTTGCAGGGCTTTATCCCTATGAGAATCCAAAATTTGTCATCACAGTATTCTCAGAGGGCGGCGACACTGGAGGGACAACCTGCGGCCCAGTTTTCCGGGAGATAGCCGACGGCCTTTACGGCTATGTGAGCTGAAACGCGCTTTTGTAGTGCACAGTGATTGACTTTTTTGCATGTGCGGTTTATACTGAGTCAGTAATTCAATATGAAAAAGCGCAGAAGGGCAAAAAAGTGCGGATGTCCGTTAAAGAGAGGAAACAGCAGGTGAAAAGCTTCCGCGGAAAGAGCACAAAGGCCGGCCC
>DHOL01000053.1 GCA_002410755.1 Ruminococcaceae bacterium UBA5391 | reverse complement strand
GAAACGTCAAGCCTGACAAATTATGCTCCGCATTATCCAATTGTAAGTGAAAAAACAACTGTGAAAGGGGTGTTAATTGGAGATAATGTAAATATTTCTCAGCCGCGTTTGGTTTGGAAAAAGCTGGAACAACTTACTAACATCCATGTAGAGTGGGAGACTGTTTCCAAAGACAGTTTGGCAGTACTGCTGGCCTCCAATAACTGGCCTGACTTTTTCCACCGCGTGTCGGATTCTATTGACAACACTTATATTAATGACTATGGTGTGGTAGGCAATCGGTTTGTCAATTACCAAAAGTATCTGCAATATATGCCAAACCTGCAGAAAGCATTCAAAGATTATCCGGATGCAAGAAAAGTCGTAACTGAGACGAACGGTGGAATTTATCAACTCCCATATATCGGCAAGGACTGTACTGCTGTAACTGCCCGCATGTATTACCGTGAGGACACCCTGAAAGCAGCAGGCTGTGAAGTACCGACTACTGTAGATGAGTTTCATAATGTGCTTGTAAAGCTGAAAAATCATAACAATGGTGCGGCGCCTCTTGCAGAAGATAGAGAGCAGTTCCTTTGGGCGTCTTTTGGAAAGGGAAAGGATCCCGACTTTGAAGATGACAGCACAGGAAAGGTCGTTTACAATCGAATTTCTAATCAGTATAAGCTGTATTTAAAGTATATGAACCAGCTGTACTCAGAAGGCTTGCTTCATAAAGAATACCTTACACTAGATAGCGCAACAAAGCTTTCCCTTGCAAAACAGGGATTGACCGTTTTTGGGAATGACGGATTATGTGGACTTTCAGAGGATGCCTTTAAAAGCGGCAAAGTAGAACTGAACCAACTGGCGCCGCTGACTTCAAAATATGACAGTACGCAGACTGTAATGGGATGGCGCTGCTGCCAACCTGGAAGCCTAATGATCAATTCAAAATCAAAATATATTAAAGAGCTTTGCCAAATGTTTGACGTAATGTTTGCAACCAAAGAAGTCGCAAAAGGAACAGGTTTGGACGGGACTGCATTTGTATATGGACCTGAAGGAACCACTTGGAAATGGGCAAATACAGGCCACACAGAATATGAGTTTATTTTACCTAAAGAATTGGAAGGGAAAAAAGCCTTTGGGACATATGTTTATGACAGCCTTATTTATTGGGATCTTGGCCGGTTTGATGAATTTGAAAATGCAACAACGGCAACAGAAGGCAATAATAAGGCAAGACAGCAGGGATTCGTGAAAAATCTGGTTCCATATTCAGAAAAAAATCCATTTCCGGGAGATTACCTGAAATTTACCAAAGATGAACAGGAAGTCCTTGATGACAATTACACCACAATTGCCAACTATATTAAAGAAATGAAAGGCAAATTCATTACGGGTATTGCAAATGTCGATACTAACTGGAATGACTATGTTTCCAAAGTTAACAGCATGGGCCTGAAAAAAGTTTTGGAGGCTTATCAGTCTGCTTACAACAGATGGAACAAAGCTTAAAAAATATGAATCCCCCCCCTAATGGAAACAAAACCAAAAAATAATGGCTTTGTTTGTATTGTTATCCGGTTTCTGTAAGACATGACACATTTTCGGCAGGAAACACGTCCTCTGATAAGCCTCCGTGATTCTGCCAGAGAGAGGGAACCTGCATTGGGCAAGCAAAACTGCCCAATGCAGGTTCCCCTTTTTATGTGAAGGATACACTGCGGTATGCTGTTTTTTACAGTCACGGGTTTATGCTANNGACACATTTTCGGCAGGAAACACGTCCTCTGATAAGCCTCCGTGATTCTGCCAGAGAGAGGGAACCTGCATTGGGCAGTTTTGCTTGCCCAATGCAGGTTCCCCTTTTTATGTGAAGGATACACTGCGGTATGCTGTTTTTTACAGTCACGGGTTTATGCTAAAATAATATGTAAATATGTAAAGAATTTTTACAGAGGCACCGCTCGGAAATCCAACGCCTTTCTGAAGAAGGTGATGTATATGATTTGCAAAATAGCGGTCTGTGACGACAGTGCAGCGGATACGGAACTATTATTGCATCTAATTGCGGAATGGTCGGAAAAAACCGGGATTTCGGTTCAAATAGAGTCTTTTTCATCTGCCGAAGGATTCCTGTTTCGTTACGCGGAGGATAAATCTTTCGGTATCCTGCTGCTGGATATTGAAATGGGCGGAATAAACGGTGTTGAGCTTGCAAAACAAGTCCGCGCTGAAAACCGGGAAGTCCAGATTATTTTCATCACCGGATATATTGACTATATTGCAGACGGCTACGATGTGGAAGCGCTCAATTATCTCATGAAACCGGTCAGCAGGGAAAAACTTTTCACCGCTTTAAGTCGGGCGGTGGAAAAATTGCGGGAAGGGGAGCGCGCGCTTTTTCTGGAAATCCAGGGGGAATCAATGCGCATTCCGATTCGGGAAATTTCGTACCTTGAGTCGCGGAAAAACTATGTCACCGTCCACTGCCGGGCTCCTGTTACGGTGAAAAGGTCCCTTTCCTCTTTCGGGGACGAGCTGGACGACAGCTTTTTCCGCGCAGGCCGCTCCTATATTGTCAACCTCCACTTTATCCGGAGAGTCACAAAGAGCACAATTTTCCTGAAAACAGGGGAGGATATTCCGCTTCCGCGCGGCATGTACAAACCGCTGAACCGCGCAATCATCCGGTATTTTTAAAGGGGGCCTTTCCAATGAAACTGCTGACTAGATGGATCGACAAACGTATTGCCGCCTATCAGAATGGGTTAATGGAAACCCATTACCGTGAAGTGGAAATTATGTACCGCAAGATGCGTGGCTGGCGGCATGATTCCCGGAATCATATTCAGGTGCTGAAAAGCCTTGCTGAAGCCGGGGATCTCGATGCTTTGAAAAAGTACCTCGGCGAGCTTGATACGGAAATAAACACGGTCGATACGGTCATAAAAACAGGAAACAAAATGACGGATGCCATCCTGAACAGCAAAATCTCACTCGCACGCTCCAAAAACATCCCGGTGAAAGCGGATGCACATGTGCCGGTTGCCTTGACAACTCCGGCCATCGATCTCTCCATTATCTTAGGCAATCTGTTTGACAACGCCATTGAGGCCAGCCTTGCCCTGCCTGAGGGGAAACGCATGATTCGTGTCTATATGGACATGAAAAATACACAGCTCTATCTTTCCTTCACCAACTTCACTGCGAACAAAAAGCGCCGGAAACTGAACGGACGGTTTTCTACTACGAAGGGGCAGGGCCACGGCTTCGGCCTTCTGCGCATTGACAAACTTGTAGAACAACACGGCGGATACCTGAGCCGCAATAGTGAGGACGGCGCATTTACAACGGAAATCCTTTTGCCTCAGTGAGACACCGGTGCAGTTTATCCCCTGCATGAAACAAATTGTCCCCGGAATGCCATGGAATCGAAAAAACCAGCTATGCTGGAAGCGGGAAAGGGGAGAACCGGAATGCGGAAAAAAACCGAAAAGAAAAAAGCGGTCTACAGCGTGAGCAGCAATGTGCGGTTCATGGTGCGCCGCGCGTGGCAGGAACGGAAAAGCGTGCTGATTTTTCTCGTGCTTGGCTCGCTCATAGCCGTGACACTGGATGTGCTGAAACTGTTCATTGCGCCGGAAATTCTAAAACTGGTGGAGAAAAGAGCCCCTCTGCCACAGCTTTTCTGCACTATTGTGTTTTTTACATTAGCACTGATGCTGGCCGGGGCGGCGAGCTCCTATATCGACGCCAACACCTTCTTTGGGCGTGTCGAGGTGCGCCTCACCCTTCTGGAGGACCTCAACAACAAGTTCTGCCTGACTTCATACCCGAATACGACCGACCCGGCATTTCTGAAACTGACGGACCGCGCTTTCAATGCAGTGGGAAACAACAGGCAGGCCACTGAAGCAATCTGGAAGACACTGGGGAACCTGCTGGCCGCCATCATTGGCTTCGGCATCTATCTTGCGCTCCTTTCCAGTCTCAACGGTTGGCTTGTGCTGGTCACACTGGTCACGGCGGCAGCGGGGTATTTTATCAGCGTCCGTCTGAACGGCTGGGGCTACCGCCACCGCGACGAAGAAAATGAGTATTCTCACCGGATATTTTACCTGATCTCCCGGACGCGGGACCGCACGGCCGCCAAGGATATCCGCATCTTCGGGATGCAGCCGTGGTTCGCTGATCTCTACCATTCAGTGCTTAGGTTGTTTGAAGGATTTCATAACCATGCCGAGCGCATTTATTTGTGGGCGAATGTTGCGGATATCGTGCTGGAGTTCGCGCGCAACGGAATTGCCTACGTGTACCTCATTGCGCTGACGCTGAAAAACGGCCTGCCGGCTTCGCAGTTCCTGCTGTATTTTACAGCGATCGGCGGCTTTACTACGTGGGTGACGGGAATCCTCAGCCAGATGACGACGCTTTCGCGCCAAAGCCTTGAGATTTCCATTGTCCGGGAATGCCTTACTGCTCCGGAACCCTTCCGCTTTGAGGACGGTGTCCCCCTGCCGCGGGAAAAGGCGGCGCCGTATGAAATTACGCTGGACCATGTATCGTTCCGCTATCCGGGCGCGGGACAGGACACGCTGAAAAACATCTCCCTGACGCTGCACCCCGGTGAAAAAGTTGCCGTCGTAGGGCGCAACGGCGCGGGCAAGACGACGCTTGTGAAGCTGCTCTGCGGATTCCTCAACCCAACACAGGGCCGCGTTCTGCTGAACGGGCAGGATATCCGGCAGTATAACCGCCGCGATTACTACCTGCTGTTCTCGGCAGTCTTTCAGCAGTTTTCGCTCCTTGCGGCAACCGTAGCCGAAAACGTGGCCCAGTCGGTCGAAAAAGTTGACCGGGAGCGGGTGCGCCGCTGCATTGCTGAAGCTGGACTCACGGAGAAAATTGAGAGTTTGCCGGAAAAATACGACACCCACCTTAACCGGCAGGTATACGAAGACGCTCCGGAACTTTCCGGCGGCGAGATGCAGAGCTTGATGCTGGCACGGGCCCTGTACAAGGACGCGCCCGTTATCCTGCTCGACGAGCCGACCGCAGCGCTTGACCCCATTGCGGAGAATGAGATTTACCAGAAATACAGTGAGCTGACCGCCGGGCGAAGCTCAGTCTATATTTCTCACAGGCTTGCGAGCACGCGCTTCTGCGACCGCATCCTGCTGATTGAGAACGGCGTCATCGCCGAAACCGGCACGCATGACGGACTGATGAAGCAGGGCGGAAGCTATGCGAAGCTGTATGAAATCCAGAGCCGCTATTACCGGAAAGGAGGCGACAGCCGTGAAGAAGCCTGAAAAAGTTCCGCTGAGGGAAGCGTTCCGGCTGAACAGCCGGGCCGTAAAGTTGATCTGGCAGGCCTGCCCGTCTTACTTTGTTTCTACAATTATATATGCTGTTTTCAACGCGCTGTTTCCACTTGCGGGCATCTGGTTTTCGGCACAAATTCTGAACGAACTGGCCGGCCCGCGCCGCCCCGATGTGCTTTGGAAACTGGTTGTGCTGACGCTGGCTGTGACGGCTGCGCTGGAGCTTGCGAAAAGCACTGCGGAACACTGGGTAAACAGCCGCCGCTCTTTGATGGGAATTTCGGAGTGGAAAATCTACTCTGAAAAGATGATGTCAATGGATTACCATCTGGCGGAAGAACCGCGCACGGCGGGCCTGGTGTCTCAGGCTTTGCAGAGCTGGAACTGGGGCGGCTGGGGGCTGAGCCTTCCGGCTAGGGAACTAAGCCCGGTTCTGAGCGCACTTTTTCAGATTGCCGGTTCCGTGGCTTTGACTGTACCGCTGTTTCTCCAACAGGTACCGGTGAGCGCCGGCGCACTGACGGTACTGAACCGTCCGCTTTCCGTCGTGCTCCTGCTAATGGCAATGGCTGCTGTGACACTGGCGGCACCCGCGCTGACAAACCGCGCCGAAAGCTATGAAACGCGTTTTGCAGAGGATGCCAAATTTTCTAATCGGCTGGTTACTTTTAACGGCTATGCGGCTTTCAGCGAAAAAGAACGCACTTTGGACATCCGCATGTACCGGCAGGATACCATTTTACGCGCTTATGGATTTTTGAACACAAATTTTAAGCCGGGTGGGGAGATAGCCAACTGTGCCCGCGGGCCGATGGGCATACTGAATGCCCTATCGGCGGTCGTAAGTTACCTGTTCACCGGAGTCGCTTATGTCTTCGTCTGCCTGAAAGCATGGGCGGGCGCGTTTGGCGTCGGCGCGGTTACACAGTATGTCGGTGCAGTCACTTCGCTTTCCGCCGGAATTATCACGCTTGGAAAAGAGCTTGGCACCATGCGCAACAACGCCGCGTTTCTGCGTACGACATTTAAGTTTCTCGACATCCCTAACACGATGTACCAAGGCAGCCTCACGGTCGAAAAGCGCTCCGACCATAATTACGAGATTGAATTTCGTGACGTTTCATTCCACTACCCCGAAAGTGATACCTGGGCACTGCGCCATGTCTCGATGAAGTTCAAAGTGGGAAAACGCCTTGCCGTCGTTGGGCGCAATGGCAGCGGCAAGACGACGTTTATTAAACTGCTGTGCCGCCTTTATGACCCGACAGAGGGCGAAATATTACTAAACGGAATCAACATTAGAAAATACAACTATCAGGAATATATTTCTATCTTTTCGGTTGTCTTTCAGGATTTCCGGCTGTTTGCATTCCCGCTTGGCCAGAATGTCGCAGTAGGTACAGCCTATGACCGAAAAAAAGCGGAAACCTGTCTGAAGGAAGCTGCTTTCAGTGAGCGGTTAAAATCGCTGCCGAAAGGGCTTGACACTTGCCTTTACCGTGAATTCGGCGAAGACGGCGTCGAGATTTCCGGCGGCGAGGCCCAGAAAATTGCAATCGCACGGACACTCTACAAAGATGCTCCCTTCCTAATCCTCGACGAGCCGACTGCGGCGCTCGACCCGGTGGCGGAGTATGAGATTTATTTGAGCTTTAACAAGATTATAGGGGACAAAACCGCAGTGTATATTTCTCACCGGCTTTCCTCCTGCCGTTTCTGTGACGAAGTGGCTGTATTTTCTCATGGACAAATTGTCCAGTATGGCACGCATGACAACCTTGTGAAAGATACTTCCGGACTTTACTATCGGCTTTGGAACGCACAGGCGCAGTATTATCAGAAAAATAAAGAAGCAGAGTGAACTGCATCATAAAAACAAAGGGCCCACGCGGAGGCCGGAAATTCTCCGGTTCTTCTGCGTGAGCCCTGCTTATGCAATTTTCTAAAAATTACTACCAAGCTTAAGCTGGCAGAACAGTCCCGCTTGCTTCTCTTTCTGCGGCAGTACCTGTCAAAAGAAGACGTCCAGCGGCGAACAGAGCAAGTCAGGGCGGTTTGCCGTTTTTCATTGCTAAGACCAGCACCTCCTGCCTGTTCCCATTGTTTCTATTGTATTTTATGTACCGATTATAATATAAAATATTTTTAGCGACAAAGGGAAACAGGCTTACGGTGTCTTAAAAGCAGATGATAAACGAAACAGGGTTTTCCTTAGAGTGTAAAGCCACTAAACAACTTCTTCGCCTGATCAGTACCCTTCTGAGTAAGCTCCATATATTTGCCGGCCTTCAGGCCCTTGATGTCATTCTGGAATTTAGCCCAGCCAGCGTCGTCCAGTGTACGTTTTCCGCTCAGGAACTGACTGCAGGCTTCAATATAGAACTTTGAAAGAATGGTAAAGGCATCGCCGTGTTCTTTCCACTCGGCATCTGAAAGATACATTGTGCTGTGGCGTGTTTCGTAATGGCCATCATTTTTAGCCATTGCTTCCTTAGCAAGGCTCGGGAAAAGCATCAGGACTTCGTCTTTGGTTACAGGGCGTGCGATTGATGGCTGAATGCCATACTGATTGGAAACTTTAATGGAGTAATTGTTAATCAGTTTGTCTTTCCATTTTGGCGAACCGTCCGAGTTCAGGCCATCATAGGAAACACCATCAATGCCCCAAGAAAGAAGTTTGCTTCCTTCATCGGAATAAATGTAGTTGATAAGGCATTCGGCAGCTTCTTTCTGTTCAGCCGTGCAGTTGCTCATAATACCGACAGAAAGGCTGGTATTGATAGGATCATTTCCTGCAATCGTTGCAGTTGTACGGCTGCCGGAAGTAAGAGGCGCAAGGCCGATCAGTTGTGCTTTCGGCTGTGCCTTGACACCGGCCTTTACTGCATCTGCGGATGGGCTGCGAATTGCATTGGTAAACTGATTGGTACGGACTGTATAGTCAATTGTCGCACCAGAATAACTGTTATTCATGCAGGTCATCCAGTGGCTGGCATCACCAACAAGGACTTCCGGATCAATGAGACCATCTTTGTAGAGGTTGTGCCAATATGTCATGCATTCACGGAATTCATCCATGTTGAGGTCGAGTTTTAAAGTGCCGTCTTTTTCTTCCGTGTAGTAAATAGAATTCATGCCCCAGCTGCCAAACACCGTAGACATCCACTCTTGTGGGTTTTGACGGCAGACAAATGGGTAATTCTTATCAGCCGGTGCGCCGCCCGGGTTTTTCTCTTTGAAAGCTTTCAGGCAGTTAGCAAATTCTTCAACTGTCTTTGGCTCAGAAAGCCCACAGGCGTCAAGCCAGTCTTTCCGGATCATCCAGGACTTTGCGCAGACCTGCTGGCCGACACGCGGCACACCGAAGATCTGTTTGCTGTTGAGGTTTACAAGGTCGGACCAACGGTTATATGCGTTTAGTTTCTTGTAGACATTTGGCATTTTGCTTTTCAGGTCAGTTGTCAAATCGGCATAAGCACCACGGACACCGTCGTCGTTAATAGTTCCCAAATCTTTTGTTACAAGGTTCGGCCACTGTTTGCGGCCGGACAGCAGCATGGTAGTATACATGGCATTTGCATCGGAAGAAGGAATCATTTTCCACTGAACGGTGACATTGGTTGCCTCAGCAATTTTATCCATCGTCTTTTTCAGCGGATCTGAGCCCAGCGGATAATCTTCACTCGTAGGACTCATCCAGGTAAGGGTAATCGGCTTTTTGTACTTGGTAAGAGTTGATTTCCCTTCTGTTGAGTTTGAGCCGGTGCCGCTGCTGTTTTCTACCTTAGGCGCGCAGCCGGCTGCGGAAGCAACCATCAGTGCCGCCAGCATGCAGCAGGAAAGCCTTTTCCAATGAAAATTTCTCAAAATAACATCCCCCTTTATTCATTTTGCAGGAATATATTCAGACGCCGCGAAAATGGCGGATCTGTCAGCCCTTGATTGCTCCGACCATCATGCCTTTGACAAAATACTTTTGAATAAACGGATAGACACAGATGATAGGAAGCATGGTAACAACAATAGCGGTATAATTGCGTGCCACCTGTGGAATAGCATATGCCTGCTCTGAACCACCGACGCCAGATGCCCCTGTGCCTTCGTCGACGAACAGCCACTGGCGAAGCAAGAGCGCAACCGGCCATTTGCTTGGATCGTGCATATAAAGCATCGGGCCAAAATAGTTGTTCCACTGCCCAACGGCAGCAAACAGCCCGAATGTTGCAAGAATTGGCATAGAAAGCGGGAGATAAATCTTAAAAAGGATTATAACATCATTGGCACCGTCGATTTTAGCGGATTCCTCCAAACTGCTTGGGATGCTTTCAAAATAAGTGCGGATCATAATAACTGTCCATGCACCAACACATCCGGAAAGAGTGAACGGCCAGATTGTATCCATCCAGGGAAGGACTTGTGTGTTAAGCAGGAAAGAAGGAATCAAACCGCCGCTGAACAGCATGGTAAACATCAAAAGAAAATTCCAGACACGCCTTCCGACAAAAGTGCGTTTGGAAAGCGGGTAGGCACAGCAAAAATTCAGGAAAAGGGAAAACGCCGTGCCAACAACGGTGTACAACAGTGTATACGCATAAGCGGGCCACAGCTTTTTATTGGAAAAAAGAGCGATATAATTCCGTGTTGTGAAGCCTTTTGGAAGAATCCCAACCTGCCCGCGCAACACCAGCTCGCTGTTGCTAAAAGAGCCAGATACAATACTTAGGATAGGATACAGCACGATTACGATACAAAAAATCATAATAATCCAAATAATAATATCGCCGATGGAAATATGATTCATTTTATGTAATTTCTTTACTTTTGGCGGCTTTGCAGTGGCAGCCGCAGTCTGGGAAACCATCTTATAAATACCTCCTTATTATGTTAGAAGAAACTGGTTTCAGAAATTTTGCGGGAGGCAGAATTCGCAAAAATCAGCAGAATAAAGTTGATTACAGAATCAAACAAACCAACTGCTGTTGTATAGCCATAGTCTGGTGCATAGCTTGCAATGCCCTGTTTATAAACATAAGTAGAGAGAACTTCCATGGTATCCATATTTTCACCATTCTGAAGAAGGAAGGGCAAATCGAAGCTTGTGCTCATTAGGCCGCCAACCGCCATAATTAATTCAATGGAAATAACCGGCGCCAATGCGGGGAGTGTGATATGAATAACCCGCTGGAAACGGCTGGCACCGTCAATCGTTGCGGCTTCATAAAGCTGCGGGTCAACGCTGGAAAGAGAAGCAAGATAAATAATAGTTCCCCACCCAAAGTTCTGCCACAGACTGGTCAGAATAATAATGGCATGAGAAGCGCTTGGATTTGTCAAAAGCATTGGCACGGTTGACATTCTGCCAATACGGGCAATCATATGGGCTATGAAACCACTCGACGGTGAAAGAAATTCTTTTACCATACCGGCAACAATAACAACTGCAATAAAGTGCGGGAGATAGACGATTGTCTGTGTGACGCGCTTGAATTTACGGCCGCGCATTTCATTGAGCAGAATTGCAAAAATAATAGGAACCGGAAATGTAAAAACAAGGCTTTCGATATTCAGTGTAATACTGTTCCAGAGAATTTTTCCGAACTCGGGGATATCAAACATGCGCTGAAAATTTGCCCAGCCAACCCACGGACTTTTCGCAAAGCCTACAAGCGGGCGATAATCTTTAAATGCAATTACGAGGCCAAACATTGGGCCGTACTTAAAAATCAAAACATTCAAAATGGCTGGCAAAAAAATCAGCAGCAGCCATTTATCCCGCACAATCCGCTGCCCCAACGTTCGTTGGGGAGCTTTACTCTGGGCTTTCCCTTTTCCCATGTCCCTTATTCACCATCCTTAATCATTTTCCCTTTGGTCTGCGATAGAATTTAAGCTCAAAATGTTAAAACTGTTAAAGACAGGACAGGCTACTGCCCTTATGCAGTGATCTACAGCCAGTCAGTTTTCTTTTTTGTCCGCCATGAGGGTATCTAAGCCCAGAACAATCAGTTGCCGTAGCATTTCAGATTTTGTGTTGTTGTAAAAATACTCTTTCTTTGCGGCATCTAAGTCTGTCTCTATTTGATTTGTAACTGAAATAGTGTAGCGTTTCCATTTCACAGACATGGCGTTCTCTCCTTTGATCTCTCCTTTAAAGCTCTTCTTAAGATTGGTTCACTGCACCTATAACGCTAATATAATACATTATTTACAAATTCGTGTCAATAGGAAATTTGGATATTATGTATATTATAATGACTTTATACGATAGATTTTATGGCAAATAGCATCATCATTTCATCTTTACATCAATGATTCACTGGTGTATGCTTATAATAGAGGTGGTTTTCATAGCAACAAATAAAGCGCGCTACACTGTATCAGTAGATAATGAGTTGTTTAAAAAAATTGAAGATTTCCGGTTTGACCATCGGTTTCAGACACGGTCGGAAGCGACCGCCGAACTGATTCGCCTTGGGCTGGGAACTTTAAATAATGGGCAGGACGAACAGAAAAAACTGCAAAAATAGCACAGATTTTTATGCCGCCGGACCAGAATTGTGATACGATAAGGCATAGGTTAAAAACTGATGAGCGGAGGATACTGAATGATGCAGAAATCATTTGATCCGTGGCAGGCAAGGTTTGGATGGATCTGGTTCAGTGAAAAGGAAATTTTCGATTTTTCCCAAGAGGACGTGGACCGTCAGGTGAAAAGCTATGCCAATCAGGGAATCAATATTCTGATTGGCTTTTCCTGCACTCATTTTCGGATGAGTTTCCATGAAAACTGGAAAGAAATTAACGAATGTATTGAACGGTACGCAAAGGCGTGCCATAGATTCGGAATGCTGTATGTTGAGCATCATAGCTGCCACCTTGTCTGGCACCCGCTGACGGATGGCGAAAAAGGGAAAATGGCAGAGTATTTCCGGGAAAACCGGTCAAACCCCGCACATTTCCGTGGATTCCTCGAAGGTGCATCCGGAGACAGCCAATTCGGGAAATACAGGATGAGCGATTTCTATCAGGTCTCCGGTGCAACCGGCAAACCGGGGCGCACCTGCTACAGCGGCTATGGGATGTGCTTTAACAACCCTTATTACCGCGAAATTTATTTCCGGTATCTTGAGGATGTCTACCGGCGTGGCATTGATGGCCTGATGACCGACGACGTGCAGTACTTCGGGAATGATGAGAAAGGCCGATGGAATGCCTGTACCTGTAAACACTGCCGCCGTCTTTTTAAAAAGGAAACTGGATATGATCTGCCTGACAGTGCACACTGGGACGAATTTTATGATAACTATGGCAACCCTGTTTTTGTCGCATGGAAAAAGTTCAAGGTAGAGTCAACCACACGTTTTCAGCGAGACGTTACAGCGCATTTTAGGTCTCTCGGTTATCACTTCATCCGGCCGAATTATATTTCCTCCATTCTGGAGGGCAATATCACTGCTTATCCGTTTGAGCGGTGTGCTGACCTGTGGGACTATATTTTTCAGGAAAACTGTAGCTTTAATATCATTAAGCAATCCTATCCCATGTTTGCAATGGAGGCAATCCACCGCTTTGCAATGGCGCGGGGACGCGGTGTGCCGTCCATGTCAATGTTTTATCCCTGCACTCAGAGCGCAGTCAATTTTTCCTTCGCGCTTGCGAAGGCTTGGGGACAGCTATACACGAAGAGCAGACCGGTCTTCCAGAACGAAAAACTGGACGAGACGGGACTGCGCCGCTTTGAAAAGAAATATCTCAAAGCATTTACCGCCCCGAAGAAAAAAGCCGACCTTGCATTCCTGCTTTCTGCTTCAACGCGGGACTATACCGCCGGAGGGCACAAAAGTGCAGACCGCATGATTTCCTGGATGCAGGCTGCATACCTGAGCGGCCTTGCCTGCGATATGGTCTTTGAGTGGGACGAAGAAAAGACAATGGAAGGATTCCGTGCAATCGCTGCAGTTTCCTGTGAAATGCTAAGTGACGATACGCTGAATTCCCTCTTCCAATATATTAAAAATGGCGGAACGCTTCTCGTAATCGGGAGCTTTGCCCGTCTGAAGGACGATGGGACGGACGGATCATCCCGAACTGCCGGTATCCTTCCGGAAACTCCGGGGGGAAAGGTATTTGGGAAAGGCAGGATTGTCCGCCTTACAGAAAATGACTGTATTGATAGCCATATGAGTGAAGTCTTTCAAGATGCGGACAGCGGGCCTGCTGTTGCGCCGGAAAATCTGGTAGAAACCTTGCGCAGCACCGGCGGAAAGGCCCTGCGCAGGATGCTTGGCAAACGGGTTTTCGACCTAAAAAGTGAAGCTGACCTGCTCTGCTCAGTATTTGAGAATGAAGAAGGCGAGGCAATTCATCTTGTCAATGTCAGCGGAACAATCGCGGACGGCGGAAAGGCTGTTACACATCTGGACCCGATTCCACAGTTCTGCGCCGGGGCAAAGCCAATCGGTGAAATAAAAATCCGTGCAGACTGTCCCTTCCAGCCGCAGCGGGCCGTACTGGTAACGCCGGAGAACAACTCCGAAACAGAACTTTCCTGTTCTTTTGACGGCACCGGCGTCAGGCTTTCTGTACCGGCCGGTACATTTGCAGGCTATGGCGTTGTGCGGCTTCTGAAATAAAATCTCTTTCTTCCACTGTCATTTCCGGCGGCAGAAAAAGGAGACTAGGACTTGTATATGTGCGGCTTTTTCCAGAAAAACAGAAAGAGAAGAAGACTTATGAGAAGATGTGACAAATTCCTAATCAGTGTCATGGTGATTTGCTGTTTCCTTTTGGCGGGATGCTCTGGATATGGCGGAACGGTATCTCATGTGACGCATCCGACGACATCGTCTAGAAATACAGCATCATACCGCCAGAAGGGGACAATCAGCAGAAATGTGCCGTCTGCGGAAGACGCAATGGTACATCAGACGCCTTCTAACCCCCCTTCGTTGTCATCTGCATTGGAAACTGCGGATGATGGCGCAGTCCATTCCACTTCCTACAGCGCCCGCACTCCATACTCCCCCACCGTCCTCATGTATCATCTGGTTGAAGAGAAACCGTTTACCAGCCTGACAAATCTTTTTCTTCGCCCATCTGAATTTGAAGATCAACTTAAGGCACTAAACAAGGCGGGATATGAATATCTATTTGCAGACGAATTTGGCTACTCTTCCCGAAAATGCGTGATGCTTACATTTGATGACGGCTATGAGGACAATTATACCAATATGTTCCCGCTGCTTAAGAAATACCATGTAAAAGCAACCATCTTCATGATTGCAGGCTCAGTTGGCCGTTCGGGCTATCTGACGGCGGACATGCTTCGGGAGATGTCTGCAAGCGGTCTTGTGCGTATTGAGTCACATACGGTTTCACACACCGACTTGTGCAGCCTTTCTGACAAGACGCTGAACCGGGAATGCAGTGATTCCCAGAAGATTCTCTCCCAGATAACCGGGCAGCCGGTCAGGGCAATCTGCTACCCCTCCGGCGGAGTTAACGAACACGTCGCGGCAGTTGCTGCCCGGTATTTCAGTTTTGGCTACACGACGAAAAGTGCAGTGCATACAAAAGGCTGTAATCTGATGGAAATTCCGCGCCTGCGAATTTTCAGGGGAGAAAGCGGCCACACCCTTGTTGCTGCACTGAAATAGATTTTTTTCTCTTTAAGTTAAACCTCGCCTTTGTGTGCCCGCGCGTGCACCGGTTTTCCGGTGCTTTGCGCGGACATTTTTTTGAAAAGGGAAAAAATAAAAAAAGAAAAAGCTATTGACAAATAGCATATAGCACTATATCATATATAGCATAGTATAAGGCATAACAAGGAGGTGACAGAAATGGACACTCAGCGAAAAAAGGGAGTCCTTGAAATCTGTGTGCTTGCTCTGCTTCAGAGGGAGCCTTCCTACGGGTACCGTATCGTCCGAGACATTTCCCCATATATTGAAGTCTCGGAATCTACTCTGTACCCAATCCTGCGCCGGCTGGAAGCGGGAGACTGCGTTTCCACTTTCAGCCAGGAGCATAACGGGCGCCTTAGGAAATATTATCGCATTGAGCCGCAGGGCAAGGAAAAAGTCAGGCAGTTCCTAAGCGAAGCGGAGGAAATGCGAAGAATCTATCAGTTTGTTGAGGAGGAATCAAAATGAATCAAGAAGAATTTTTACAGCAACTTGCCCGTGAGCTTGCACCGCTGAATGAAGAAGAACGCGGACGTGTGATTGATTATTACCGGGAAATGATCTGTGACGGCATAGAAAACGGGGAAGATGAGCAGAAGATGATTGAAAGCTTTGGCAAACCGTATGATATTGCTGCACAGATTCTTGCAGAGAGCCGTTCCACTGTGCAGGCAGCCATCCCATCGGAAGAAGAAAATACCTATACGGCGAAAAACCCGGTACAGAGCATCATCATCGACGCACGCCAGATAGCTTTGGAAATCCGCCCGGTTCCGTCCGGTCCAGTTGAGGTGCATTTTATGCCTGCGGAAAACGACCGCGTCAGCATAAGCGAACAGGACGGTATTTTTACTTTCCGTCAAACAGTGCTGTATGCCATTTTTCACTGGCACATTTTCTTTTCCCGGGAGCAGCATAAAATCGTACTGGATATCCCTGAATCCTTTCATGGCGCGCTTAGCGCTTCCACTTCCAATGCGCGTATCGGCGCTTCCGGTCTTGGAAAACTAAGCCATGTTAGACTGGAGAGTTCCAACGGCCAGATATCCCTCAGCAACTTTGAGTGCGGTACCCTTAACGCCAAAACTTCCAACGGGGCTGTAATTATCCATAATCTCTACGGCAGCAACTGTACCGTCCAAACCAGCAATGGACGCATCAGCGCCGAATCCTGCACATTCCCGGACGGGCTGACCCTCCGCACTTGCAACAGCGGAATGTTCGTGCAAAGTGTAAGCTCTGACCAGTATGATTTTGCTTCCAGCAATGGTTCCATCCGGGGCACAGTCTTTGGAGACATGCGCGAGTATGCGGTCCGCAGCCATACAAGCAACGGTTCCAGTACTTTGCCACCGGAGCTTGTCTATCCGGACCAGAAAAAGTCTATGAATGTCCATACCAGCAATGCACGCATTGATATTAGATTCCTGCAGCAGAGCACCTGAAAGGGCGCTTCTGCCAAAGCAAAAGCCGGGGCTTGTGCAAAACAGCACAGCCCCGGCTTTTTGTCCTGTCAGGCCTTTATTTTTTCTTTATGCTCAATCAGGTTCAGGTAATCTTTTTCAGGCTTTTTCCTGGTAAGGAGAAACCGCTCGACCACTTTTCCCTTACCATGCCGCTTTACATAAAAATAGCCAAAGATGGAGAACACGAGTGCCCCAATAAAGTTTACAAAAAGATCTTTCATGGTGTCAATCAGACCAATATCCAGATAACCTTGGATGCCAAGATCCTTCCCGTTCACCGCCGTACTGCGGATATTTTCGATGGTGACAGGGGAATTGTGGCCGCTCGGGTTCAGGAGGACACTGGAAATAGATGTTATAACCGTATCTTTCTGCATATCCGTGTGAAAGACAAAATCCATGCCGAACTCGAAGAATTCCCAAAGCACGCCGACCGTCATGGAGAAACAGAATGCAATAATAGCTGCGAAAATCGGAGAAAGGTGGAACATAATCCGGGCATCATTATTCAGCAAGACAACAAATGAAAGCCCGATTGCCGCCGCGATAAAGCCGTTGATTGTATGGAGAATGGTATCCCAGAATGGAATCTTGACATAGAATTCATTGATTTCCCCGAGAATTTCCGCTGAAAAAATGAACAGCATAGTGAGAATTTCCAGTGTGTTCGGTACCTCAATATGGAAGTTTACCTGCACGAAGCTCGGCACGATGAGCAGCAGCAGCGTCAGCACGCACATAAAGACGCTTTCATAGTTTTTAAGGTAAATTTGGCGGAGCATGGTAAAAATCACAAGAAGACGCAGAATGGAGTAAATTGCGAATGCGCTCCTGTGTTCTCTCATTTCCATGCGGATGGCCTTCCGCATATCGCGGCGGCGGTCCCAGCGCTGTATTTTTCTGCTTTTCATTAGGGTACCTCCGTTTCAGGTGGTTTTAGCTTCCGGACAGAGGAAAGTTTAGAATGTTATGGACATCCCGTCATAAGAAATCAGGAAGCCGGTGCCTTTTGCAATCTCAACCATCTTGTCATATACGGCTGTGCCATTGTGGGAAAAGTGGTTGGCAACAAAGACGGTCTTTTCGTCGGCACATCCGTTTTCCAGCATCCAGCGGCGCAAATCGAGGTCCTGCTGGAAATCCATATGACAGGTAGAAAGGCCGCCTGCACCCATTGTGCAGTCCAGTGTTGCGGCGTCCAGCTTTTTCCCTTTCAGGAAACTGAGGGTTTCAGTGAGGAGCGGCCCGGTGTCATGGGCATATAACAACCGCTTCCCGCCGCCCTCAATCAAGAAAATCAACGCCTGCTCGGTTGACATATGGTTACAGGGGAGAGGCGTGATGCTATATCCCTCTGCAAAGAACTGCCCAAACGGATGAATCGTATGCAGCTTGAGGTAAGGCTGCCATACCGCGTCTCCGCCCGGGCCATAGTTGAAGCGCATGGCAGATTCGATCCGGCCGACAACGGTCTCATTCCCGTAAATATGGAGCGGAGGCATGTCATCACCGGATACGCCGTGCGCATAAGGCGGAACTTTGTTGATAAAGCCGATTGGGTAAAGGTGGTCTTCATGGGAATGCGTGATGAGCAGATGCTCAACTTTTTCAAGATGCACGCCAAAGCGGATGCTGTGCCAGTAGGTGTCGGCCGGAAAATCGATCAGCAGACGACCGTCTACAATGCTCTGTGAGCGGGAACGCAGGTTTTTCCCGCCGAGACGGCGCGCCTCCTCACAATATTTGCAACTGCAAAATGGTGCGGGCCAGCCTTCTGAAGCGGCGGTGCCTAGAAACTGAAGATTCATTGATCCATGTTCCTTTCCGAGCCCTATCAAGGGCTGCCGGCTGCTTTTCTGCCGGTTTTTTAATACCATTATACCGCAGATTCCGCAGAAACAGGATATAAAAATGACATATTATTTGGCTTTTTGAGCGTTTTTGTGCTTTTCTGCGTTCCAAACGTGTGGAAATAAAGCTGAAGTTGCTTAGACATTTTCATCTGATTCTATTACAATAGAGAAGAAGAAATGACACAAAATGCTTTTTCGTAAAAGGGAAAGCAAATTGAAAGGGGACTTTTTTGATGATGGAATCTGGAATCGCCTCTGTTTCATTCCGCAGCAAAAGTGTGGAAGAAATTATTGCAGCGTCGGCAGCCGCAGGCCTTGACGGCATTGAATGGGGCAGCGATGTGCATGTGCCGGCGGGCAATATCACTCTCGCTCGTGAAGTGCGCCGCAAGACTGAGGCCGCAGGCCTAAAAGTCCTTTCTTATGGCAGCTATTACCGCCTGGGGGCACAGGCCGCGGAAGATGAGTTCAGCCGGGTGCTTGCAAGCGCCGCGGAACTTGGGGTGCAGAATGTCCGCGTCTGGGGCGGCTCGAAAGGCTCTGCTGAGCTTTTGCCGGATGAATGGTCCGGTCTGATTGCCGAAGGAAGGCGTCTTGCGGAAAAGGCTGCGGAAAATGGAATTGTCCTTTCGCTCGAATGCCATAACCATACAGTTACGGACAACTGGAAGGGCGCAAAGCACTACCTGGAAAATGTAAACCACCCGTCCATGCGTATGTACTGGCAGCCAAACGAGCTGAAAGACGAAACCTACAATCTTGCCGCAGCGCACGCCCTTGCCCCTTTTGTTACTAATATCCATGTCTTCAGCATGGAAGGCAACCGGCACTACCCACTTGGCAGCCAAAAGATTCAATGGGAAAAATACCTTGCGGCGCTTGACAACGGCAGTCCCCATGCGCTGATCCTTGAATTCCTGTATGACGACCGGATCGAATCGCTTTCGCAGGAAACACAGACGCTCCTTGGCCTGATGCATGCCCGGAAAAAATAAGTTTACATGGAAAAACACATAAATAAATATAAAACAACATAAATAAGTGTTTCATTATAGACGTAAGTGTGGTATTATACCAGTGGGTGAAACATTTAAGGAGGTTCTACCCATGTTTGCAGATGAACGCAAGGGAAAGATTCTGGAACAGCTTTCCCATGAAGGTGCAGTCCATATCAAAGAGCTGGTCGAGGCGTTCGGTGTCTCGTCAGAGACAATCCGGCGTGACCTGAATGAGCTGAGCCGGGACGGAAAGCTCCGCAAGGTGCATGGAGGCGCGATTGCGCTAAGGCATCCGGCACGGGAACAGGACTATGAAATCCGGGTAAAGCAGAACTCCGAGTCCAAAAGGGAGATCGGGCAGTATGCCGCCGGGCTTATCGAGGACGGCGATATTGTTGCGCTGGACTACGGTGCGACAACAGAGGAGATTGCCCGGGCCGTCTGTGGGCTGAAGAACGTGACATTCCTTACAAATTCCTTAAATACCGCAGGTATCCTTGTAGAGAAGCTGCGTCACAATGACTTTACCGGGAAAATTATTTTCATCGGCGGAGTACTGAATGCCGTTACCGCACAGGCCAACGGAACAGTGGCACTTTCCAATCTGAGCCGCTTTACCGCTGACAAGGCTTTCCTTGGCGTTACTTCCATTTCGACGGGTGGCCTCATGATGTGGAACGAGGAGGAAGGGGAGTTTTCTGCCTGCCTTGCCGGGCATGCAAGCGATGTCTATGTTGTTGCCGACAGCACTAAATTCGATAAAGAGTCTTTTTATAAGTTCCTTGACCTCGGCCAGGTCGGCCATATCATTACCGACAGCAGGGTGGAAATCAGCGAGCAGATTAAGTCCGCAATCCACTCCGCAGGTACGGAGCTTCTTTTTGTAAAAGCAGGCGAAGACAAGATGAACGGATAGCAAATTCAAATACTTGGAGTAATGCAATGTGAGAAAAATACAAAAAGGAACAAAGAATGCCATCGCAATCGGCGTTTCCTGCTTCCTTGCCTATGCGGGATGCTATATGGGGAAAAACATCCTCAGCTCCATGCTCCCTCAGATGATTGGGGGGGGGATTTACAGCCGGGGTTCCCTTGCCGCGATGGGGAGCGCTTTCTTTGTAACATATGGCACAGGCCAGTTAATTAATGGTTTTGTCGGCGACCGTGTCAGCGCAAAATACATGGTTTCGGCAGGACTTCTGATTTCGGGAATTTCCTGCGCTGCTTTTCCGTTTCTTCCTTCAGAGGCATTGGCGCTTGCCCTGTGGGGAATCTGTGGGTTCCTGTGTTCCATGCTCTGGGGGCCGATTTCCAAAATGGTTGGGGAAAACACTTCCAAGCAGGTTGGAACAGTTCTTCTTACACTGCTGACGGTTGCTTCCATTGCAGGCACAGCAGTCACCTATCTGCTCGCGGTGCTGAGCGCGCTGAAAAAAGACTGGCGCTTTGGCTTCCTTGTTACAGGTGTGGCCCTTGCAGGGCTTGCCGTTTTTTGGTTCTTTGCAGACTGCCTAATGGAGCGGAAAGGCATTATTCGGAGAATGGCCGTTCCTGCAAAGGGGGCAAGACAGGGACATAATGTCGCAGTCCTGCTGAAAAACGGCTTTATCGCTATGACACTGGCTGCCATGCTGAACGGCATTATCCGAAACGCCGTGGCTTTTTGGATTCCAACTTTTATATCCGAACGGTTTTCCGTTTCAGCCGCCGCGGCAGCTGAAATTTCATCCATCCTTCCGTTTGTTAACCTGGGCGGCGCACTTTTTTCTGTCCGCCTTGCGGAATGGACGCAGAACGATGAAAAAAAGGCACTCACCATTTTCTTCGTCTTTACAGCGCTTATGTTCGGCATTATGATCCTGCTTGGAAACGGCTGGATGGTGCTGAATGTTGCAGCGCTCTTCTGTGCCAGTGCAGCCATGACCGGTGGCTCGAACCTGATTTTTACCCACTATGTTCTTTGCTTTGCGGAAACCGGAAGGATTTCCAGCATCACGGGGTTCCTGGACTTTTCATCTTACATTGCCGCTTCCGCAGCGAGCGTCCTGTTTTCTTCGCTTGTCCCGTCCCACGGGTGGAATTTTGTCGTTGGCGTCTGGGCAGCCGTTGCGCTGGCCGGCGCGGCAGCTTCCTGGTATGCGGCAAGGTCTGCGCGTACCTATGCCGCCGCGCACAGCTCCGGCTGACCTGCAAAGTCATTTTCTTAAGAGTATCCTTTTAAAATACAAGGAGGTATTTTACAATGTTGATTCGTCAGTCTGCTTTTGTCGGAAACAGAAAAATGCTGAAAGGTGGCCTTCATTGCCACACGACACGTTCGGATGGGAAAGGTACCCCGGAAGAAGTTATCCGTCTCCATGCAAAGAACGGCTATGATTTTCTCGCCATCACCGACCACTCCAAATACAACCTTAAAAATTATGCGCCGGACGCGAAGGTTACCATAATCCCCGGCATGGAATTTGCCTCCAACTTTGAGGCGGGCCACGGTTTTCGGTGCTTTCATACCATTGCGCTCGGACCTGACGACGAAACAAACGGCTTCCGGCAGGACGAGACATTTAAGGAAGGAAAATCCAACGGTCAGGACGAATACCAGAAGTATCTTGACTGGCTTCACCAAAAAAACAATATCACGATTTACTGCCATCCGCAGTGGAGCTCCACACCGGTGCGCTATTTCGACCGCCTGCGCGGCAACTTCGCCATGGAACTTTGGAACTCCGGTGACGCGATCGAAAATGATATGGACACCGACAACGGCAGCTACTGGGACGAACTGCTCGGCATGGGGAACCGGATTTACGGCGTTGCGGTGGACGACGGTCATTCCATGGATGAACACTGCAACGGCTGGGTTATGGTAAATGCGGAAAACAAGGTAAAGGATATTCTTCACGCGCTTACCGAAGGCAGCTTTTACGCTTCCTGCGGCCCGGTTATCCGGGACTTCTATGTGGAAGACAATATGCTCCATATCAAGACGGGACCGTGCAGCCGTATCCTGTTCCAGTCCGATTGCCATCCGACCGTAAAGGTCACCGGCAAGGACGGCGGGACCATCTCTGAAGCCTCCCTCGACTACCTCGACGGCAGGGGGTACCGTTATGTGCGCGCGACTGTTATTGACCAGCAGGGCCGCCGTGCGTGGACAAACCCCATATTCTTTGACTGACAGTTAACCAAAGGCATGTTCCTAGAAAAGCAGTCCGCAAAGCGTCTGGATGTCCCGGCGCCGTTTGCGGGCCGCCTTTTTTTGACATTCCCGCAGGCAGTTGACAGGAAGACGCTGGCTTCCTATAATAGTGTCAAATGGTTGTATATACATCTTTCTCAGGGGGGCTTGGGACATGGACATTACCGAAAGGCAAATTACAAAAATTGCCCGGGAAGTAAACAAATTTACGGTACAGGCGATGAAGACGGACGGGATTGGAACAGCGGAATTCGACTTTATTCACTACGTCAGGCACCATCCCGGCACGACACAGGCGGAGCTGCGCTCAGCGCTCGGCATCGACAAGGGCGCCGCAGCCAGGCGCACCGCAAGCCTTGAGGCAAAAGGGTATCTTGTGCGGCGGGCCAACCCGGACGATGGGCGAAGCCGGTTCCTCTTTGCAACGGAAAAAGCCGAGCGGCTGAAAAACTCCAAAACTTCCCTTGAAACAGTCTTTTACGGATGGCTGCTCGACGGCCTTCCGGCAGCCGACCGCGCCGCATTTGCAAAGGTCCTCAATATCCTGTATGAGAAATCCAAAAAACAAAGCCGCGCCGGATTCCCGGACGTCACTGCGCTTGCCGCGGAGGAGGGGGGACAACAGGATTGAAACAGGAGAGCAGAATCTGCCATGTGCCAAAGCCGGACCATATTCTCTCGTACTTCAGGCTGGAGAAAAAAACGCTCTTCTTCGTTACGGTTTCCGGCATTGCCTATAATGTCGGCCTGATTGCCGGGCCGTGGTTTGAAGGCCAGCTTGCGCAGCGCCTTTACGATATTATTATGGGGAGAAAGACTTTTTCGGATATGGTTTCCCTCGCGCTTGCCTATGCTGCCGTGATGGCGTTTGTGCAGGGGATGAGATATTTAAAGCGGTTGTATGTCCGCCGGTTTGCAAACAATGTGAACCGGAACATGAAACATGTGCTGTACTTTAACCTTGTGCATAAAAGCTGCGCGGAACTGGAGCAGGAAAGCATCGGCGGCATGATGACGCGCGCGATTTCCGATGTGGATGCCTGTGCTGAAGGGATGCGCAAGTTTACGACGGAAATTTTTGACACCGGCATTGCGCTAATTGCATACTTTGTCATGCTGTTTTCGTATGACTGGCGCCTTGCACTGCTGGCGTGCGTTTTTCCGCCGTTTGCCTACCTGATTGCAGAAAGGATGAAAAAGCCTGTCCACCGGTGCACGGCCGCCTTTAAGGAGAGTGCGGGCCGCCTTAACGGGGCGACACTTGACCGCATTTCCGGCGCTGTCACCTACCGGGTGTTTGGCTGCGAAAAAGAGCGGAACCGTGCCTATGAGGACTGTCTTGCTGACTATGAGCACACTGCTGTGAAGTCGGAAATCTGGGTTGCAGCCATGCAGCCAATCTATCAGGTCATTTCAATGGCCGGCGTCCTGTCCATCCTTTGGTTCGGAGCAAAAAATGTGCTTGGAACCGGCTGGACAGAGTGGGACATCGCCGCATTTACGACATTCCTTTCCTGCTTTACGAAACTTGCAGTCAAGTCTTCCCACGCGGCAAAACTTTTTAATGCCGTACAGCAGGCACAGGTTTCCTGGAAGCGCATCAGGCCGCTGATGAAGGAAACGGACGGGACTATCCCTGCACTTCCCGCCGCACCTGCCACACTGGAAGTGCAGGGCCTTTCCTTTGCTTTCCCGGGCGGAGAGGAAATTCTCCACAATATTACCTTCCATGCAGACCCGGGGCAGGTTATCGGCGTGACCGGCCCGGTTGCCTGCGGAAAATCAACGCTCGGGAAAGCCTTCCTCGGTGAGTTCCCTTATTCCGGCAGCATCCGCTATGCAGGGCGGGAACTTTCTTCTCTTCCTTTGGAGCGGCGGAACGGGATTTTTGCCTACCTGGGGCACCAGCCGGAGCTGATGAGTGACACGATTGAGCAGAATGTCCTGCTCGGAAGCGGGGACGATGCAGAAAAATACCTTAGGGCAGTCTGCCTTGATAGAGAGGTAGAAAATATGCCGGATGGGGTACAGACGCGTGTTGGCAGCGGTGGGGTGCGCCTTTCCGGTGGGCAGCAGGCAAGGCTCGCGCTTGCCCGGACACTTTGCAGCGGGTATCCGGTCATGGTGCTTGATGATCCATTTTCTGCCGTGGACCGCACAACTGAGAAGGAAATTTATCGCAGACTACGGGAATCCGCACCCAAAAGCATTATTTTGCTGATTTCCCACCGGCTTTACCTGTTCCCGGAATTTGACCGCGTCATCTGGATGCAGGACGGGCGGGCGCTTTTCAGCACGCACGAAGAACTGATAAGAACGGTGCCGGAATATGCGCACCTGTATCAGGCACAGACGGGGGGAGGCGGGCAGGATGAAAAAAAGTAACGGCGTTGGCCCTGTTGTAAGGAATGTCATTCGGGATTCCAAGCTGCTGACGCTGGGCCTGACTGTGACAATCGCCGGTGCGGTTGTGTCTGCGCTGATTCCGCCCCTCATTCTTGAAAGCGTTATAGACAGCCTTTCTGTAGGCGCAGCGGTGACATTCCGCCTTGCATTTTTTTATTTTGCAGCAGTTGCCGCCGCCGGCCTGCTTGAGGCGGCAAAGGAATCGTTGATTACGGTATTTGGACAGAAAGTAACGCGGGGCCTCCGGCACAGAATGTGTGAAAAACTTTCCCGCCTGTCTGCGGACTACTTTACAAGGACTGAACCCGGCATAACCGCTTCACGCTTTGTAAACGATGTTGACACGGTGGAAGACCTGTTCACATCGGGAATCATCAGTATGTTTGCCGACGCCTGTGAGGTTATCGGCATTCTTGTAGTAATCTTTGTAAAAAGCCTCGGCCTCGGCGTGCTGATGGCTGTGGTAACGCCGCTGCTGTTCCTCTTTACACGGTACATCCAGAAGCAGATGCTGAGCGCACAGCTTGCAAACCGTATTGCCGTCGGAAAAGGAAACAACCATATCCCGGAAACAATTCGGAATATCCGTATGATTCACGTATTCCACAGGGAAGGATATATGGAGCGGAAATACGACGGGTATATCCAGGAAGGCTACCGTGCCGTAGAAAAATCCAATTTTTACAATGCAGTTTATTCCCCAGTTGTCCTTATCGTTGAGGCTTCAGTGATTGCAGCCATGATGATCCTGTCGGCTGCTGGAGGCGGGATGCGCCGCTTTTTCGGCATGACCGTCGGCACGGCTGTTGCGGTGATTGCCTATGTCGGACGTGTGTTTTCCCCGCTGGAGGATATCGGCATGGAAATTCAGGATATCCAGTCTGCCGTTGCCGGTGTCCGCCGTATTGGTGAATTCCTGAACGAGCCGGAACGTGGCAGGGCCAGTCCTGCCATCCGGAGTCGGCAGCTTCTTACCGGCGGGGCACCCTGCGTGGAGTTCCGGGACGTCACGTTCGGCTATGAACCGGCGCATCCGGTGCTGAAAAACCGCAACTTTACTATAATGGCCGGTGAGAATGTGACGTTTACCGGACGCACGGGGGCAGGAAAGAGCACAATTTTTAAATTGATTCTTGGCCTTTACAGCCCACAGAGCGGGAGCGTTTCCGTTTACGGTGCCCGTGCCGACCAGATTCCCGACGGGGAAAAGCGGAAACTGTTTGGCTGTGTAGAACAGTCGTTCCGCATGGTTCCCGGTACCGTGGCAGATCAGATTACCCTTTTTGATCCGGAAGTTTCCCGCATGGATGCCGAAAAGGCTGCCTGTACCGTCGGCCTGCATGACGACATTCAGAAGCTGGAGCATGGCTACGATACGCCCTGTACCCTGTCGCTTTTTTCCCAGGGGCAGTGGCAACTGCTTTCTATTGCCCGTGCCATTGCGGCAAACCCTGCCATCCTCCTTCTCGACGAAATCACGGCAAACCTCGATTCCGATACAGAACAGCGTGTCCTTGCAGCGTTGCGGAGGGCCTCGGAAAACCGTACCGTAATTTCCATTTCCCACCGTCTTTACAAACAAACGGGTGGCAGGGAAATCCGGATTGGAAGCTCGGCTTCCAATCCGGCGGATTCATAGATTTTTTCAGATACAGGACTGCTTGACAAAAGAGCAGAAAAAAAGGATAATGAATTTATTCGGGGCCGCGGGGCAAAACCAGTGGCAGATTCAGAGAAAAGGCGGATATGGAATGAAGAAGATTTGGATTGTAGCTGTAGCGGCCGTGGCGGCCGTTTCACTTACTGCGTGCGGCGTAGGAGACGTCGGCAATGCTGTTTCCAGCAGCCCAGCGTCCCAGGTCGCTTCCGGGGCGGCTTCCGCCCAGACTTCGTCTGTCACGGAAAGCAGCGTCCCCAACAGCCTTGCGGGCTTGCAGAAATATCTAATTGCCAATGCGTTTGTAACCGGCAGCCCTACAACGATGCGTGCGGATATGATTGGTGCAAAAACGGGCGTCCGCTACCAATACAGCCGCAATGGTAAGAATAATATCACACTGGAACTTTATGAATATGATATAGCAAACCTGAATGAGAAGGCCCAGAAGATAATTTCCAGCGTGAAATCCTCTGGCAACTTTACGCTCTTCGGTCAGACAATCAGCGGCGCAAAGCTTTCCCAAAGCGGAAAATACCTGATGATTTACAAGGATACTGCCAGCGGAGATGCCAACCGGGCCTATGCTGCCTCAACGGAAAAGCTGTTTGAAGATTTTAAGGCCAACGCCTGATCCTGCGCTTACGGTTTTTCAGAAAGCTTATTACAAAGAGTATTTTTAGATATAAAAATGACGGGACGGAGCTTTTGCTCTGCCCCGTTTTCCATCAGCAGCTGCACCTGCGGAAAAATTGTAAATTTGTAAGTTCAGGAACAGAAACGGTGATCACCAATTACTGTAATGACCGGACGGGACCAGATCCAACTGCTGGTAGCCTTTGCAGGATTGTAATAGTAAATTGCCCCGCCGGAAGGGTCCCACCCATTCATGGCATCACGCGCTGCACGGTAGGCAGAGTCGGCAACAGGCGCATCAATCCCGCCGTCGGTCAGACAGGAAAACGCCCCGGGCTGGTAAATGACACCTGCAAGCGTGTTTGGAAACGATGGGTGCTCAATCCGGTTCAGGATGACTGCACCGACTGCCACCTGCCCCACGTATGGTTCCCCGCGCGCCTCCGCGGATATTACATGTGCAAGGAGAGAGACATCCTGAGTGCTGAAGCCGCCAGCGCCACCGCTCGATGAGGGAATCCCAATTTTTGCAAGAGTAGCCGGCCCGGCAACGCCGTCTGCAACAAGCCCGTTCTTTTTCTGGAATGATACTACGGAATTCCGTGTCTGGGAACCGTAAACACCGTCTACGGAACCATTATAATAGCCCCATTGCTTCAGCTTTGTCTGAATCTGGCGCACTTCGCTTCCGGTTGAACCATATTTAGAAAGCGCTGATACAGCGTTTTCGGTTTTCATAAAAATTGTAATAATCAGCAGATTCACAAGCAGGATAACAAGAATCCGCCAAATATATTTCCACTTTCCATTCGTAGCAAACGCTCCCTTCCGTCAGAATTTTTCCCATGGCGGCGCATGTTTATCCATTTGAATGTGCAGAATGAAAACGGTCTATAAAGCCCTTCTGCAAAAAAAGTCGAAAAAAATTATGGAAAGGGGTTGACAAAGCGGGGATGGTTTGATATTATAGAGAAGCGCCTTGTGAAAAGGAGCGGCGGTGAAAGCCGCATGGGACCTTGAAAATT
>DHOL01000064.1 GCA_002410755.1 Ruminococcaceae bacterium UBA5391 | reverse complement strand
CAATCCATATGCTGTTCAGCACAACTGCGCACCGCCCTTTTTAAAATACCGTATTCACGGCATTGCACTTTCGTCTTCAAACGGTGGAAAATCATCGTCCGGATCCCTGCCGAAATCGTCCGCACCGGAATTCTCCGGCGGATCACTTGATTCCCGCTTGTCTTCCTGATAGCCCTCTACGATTCCCGTCTTGCCGTCTACCGTGGCGGTGCCGGAGGACGTTTCATTTTCGGGTTGCATCTCATTGAATTTCATTTGATGGTTGCGGTCTTCCGGAACAATGACGCGGCCGTCCTTCTCGACGGTAATTTCCAAGTCATCCGGAAAACGGATAGGCGTTGAGACCTTTGCGGGTTTCAGGCTGCAGGCAACCGTACATTTTTTAGGATCCGGCCTTAAAATGCCATGGTAATTGTTCAGCACAACTTTAATGGCTAGTTCTCCGCTCTCAATGAATTTTGTTGTCAAGGTACGCGCCATATCACGAAGTGCATCGTCGGCATCGTCAAAGATGGAGCTGAAGGCTGGCAGGCGAAGGCTTAAATCCTGACCTTCCGGAAGCGGCTCCTGCTCACCATCAGAAGCGCTGTTTTCTCTTCCATCGTCGTCCCCGGAAGCATTCTTCCAGTCGCAGCTCTGCGGCGGCTGTTCTGTGCCATCATCCGCAGAATCACCGCCATCGGCTCCGGTGTTGGGCGTTTCGTTCTCTTGTTCCATTTCCGGGGCATTCTCCGCAGGTGGAACGGAATCACCGTTTTCTTCAGGTGCTATGCGGCTGTTTTTCTGTTCCATTTCAGCGCTTTCACTCTCCATGGAACGATTCTTTTCCATGTCAATGACTTGTGCCATCTTTTTCTTCCTTCCTTTCATCCAGGTATGCCGCTTTCATGTCGGCCACATTCAAACACAGCAGCAGCGGATATTTTTCAAACGCGCCGGAAACGGCATAGCTTCCACCCTTTGCCGCATCGTCAAAGCCGCCCATGTGCCAGCGTATTGCTACGGCTTCCTCAACTTTCAGACGCATGAACCGTTCAATCAGGAAAACGGATTTTTCGCCGTGGCCATAAGGGAACTGATCCTCTACCTGGTAGAACGGCTGTTTCTCCCATCTGCCGGTTTTCTCATTCTTTACGTTGCGCTGGGACACCTTGTAGAAATTCGCCTTGCAAATGTCATGCAGCAGGCCGCAAACAGCAACCGTTTCATCAGAAGGCGTAACAGGCAATGCTTTCACTTCTTCTTGAAGCCTGCGGTAAACATTCAGGCTGTGTTCTGCGAGGCCGCCCTCATGGTCACCGTGAAACCGGGTGCTTGCCGGTGCTGTGAAAAAGTCTGTCTTTTTCAGCCAGGCCAGGAGCCGGTCGGCTCCCGGACGCTTGACAGAAAGAGAAAAGGCTTCAAGGAATTCATCTTCCGCGCTCATTTCTGCACCTCCCCGGTGGATGCATCTACTTCATGGCCTTCGACTTCAATCGTTTCATTCGGCACACTGAACATATCATCGGAAATTTCCGTTTTAACTGTTTCATCCGCACTAATTTTACGGATGAAATCGGTTGACATTGGGGCATATTTTAGAGCCCTTTTCAGAACAGTTTTCTTTGCCATTTCTTCAAAATTAGTTTTCCAAGGAGAATATTCGCTGGCATATGATTGACTGTATTTTTTTGCGTGAGCCCTGATTTCATTAATGCTCATAACATCAAACCCGAAGCCACCGTCTTTTGTTTTGAACATGCCATAGAACAAAATTGGTTCTCCCCGATCGCCTTTGGTGGGAACCAACTTCAGTTTGGGGTCAAGCCCAAATTCATAGATAAAATCATCGTTTTCATAGACTGTTTTTGCGTCGATTAACACCACATTTGAACGATATGCAAGGTCAATCATCCCTTTATAGCCAAGCTGGAACTGGCATTCTAAAGTGCCTTTGTTCTTAAATGGGATGAGATATGCCTGACCGAGCGGTGTATTGGGTTCAAGTCCAAGCTGCGCGGCTGTCATCATGGCGCCGAGAAAAGACTGCGGCGTTGTCTGCTGCAGTTTCGGGTTTGTGGAAAGGGCTGAAAGCACAATGCGAGTGAAGCGCTCCGGTGTCAGCACGGATGGCAGCGCCTTTTTGATTTCCCCCTGCATCTTCTTTATGTAATCCTGCATGGTGCGCTTTTCCGTCCTCATTGCAGCGGAACTTTCGGTAGCTTTTTGAATGGAAGTCATTTTACATTCTCCTTTATATCAAATTTACGGAATGTGGATTCTTGATAATAACTGCTGAGGTCAATCTCCGGATGGTCTGCCGCAAAGCGTTTCAGGTCAAATGTTTTACGTGACTGCTGCTTCCATGTAACTGAGTAGCCGCCGCAGGCGCCTGATTCCGCATTGCCAAGGCTTTGCTGTATGGACTGCTTGCACTGTTCCAACTCCTGCTTATATGTTTTAACAAGGTCCTTTGTAGCAAAATATTTCTGAATAAGATCCCCGCATCCGAACAGATCAAGCGGCACGTCCTGCGCTCCTCCGCCCGGGAAAATCTGTTTTAAGGTCTCGTCTGTCGGCGGAAGCCCATCTACCGGCGGCGGGACATCCGGAAGAACGTAGGTATCCCAGAAATCTTTCTCGGCTTTCATCAGCGCGTCGATCTCGGCCTGATCGCGTTCAATCGTGAACCACTTGAAGCCCTGGTTCAGAATGATAACTGCCAGATACCACCGATCCCATCCGGTCACGGCAAGGTAGTGGACACACTGGACGTAATAGTTTTCCGGATATTCGCCGTTCTTGAATTTCTTCAGGTTCATGAGGCTGGTCGTCTTACATTCGAGGCCGGTGCGCTCCCCTACAACCGCCCGGTCGATATTCGCATGGGCGAACGGATAGTCGGAAGAATGGAACATTGACGTGTGCCGGTGCACACGCTTTCCCGTTGCTTCCATGAACCGGTCGGCCACGTACTGTTCCAGATCCCGGCCCTGCCGCATCGCTTCATTATCCGGCTTGTCCGGAAGCCGGCCGGTCTTATCCGCCCAGAGCATATAGGGTGTGACATAGTGGTTCATCCCGACAATGGCCGCCGCGTCGCTGCCGCCGATTGACTTCCGGCGCTCCGCCAGCCATTCCTCATGTGTCAGCTTGCCCATGGATTAACCGCCTCCTGTTCATCATCCCGTTCAACCGGTACCCAGTTGCCGGAATAAAACCACTCCAAAAAGGTCTGGCAAAATTCGTCATGGTCTCTCTGATCTGCAGGCATTACAGACAGGCGAATGCCGCAGCGCTCCATGGCATAGGCCAGGGCATTTTCGGCTTTTATGCATTTGCCCTGCTCCGGCCCGATACCTTTGTATCCTGCAATCATCCCGGCCGCCTCTCTTTCTCCGGTCTAAGCACGTTTAGCAGCACTGCGACAATGCGCGAATCGTCAATACGTGCATATTGCATTGCCAAAGCCATTCTCCGCAGCGGAATAGATGGGGCCTTGACATCCGCCGCTTTTTCGTCTACACTGAAATGGTGATTTGGACTGTCATCCTTTTCGGGATGATCTCCTGTTGGACCGCTTTCGGTGTTCTCAGCGCCGGGAGCGGCTTTTTTTGTGGCTTCGCAAAGAGCTTCATTAAGGGAATTCATGGCAACGTTATAGCGCCTTTTGCCGCAGATCCCCATGTCACGGAGCGCACAGACATAGCCAAACGCCCTGTGGTACTCCCGGCTGATCTCCTGCGGTGACGTCATAGCGGCAATAGCCTGTGCACGGGTAAGTATTTCGTTTCCCGCTCTTTCAAGCATTTCCTGCTGTTTCATGTGCTGTTTCATTCCTTTCGTTGAGTTCCCGGTCATTCCGGGCAATTTCAAAGGTCCCTTCCGCCAACCGGGCCTGTCCGACCGCTTCGGCCACCAATTCCGCTATGTACCCGATATCCTGGCCGCGCAGGTCAATTGATCCGTCCCGGTCTTCCATGCGGTATTTCCGGATGACATACCGGACCGCCGCATTGTATTCTTCTTCTGTCAGCTTTACGGTTTTCTGCCTTACCATGGAG
>DHOL01000054.1:7436-7644 GCA_002410755.1 Ruminococcaceae bacterium UBA5391 | reverse complement strand
CTCATGGGAAAGGTGCCAGAGGTTCTTATCTTTGGAATAGCTTGTTTTCCGCGTAACTTTAAGGGGAATATGGTGCGCTTCGGCATAGTCAAGCTCCTCGTCGCGTGAAGTAATGTCCCAGATTCTCCACGGGGCAATGACCGTCATGTCCGGTGCAAACGCACGGATGGAAAGCTCAAAGCGGACCTGGTCATTTCCCTTGCCTGTA
>DHOL01000054.1:6951-7245 GCA_002410755.1 Ruminococcaceae bacterium UBA5391 | reverse complement strand
ACCTGGTCATTTCCCTTGCCTGTAGCGCCGTGTGCAATCGCATCGGCGCCTTCGGTTTTGGCTATCTCTACCAGGTGCTTGGCGATGGCAGGTCGTGCAAAAGAAGTCCCCAGCAAATATTTTCCTTCATAAACGGCCCCTGCTTTCAGTGTCGGCCATATGTAGTCTTTTACGAACTCATCTTTGAGGTCAACAATGTACAGTTTGGAAGCCCCGGTTCGCTTTGCCTTATCCTCCAGGCCAGAAAGTTCATCCCCCTGCCCAACATCCGCAGCAACCGCAATGACTTCGCAG
>DHOL01000054.1:6466-6747 GCA_002410755.1 Ruminococcaceae bacterium UBA5391 | reverse complement strand
GCCCGAATAAGCAAGCACTACTTTTTTAATCTTCTTTTGCATGCTGTCCACCGCCTTCCAATTTTGTGTTAACAATTTTATATTATACACCATATATTCAATAAATCAAGAAAAGTATGAATATTTATTCTTTATCTTTTGGGCTTATTTTTTGCCTTTTAAAACTTTTTTGCTCAGATTTCATGCAACAGCCTTTGAAAATCTTCATTTTTATCCATTAAAAGTGTAGTTCAAAATTATGCATAAAATTTATATGCTGCAAATGAAATTTACTGGGAAAC
>DHOL01000054.1:5625-6270 GCA_002410755.1 Ruminococcaceae bacterium UBA5391 | reverse complement strand
GTGCTAAAAAATGCCGCCGGAGGAACCTCCTCCGGCGGCAAACAGCCGTCCCTTCAGCACCTTGGCGCAGGTTGTGGCGGCATTTACTGGAACGGTTCAATAGGCTGAACAGAATAAAGCAGCTGGGCAGGAGAGTGCGGATAGCGGCGGCAGAAGGAACGGCTTATCCGCTCCATAATTGCGCAGCTGTTTTCATAGTCTGCCTGCTGAAGCAGCACAATATATTGGGAAACACTGCACCGAGAAATGACGTCGCCACGGCGCAGGTTCTGGCGGAGCAGCTCCAGCAGATTATTCATGCAGATGTCACGGCTGCGCTTTGCCAGGATATTTTCTGCACCGCCGACAGTCAAAAGGGCAATATGGACTGCATCGCCGCTACGCATCACCGAACGGGCCAGCATCCGGTAGATTACTTTAAACATATCGTAGTCACAGACGAGTGCGCCGCAGTCCGGTGCCGTTTCCCGCAGTTGATCCCGCACCGTGTCAATACTGATCTCCCGGTCATTCTGGGGGCGCACCGTGTTACGGTACAGCGCTGTCACCTCATCGGATGGCATAATGCCAAAGTTGGAAAACAAAAGATCCCTCATGTTCCGGTAAACGTTGGCGGCTTCTCGACGATTCCCCTTTTTCATCAGC
>DHOL01000054.1:0-5486 GCA_002410755.1 Ruminococcaceae bacterium UBA5391 | reverse complement strand
TGACAAGTGCTTCTCCAACGACGATTCCCCTTTTTCATCAGCCCTTTCATCAGATGAAAGTAAAAGTCTTCCTCATAAGGCTCAAGCTGTACGGCACGCTGGCAGAGTGCAATCACTTCCTCTGTCAGGTTGCGCTTTTCCAGGAGTACAACTGTTTCTCGGCAGGCTTGCAGATAGAGGCTGTGAAGACTGGTGCTGATTGGCACAACCCACGGTTTTGCAGAAAACTTCGGCAGGAAATCCCCGCCATAAAGGACCAGTGCACGGCGGTATTCTGCAAGGCGTTCATCCCCATTCTCCTCCGCAGCACCCAGATGGCAAAACGCCTCAAAATCATCCACATCAAACTGGAGTGGGAAGGAGTTGTTCCAGGCATAGGTTCCGTCCCGGCGAACGATCAGTTGCTGTCCTGCATTTTCGTACAAAGTATCCAGCATGTCGCGAATCCGGTGAAGCATTGTTTTCAGTGCATTTACCGGCTGTGTGCTTTTTCCGTCTTTTCCCCAGAGCAGAGAAAGCAGTTCTTGCTGCGGGATGGTGCGGTGTCGGAAATAAATCATATAGGCGAGAAGCTGCCATGCTTTTCGGGAGCGGTTTTCCTTATCACTGATTTCCCGTTCCCCAAGGGTAAGTGAACAATACCCAAACATTCTGACTTTCAGCATATCCGATCCCACAGTCTGATCTCTCCATTCCCTCTGCCGGCTTAAAGTGCCACCAGAATATATCTGCCTGCAATGCTGCTTAACGTCTGTATCTGTTATCTGTAAAGATAACACTTTTTCTGCCACACCGCAATAAAAAGTCAAATGTTATACAAATTTAGCATAATATATCTTTCTTTTTTGAAAATTGCGCTGTGATTTTTCATGTAAAAGCGATCTTCACCTGTTCTTTGCCAGCAGAATTTCCAAAATTATATCCTTTCCGCTGCTTCAAAGTGGTATAATATTCCTGCTAAAGAAGGTGTATTAATTGACGCAGGATAAACTGCGCGGAAACGAGTACCGCTCTACGACTGTTTGTATTGATTCTTACAAAAGCAGCGTACCGGTCGGCCGCATCTATAACCCCGCACTGAGCGGCGGGGTAGATTTTTATGGCACAATGCAGTTTATTCTGCGTATGGATGCTCTTCTTGACGGGATGAATTTTCCCCAGCCATTTATGGAAACCCGTTCTTTCAACAGGAGGGAAAAAAGACTTCCGGTGTTTTCCACCAACGCAGAAATCAGGCATGGCAGTCTCGCAACATTTATCATCCGAATATTTTTCCGCCGGAACGCAAGCTGGCAGGGTTCTGTTATTTGGCTGGAAAGCGGGCGTGAAGAAAGCTTCCGAAGCGCGCTGGAACTGATGGTGTTGGCAGACAGTGCCCTCAACGAAGCCTTAGAATCTGCACAGCGAGTGAAGAAAAATACTGGAAAACAAAATTCGTCAACCGCTTACTGAAGTTGTCGGGAGGGACAGCCCATGAACCGGAAACTCCGCACTGTGCTAATTGCAGTGCTGTCCGTTATTTTTGCCGTCAGCGCGTATATGGTTATCTCCTACGTCATCCAGTACCAGAAGGGCAAAAAAAATTATGAGCAGGCTAGGGCGCTTGTCAGAATTTCATCCTCCTCTTCCGGGACGGGAAGCACACCGTCGGCATCTTTTTCCATATCCCCCGCTGCGCCATATGAATCCACCATGAAAACACTTTCCGGCATGGATATCACCGCACTGCAGCGTGTCAACGACGATATCGTCGGCTGGATTGAAATTCCGGGGACGGCCGTTTCCTATCCGCTTCTTAAAGGAACGGATAACCAGTATTACTTGACTCACACATGGAATAAAAGCGTCCTTTCCGTCGGTGCAATTTTCCTTGAGTCAAAATGCAGCCGCAGTTTGACTGATTTCAACTCCATTATTTATGGGCATAATATGAAGAACGGCTCCATGTTTGCGGCTATCCGCAGCTACAGCAGTAAGGATTTCTGGAGTGCTCATCAGAACGTTTATATTGTGGATGAAACAGGCGTCCGCCGGTACGAAGTATTTTCCGCCTACCAGGTAAGTGCCAGCGGGAAAGCTTACCAGATTGGTTTTCAAGATGATACGGCGAAACAGGATTTTATCAGCTTCTGTACCCATCAAACATCTTACAAGACCGGCGTTACTCCTTCGGTGAACGATAAAATCCTGACACTTTCCACCTGCATTGGTTCCGACAATTCCGTAAGGTGGGTTGTGCAGGGTGTGCTCCGGGGGACGGCAGAACGGTCTTATACCCCTTAGCCGGACCGAAACCGGAAGGAATCCCTTGACAGCATGGAAAAACAGCTTTCAAAATTAAGAAAGTCCCCGGACGGGCCGTTCTGCGGCATTTCCGGGGACTTTCTCTGCTATTTTGTACTTGTGCCAGAGACGGCAGAAGGAGTCAAAGCACGTTCAAAATAGGTAATCGTGGCATTGACGGAAACTGCACCCGACATAATATTCGCGCCCACGCCCGGAGTGCCGCCGGCGGAAGTAAAAGAAATGCTGTTTACAAGGCAGCGCCACCGGCTCTGTGCAAATTCCTGGATTACTGCTTTTGCAACGGTGTAGCTCGGCGCCGTGAAGGAAACGGCAACCTGACGACGGACTACGCCGTTGCTCCCGAACGCCGGAGTCCCAAAGCTAAGCGAATAGCTGTCTGCGGAAGCAAGGATGCCATTAAGCTGTGACATGATTGCCTTGGAATTGTCATAATTTGCGACCTCTGTTTCTTGTTTGGAAGAAATGAGGCTGTTCAACTCCTTCTTCATCTGCCGAAGCTTTTCCGCTTTGGCTGTTTCCGCTTCGTTCTGCTTTTCCAGTGCGCTGACCTGTGTCTCAACGCCTTGCAGCTCAGTCTGAAGCGGCATATAAAAGAAAGCATAGTAAGCTACACCGGAAAGGAGGAGCAAAAGGGCGACAAGGAGGATGTTTTCGCGCATTTTTGAGCCGCTCATTTTGACGCCTCCTTTGATTTTGTGAGCGTAACCGTCATGGAGACGCTGACCGGCTGAGCAGAATTTTGGGACTGGGAACCGCTGTTTCCTTCCGTTGAGGCGGTATAAACAGAAACACTGGAAACAAGGCTGCTGGACTCAAGGTCCTTTACAATAACACCTGTCTTTGCAAGCGTTACATTGCTGATATTAACTGAGAGGGTATTCCCGCTGATGGAGAAATCTTTTACGGTCGCCATACCGGAAAGCTTTTCCTCTATCAGGTCAAGCACCTGTATCCTGTCAACAAGCGCAGATTCATCCTCTGTCATATAGCCATAGCTGTACTTGCCATACTTTTCCGCAACCTCATCATAGTCCTTTAGGGAAGCGGTGACGGAAGCAAGCTGCTCCTGCTGCCGGCTCAGCCTGTCGTAGGCATCGGTTTTCCTGCCAAGCGGATCGAGAAACGCAAACTTTGCAACCGCGAGGGAACCCGCAACCAAAACAAAAATCAGTGGAAACATGGTGTGCGGATGAAACCTTTTTTTCCGCTGCGCAAGGTTCATGGTTGCCTTTTCCGGAAGCCTTTGGAACCGGCCCCCAAGGCTTTTTCCACTTATCATATCCGTTCCCCTCCCTTTTCACCGGACCGCCTGCATGGCGGCACCCGCGGCGAGCACACAGTCTGGAGCAGAAAAGCAACCCTGAGAACCACATGGCACAAGCTCAGAAGCCGGATGAAGCGTTTTTTCCGTCGTATGGCGGATTACCTCCAACAGGGGCTTAAGGTCCGAACCGCCTCCAATACAGTAAATATCCCTAAGAGTACCGCTGCGGTTTTCATAGGAATAGAAATTGATGGCTTTCATGATTTCAACAGCAAGGTTATTGTAGGCATTCTTGCACGTTTCCAGTGTCTGCACCTGCTCAAGGTCATTTTCCTTGTAATTCCGCGCAATATGGACATCCATATTTTTTTCGTAGGCAACCGCTTCATCCACGAGGCTGCTCCCGGCCTCAATCCTCTTCACGGCGCGGAACGAGCCGCCGCAGAAAAAATAGACGCTTGTCAGCGTATGGCCAATATCTGCCACAGCAAGTTCCTGCGGAAGGTCCGTGCGTCCCCGGATAAGGTTCTGCAGCGCTGCTTCCGGCGGAATGGCAGCCTTCAGGCGGAAGCCCGCCGAGCGAAACAGGGAAAAATACATGGCAATCGCCCTGCTTGGGACGGCAGAGGCAAAAAGCTTCAGCTTTTCCGGCTTCCCGGAGCTGTCCTTTACGGTCTCCTGCACGATATAGTCATAATAGTATTCGGAATTTTGCCCTTTCAGAAAATCGCGGAACTCATAGGGGAGGTTCAGCGCAATTTCCTGCTCCGTCATGGCAGGGAGGGTTACCCTGCGGGAAACTACAAGGCTCGGCGGAAGCACCAGGGCTGCAGCCCGCGGGGCACCCCGCAGGCTGCGGCGCAGAGCACGGAGCTGCTCCCCCGCAGCCACAGGCGCGGTAATCCTGCCGCTTTTCACAACGTTGTCCGGAAGAGGTGCAGACTGGGCCCGAAGCAGTCCATTTCTGGAACAGAGTGCAAGCTTAATCGAGTAATTTCCAATCTCGACACCGGATATTTTTCTTAACATAAAACCCTCCAAATGCCCGAAAGGCTTTTCAGCGGAAAGCCGCACAGCCTTACAACAGGCCAAGATACCATGTAACTGCCTGCTGTCCAAAAAGCATGGTCAGCACCGCCGCGGCCGAAAGCGCCGGGCCAAATGGAATCCGCACTTCCCCGTGCCTGTGAACGGCCGGCACCAGAAGAAGTCCGGACACACAAGCGAGAATCAGCAGCAACAGGCACTCCGGAAGGCTGAAATACAGCCCAAGAACAAACAGCAACTTAATATCGCCGCCGCCCATGCTCTCCTTTTTCAGGATTTGATCCATAATAAGGCTGATAAGCAGAACTGTTCCTCCGAGGATGATGCCATTCCGGAGGCTTTGCCAGAGACCGGGCCATCCGGCTCCCTCCAGCAGCAGAAAACCTGCGCGGGAGATGCCTGCAATCACAGGAAACCGGTCAGGGATTTCCCGCGTCTCAAGGTCTGAGAGAGAAATGCAGAAAAGGCAGCAGCAGAGCACAAAGGCTTCCAGCGTATCGAGCGTCAGGCCAAAACGCCACACAACTGCCGCAAACACTGCCCCGAGCACACCTTCTGAAACAGGCGCTTCGGCACCGATTGGTGCGCCGCAGTAGCGGCACCGGCCATGCAGGGCAACGTAACTGAAAACCGGCACAAGGTCTTTAGGTGCGAGCGTATGGCCGCACGCATCACAGTGGCTTCGGCCCCGAAGCCAGCTTTCATGCCGCCCCATCCGCCGCACAAGGCAGCCGAGCGCACTGCCGAACACAAGGCCCAGCACAGCGCCTAAAAACAGGACAGCAGCGGAAAGGGCTGGTAGATCATACTGCATGGACAAAATCCTTTTCCAAAATATTTTAATTCCGGGTTCTGGCCCCGTGTGCAG
>DHOL01000035.1:595-10129 GCA_002410755.1 Ruminococcaceae bacterium UBA5391 | reverse complement strand
GAAATTGCGAACTTTATTGTAATCTATCAACATGTTTGACAAACCTACATCCTCCTGATTTATTCGGCACATGACGGCCGCATACCGGAAATTGTGCGATACTGGCCTTGAGGAAAACCTCAAATTGGGTTATAATATAATATAATAAGAAAAATGAAACAAATACCCGCCCGAAAGGCGCGGGTTCATCGCGGCGACGTGCTTTTCATCGAGACCGGCACGCTCCACGCCATTGGCGCGGGCATTCTCATCGCCGAGATCCAGCAGAGCTCCAACCTCACCTACCGTATCTATGACTACGGCCGCCCCGGAAAAGACGGGAAGCCCCGTGAACTGCACATCGCCCAGGCGATGGACGTCACCCGCCTTGAGCGGCCCCAGCGTTCGGCTCGCCCCCAGGGAGAGCCGGAAGAATTCCCCGGCGGAGTGAGCACACTGCTCGCCTCCTGCGGGCATCTTCACCGTGAGGAAAATGGAGCTGCAAGACGCAGAATTCACCGCCGGCGAAGAGAGCTTCCATTCCCTTCTCTGCCTTTCCGGGAAAGCCTCGCTCCTGAAGCAGGGCGGTGAAGAGCTGAAATTGAAGAAGGGCTCGAGCGTTTTCCTTCCAGCTGGCTGCGGACCATACCGCATCCGGGGAAACTGCACCGTTCTGATAACGACGGTGTAACGCTCAGATGACGAAACCGCTGTTCACGCCGATCACCTGCCCGGTGATGAAATCTGCGCCGGGTGAAACAAGAAATGACACGGTTTCCGCCACGTCCTCCGGCGTACCGAGGCGTCCGAGGGGCGTTTCCTCCGCAAGTCCCCGCAGGGTATCCGGCCCGAAGCCCGCATTCATCGGCGTGCCGATGACCCCTGGCGCAATGCAGTTCACCTGAATGCCGGAGGGTCCGACCTCCTTTGCGAGAGCTTTCGTAAGCCCGATGACAGCTGCTTTCGCGGCGGAGTAAGAGACCTCGCACGAGGCGCCCACCTGCCCCCACATGGAGGAGATGTTCACAATTTTCCCGCGCTTTTCATGGATCATATGAGGAAGCGCAAGCCTGCAGCACCGAAATACGCCACCCACGTCCACTTCCATCATGCGGCGCCAGTTCTCCTCGGTGAGGTCGGTGAAAAGCTTCTGCTGCGCGATGCCGGCGTTGTTGACCAGCACGTCTACGTTGCCCGCGGCGCGGAACATGGCCTCCGTCTGCGCCAAGTCTGTGAGGTCGGCATGGATTGCCTCTGCCTGAGGCTCCGCAAAGGAAGCGTTGAGTTCGTCCCGCAGGGCGAGCGCCGCCTGCCCCGAACGGTTGTAATTCAGAATCACAAAATATCCGTCCCGGCAGAGCCTGCGGGCAACGGCCCGCCCAATTCCCCCGGACGCACCGGTGACAAGCGCTTTTTTCATGAGGAACCCCTCCCGACGTGAGAATTTTTCAGATACATGGTCGGTTTATTATACCATATTGAACATTCGGAAAAAAGAAAAAGTCTTGACTTCCCTGTTGCCAGCAGGAGGCTTTTGTGGTTAAAATATAAATAAAATATAAATAAAATATAAAAAAGGCCGGTTTCCCGCTGCAATTTTGAATGAAAAGGATGAGCTTACATGAAAGCGGAACGTCCTCCGATGGGGTGGAACTTCTGGAACACATTTGCTGAAAATATTTCCGACAGTCTGAGCACACAGTTTCCGCTCTACGGGTGATATTCAGGATAACTGGAAATCCGCCAGCGGCATTGCACAGAGTCAGCACAACCGTGAAATTACCCGCTTCGGCCGACCCGGCTGCTGGAACGATATGGATATGCTCATTGTCGGCATGCATGGGAAAGGCCATGTAGGCCTCGGCGGCTGCACCGCGGAGGAATACAAAACTCATTTCTCAGTCTGGTGTATGTATGGCTCCCCGCTCATCATCGGCTGCGATATCCGCAATATGGATGCGGAGACCCGCGGCATCCTGATGAACCGCGACTTGATCGCCATCGGCCAGGGGACCCCCTGGGGAGACCTCCCATTGTGTTCTCGGACCCCGCCGGTATCCAGTACAGCGCGGTTTACCTGAAAATGCTGAGTGACGGAAGCTGGGCGGTCTGCTTTACCAACTATTCGGACGTCCCCGTTAACCTGTCGCTTGTGTTCTGGGATGCGGGGTTTCCCTGCAACACCGGGTATGGCCTGAAGTTCCGCGACCTCTGGGCGCAGGAAGACGCCGGCGTTTACCGCGACACTTTCTGCTGCATGAGTTGTTGCCCCGCACGCCCCGCGTGTCTACCGGGCGACGGTTGTAAAGCTGTAAGATGGCTTTCTGCAAAAACTGCGGAAGAGAGCTTTCTTCAGATGAGCTCTCAATTACAAAGCGGCTCATTAACCGCGGCGCCGCCGAGTTTTTGTGCGTTGACTGCCTCGCAGAGTATTTTCGGTGCAGTTGCGGGCTTATTCTGGACCGGATCGGTTATTATAAGGCAATGGGCTGCTCCCTGTTCTGTAGCGGCGAAGCGTCTTCATCTTCAAAAAAGTAAGAAAATCGGACGGCGTTTGCTGTTTTGCGGGAGGAAAAAGAATTGAAGAAGCAAAAAGGTTTGAAGTTGCGCAATAAGCTAATCCTTATTTATGTTCCTTTCCTTGTGCTTACCGTCCTTTTCCTCGGCACTTTCCTGACCGAGCAGTTCCGGAAAAACACCATCGACCAGTCCATCCGGGTATGCCAGCAGTCGGCCGATCTTATCCAGAACAACCTTCTACATCAGCTTGACCAGTTTTATTTAATTGCCTACGATATTGCAAGCGACAGCAACCTTCAGGAATATCTTTGTCAGACCAAAGGCAGCGATTATGACCTCTATTCCTTTTACAGCGACCGAATTCTGGGGCAGATATCAAAGGCATATTACAGTAATAATCATATGCAACTCCATATTTATACTTCGAACATGAACCTTCAGTATTCCGGACTTTTTATCCGGGACAAAGATGAATATGAAGCGAAGAAGGCACTTTTAGCGAACGACCCGGCCTCCGTTTTCTGGGAGAAGGCCGAAGCTTCGGATCAAATGTCGGGCGGCGGTTTCATCGGTTTTCTAATGCCAATCAACCGCTATGACAATTACACGGGCACTGTCGGCCTTGTTGGCGTACTTGAGCTGCGTATTCGTCTGGATGACCTGAGGCAGTATCTGCCGGATCTGAAAGCGGAGCAAAACCTTGTGCTTCTGACGGACGGCGAGGGCCGCACGGTCGTTTCCAACTCGCAGGACAGCGCCGGCCTCGCGGCTCTTGCAAATTCCGTCACAGACGGCGAGGAGCCTTATGTGAATTACGCCGGCCAGAAGTACCTGCTGCTGAAGAACACGCTGAACAACGAAACGTTTAATCTTTCCGGCTGGACCCTCACAACGCTTGTTCCGTTGGATACGGTATACCGCAGCATCTGGAACATGCAGACGATGAACGTGGTCGCCTGTCTGCTCTGCCTGCTGGTTGTCGTTCCGCTCATTGTCCTGTTTGCCCGCAACATCACGAAACGCCTGGAATATCTGGTGGGGAAAATGAACGAGATCAGTCAGGGCAATTACGCCGTTTCGGTGACCGTGGGCGGCAACGACGAGATTACGCGTCTCGGCGAAAAATTCAGTGAAATGCTCCAGACGCTCGACCTGCTTACCAAGGAGGAGATGCAGGCAAAGCTGAAGGAAGAGCAACTGGAAAACGCTCGGAAGGAAGCATGCATTTTCGCGCTCGAACGGCAGATTAATCCGCATTACCTGTTTAACACACTGGAAAGCATCCGCATGAGCCTCGTGCTGAAAGGAGACCGCGAAACGGCCGACCTCGTGCAGATATTCGCGAAAAGCTACAGGGAGATGATCGACGACTCGAGGCAGGCCATCACCCTGCGGGATGAATTGGCCTTTGTGCACGACTATTTTACCATTCAGGATTTCCGCCACGCAGGAAAAATCCGTCTGAAAACCGACGTTCCGGAAGAACTGCTCCATTACTGTATCCCGAAATTCCTGCTTCAGCCGCTGATTGAGAACGCGATCGTCCACGGGCTGGAGCTGAAGGAATCCGGAGGAACCATCAACCTCACCATCCGCCGGGAAGACGATTTCCTCACGATGCGCGTAAGCGACGACGGCATCGGCATGAACGAGAAGGAACTCGAAGCCCTGCGCGTTTCGCTTTATTCCAAAGGATCGTCGCGGAAGAACTATGCACTTCGGAATATTGCGGAGCGTCTGTCCCTCCTGTACGGAACAAGCGCGCTGCTTACCGTGGAAAGCGAACGCAACGTCGGAACCGAGATTCTTGTGAAGCTACCCATCAATCGTCTGGAGGTGAAATGATATGCCGTATCGTGTGCTGATTGCGGAAGATGAAACCGTCATCCGGAACGGCCTTGCCGCTCTCATTCCTTGGGAAAAGTACGGCTTTTCCATCGCCGCGCTCGCGGAAAACGGATATCGCGCGCTGGAGATGATGGAGAACCGCCGGTTCGACCTCGTGATCACCGACGTGCGCATGCCCCGCACGGACGGCCTCGAAATGCTCCGTTCCATGCGGGAGAAAAACATCACGTCCGAAGTTATCATCCTGAGCGGCTACGCAAATTTCGATTATGCCCGGAAGGCCATGGAATACGGCGTGCGAAACTACCTGCTCAAGCCGGTGGATACCGGAGAACTGATTGGTTGCCTGCAGGCGGTTCGCTCGGAGTTGGACCGCCGCGAAGCCGCTCCGCCGGAGGAACCTTCGGTGGAACAGCAGGGGCCGGGCGGCGAGCTCTGCCGCCGCGTGACGGATTATGTTGCCGTGCATTACGGGGAAGAACTCAGCGTCCGCATGATTGCCGACGCCCTCCACTACAACGAGGTCTACCTCGGCCGCCAGTTCCAGAAAGAGATTGGCCTTACGTTTCGCGATTATCTCAATACCGTGCGAGCCGCCAAGGCTGCAAAGCTTCTCGCGGCGGGCGGCCTCGTGAGCAATACCGCCCAGAAGGTCGGTTACAAGGATCTGAATTATTTCTGCCGCGTGTTCAAGAATGCTTACGGAGTTACGCCGAGCGCATACCGGAAGAGCTTTGAAAACAGGTGAAAAATCCTGCTGAAGGAGCTGTATCTTTTTTGTAATATTGCATAAAAGCAAGGCGCCCACAATTTGGACGTCTTGTTTTTATGCACATAATTTCAAAAAGCCGTTCAAAATTTAGAAACAAGTTTAATCCGTCATGGATGAGGGTTTAGTTTGTCAATTGCGGCAGTCAACAGAAAAATATACAATAATGTTGTTGATTTACATATACAATTTAGACTTTAGCACAAATCCCAAAGTTTGCAATTATCGCAATTATTGAATGAGAGGAAAGCAATATGAGGAAAAAACCTGAGGCAATGGAAGCAACAATCGAAACGAGAAAAACGCCGCGATCCGTTTCTTTTAAGAAGTATTATCAGCTTTATCTGATGCTTCTTCCTGCTGTCGTTTTTCTTGCGGTATTCAGTTATGTTCCTCTTTCCGGCTGGATCATGGCCTTCAAAGATTATCATTTGGGCCAGGATATCTGGAGCGCCAAATGGATCGGCTTCAAGGAATTCAGATTTTTTTTCACCGGTACGGCCGACGCATGGGAAACAATCCGCAATACGGTCGTCATGAATCTGATGGGCCTGTTTGCTTGCCTTTACATTTCGGCTGCATTCGCGATCTTTCTGAATGAAGTCCGCCTGAAGAAAATGAAGAAATTTATTCAGACCGCTTCTTTCTTTCCGTATTTTGTTTCGTGGGTCATCTGCTACATGATCTTTTACGCTTTCTTTTCGAAGTCCAGCGGCGTGATAAACCAGCTGCTTGTAAGTCAGGGAGTTATTAGTGAAGGAGTAAATTTCCTGGGTTCGCCCACATGGTCGTGGTGGATTATGCTCTTCGTCGGAGTTTGGCTGAGTCTCGGCTATGACAGCGTAATTTTCCTTGCGTCTATCGCCGGAATTGACACGGAGCAGTATGAAGCGGCCGATATCGACGGGGCCACAAGAATGCAGAAAATCCGCTATATCACGGTACCGGAGCTGAAGCCGACGCTCGTTATTCTGCTGATCCTCAATTCCGGGAGCATGCTCAGTTCCAATCTGGAATCAAATTACCTTTTCTGCAATCCAACGAATAGGTCCACGATGGAAACGCTGGAGATGTATATTTACGAATATGGCCTTTCACAGTTGAACATCCCATATGCCACGGCCGTCTGCATGATACGAACGCTGGTCAGCATTGGCCTGTTCCTTATCGTCAATCATGTTGCCAAGAAATATCAGGGGACGTCCGTTATGTGAAAAAAGGAGTTGTTTGCATGGCTAACCTGTCTGACAAGCGCAGAAGATCAAGAGGGCTGCACCGCTATTCGACCGGCGATTTCTTCTTTGATCTGTTCGTTGCGATCTTTATGATCGTTGTCGCGGTTTGTTCTTTTTATCCGTTCCTTTATATCCTGTTTTATTCCTTAAGCAATGTGGCAATGATCAATACGCCTTTGCTTTTCTGGCCGAAAGGTTTCACGGTGGAGGCTTACAAGCTGCTTCTTTCAGATTCGACAGTGCCGCACGCATTTTTGATTTCTGTTCTCCGCACGCTGATCACGCCGGTCTGCAATCTGTTTGTCTGTTTGCTTGCGGCTTTTGCTCTCAGTCACCAGCATTTTCCAGGCCGCGGATTTTTTCAGAAATTTATCACTATCACGATGTATTTCAGCGCAGGTATGATTCCTTCGTATATCCTTATGGTTAGGCTTCACCTTACCAATTCTTTCCTTGTCTATGTTATCCCCGGGCTTTTCAGCGTGTTCAACATGATCATGATCAAAACTTATATCGAGTCGATTCCGCCCGCGTTGGAGGAAAGTGCCATGATCGACGGCGCAGGCTATTTCAAGGTGCTGTTCCGTGTTATTCTGCCGCTTCTAAAGCCGGTTCTTGCGGCGCTGTTCCTTTTTATGTGCGTCGGTCAGTGGAATACTTATGCCGATACTCTTCTCTATAACGCCGGCAACAAGGATTTGCATACTCTTTCCTATGTGCTGATGAACTTTATTCAGCAGAGTACCAGTACGGCGGAGCAGGCGCGCGAGCGGGTTGGTTTAAATACGGTGAATACCACTTCGCTGAAGATGTCGATGACGGTTCTGGTTGTTATCCCAATCATGTGCGTGTATCCTACCCTTCAAAAATATTTTGCAAGCGGACTTATGATTGGTTCTATCAAAGGCTGATTCTTTACCGTGCAAATATCGGGCGGAACTTTAGATGCCTGATATAATAATTTTAGGAGGAAGCGCAATGAATTTCAAAAGAGGTTTGGCTTTTGCACTCGCAGCCGTTATGGCCTGCGCGGCATTGCCGGCATGCTCAAAGACAGATAACGCATCATCGTCCGGATCTTCTGCCTCAAGCGGTGCCAGCTCTGCTAAAGTCAAGAATGATCCCTGGGAATTGGATTTCACCATTCCGGGCGGCAAGGACGCCGTCAGCACAGACAATTCAATCGGGCAGTATCTGAAGAATAAGTTCAATGTCACCATCAAAATCACGGGATATTCAGGAGATTACAGTTCCCTTTGCGCGGGTGAGCTTGCAGCGGGAAACTATCCGGAAATGATGATGCTCAGCGACAGTACTGTGTTTAAGAATTATGTGAAGGCCGGTGCTCTGATGGACATGGGCGCGCTCGCAAAGAAGTATGCGCCGAATATGCTCACGTTCTATAAGGATCAAATTCCGCTTTGGCAGTATATTTCCGATGCTGATGGGAAAATGTATTGCTTTACGGCAGACAGCCCCGACGTGGAACAGACCACAGGCGGTTCGTTCTTTGATATGTGCGTTCGCAGTGATATCATTAAGGAACAGAACTATCCGACGCTCCTCGACGAAGATTCCTATATCAATCTTTTGAAGAAGGGCCTTACTGCACATCCGAAAACGGACGGCCAGACGACATTAGGTATGGTACAGGGTGCTGCCGAAAACTGGGTTCTCGTGCAGGCAATGACTCAGATCTATGCACGCGGCAAATACGGTGAAGGTTCCGGTATCCTTCAGTATGATCCGGATACGAAGAAGAAGGTTGATCTGATTCTCGATTCCACCAACTTTAAGGAAGGCATTCGCTTCTGGAATAAGATGTGGCGTGAAGGTATCCTCGATAAGGAATGCTTTACCGATAAGGATGAAAATGCAGAACAGAAGCTTGAGACAGGCAGAGCCCTTTCTACTTTCTATGTTACCTGGGAGCTGCCCGATATCAACAAAGCTCTGAAAGCAGCCAAAAAGAGTCAGTATTCTTATGTGATTATGCCTATCATGCTGAAGTCTCAAATTGCCGACAAGCAGTCCCGCGTCGGCACCATCACGGATGCGTATACTTCACAGACGATTGTTATCACCAAGAACAGCAAAAACTATGATAAGATCATGCAGATTGTCAACTGGGCCTGCACCGAAGAAGGCCAGAATCTGCTCGGCTGGGGCATTAAAGGCAAGCATTATACGGTTGGTACCGACGGTTTGAAAGTTCCGACGGCGGCTTACATCGCCTGCATGAATGGCACTGGTTCGGACACGCACTTCAATGACGGCCTCGGAAACCTCACTTCGTATTTCTTCTTCGGCCTCTCCAGCGGCTATGACAAGAATGGTCAGTGCTACAACATTATCCATGATACTTCCGTTCAGAACGCTGCGATGGATAATGCTACGAAGGATATCTATTCGCATTATGGCTGGACAAGTGTAACGGATCCATGGAAGAAAAATAAGCAGTTCTCTTACAAATTGATTCATTCCACCGACGCTATGTCCAAGGGCAACAGCGATGCGCAGGCGGAAGAGAATGTTTTGAGCACACAACTTGGAAAATATCGTGACAACCATCTCGCAGGCCTTATTATGGCGAGTAGCGATGCGGACTTTGAAGCTAAGTGGGCTAACTTTGTTGCTGGCTACAAAGCGATCGATCCGAAGGGTATCGTCAAGCAAAAGGCAAACGAAGGCTATAAGGAAACACAGGATCTTCTCAAGAAATACAAGACTGAAGGCCTTCAGTAAATTTCTTCTCTCTGTTTCCCGAGTTCCGCATCGGCGGAACCCGGGAATCCATTTTTCCACAAAAAAAGGAGACTCTTTCCGAAGACCATAACCGGTTGACGGAAAGAGCCTCCTTTTTTTGTGGAAAATACTTTGCTATACCCGAAAAAACGGACAGTGAAAAAAGAGACCTCCTGTTGAATTGTCAGCAACGCTGCAAACAGACCTACGGGTGCCGCCGGGTGCGCCGTTGGATTCTACGGCGCACCGGAAAGAAAGTCAATTTGAAAGCTATTCTGCGTATTATGCGCAAGTATGATCTGCTTTCACAGATACGGAGGCGCAGACCCTATGTGCATTACAAACAGGCTGTACATAAATATCCGAATCTGTTACAGAGAATTTTTGAGCAGCCATTGCCCAATCATTTCTGGGTTACAGACATTACCTATATTCCTA
>DHOL01000035.1:0-411 GCA_002410755.1 Ruminococcaceae bacterium UBA5391 | reverse complement strand
TACTGCAAAAGGAATGCTGTATCTGTGCGCGGTGGTGGACCTGTGCGGCAAAATGGTTTTGACTTATCGCATTGGAAATGACATGGCGGCTTCCTTGGTGACCGATACCATCCGAGATGCCTTACAAAAAGGAAAGGTCGCTGGTGGACTTGCCCTCCACAGCGACCAGGGGTCTCAATACACCTCACAAGCATACTTTGACCTAAGTCAAGAGTACCATTTTCAGCCGTCCATGTCCAGTCCGGGATGTCCATATGACAACGCCGCTATGGAGAATTTTTTTGGTACACTTAAAACGGAATGCCTGTACCGGATGAAATTTTCTTGCCGTGTTGAAGTAGAACAAGCAGTTGCTGAATATGTACAATTCTACAATTACGAGCGTATCAACATGAAAGACGGCCTCACTCC
>DHOL01000034.1:10425-10660 GCA_002410755.1 Ruminococcaceae bacterium UBA5391 | reverse complement strand
AACTGCCACAACAACGGATTACCTCAACATGCGTACCGGCGCGGGCCTTGGCAATCGGATTATCGTTACGCATGTTGAGGTAATCCGTTGTTGTGGCAGTTATTCCGGATGAAGAAGCGGCATTTGCAGGGAAATGGAGATATTCTTTAAAACAGTATCCAACCCTCCCTCTGGAAGTTTCCACTTTGGCCCATTGGCTGCTGGAGTTGTCCAGTACAGTTACGGACACATCTTT
>DHOL01000034.1:9554-10140 GCA_002410755.1 Ruminococcaceae bacterium UBA5391 | reverse complement strand
CAGACAGCGGCAATGGATGATTTCAGAAAAGAAGGCTTGAAAAATTTCTGCAATTCTGTCCCCTCCCTCTCGAGGAATTTTTACTTGTCTGTTTCAACCTGTGGTTGCCGCACGAAAAGGCAGCCGCAAAATCATCTAAAATATGTAACAATTATAAACCATAATCTGACAGATATCAACCCTGATTGCCGCCATTTCTCAGTTTTCCCTATTTCCCTTGCTTTGCAGCAGGAACACGGCAAAAAATAAAAAGCCAGAACTGAAAAAACAGTCTGGCAGGCGAAAAACAACTTCCACCTACTGTATAGGATAGCAGAAACAATAATTCTCAACAATGGGAAAATCAAAATCTTAATGATATTTTTACATATTTACTCTATTCCTTTCGGCAGAAATCATGTATAATGGGAATAAGAGCTGATAAATAATTAACTAAAATTTCAACTAAGACCAAAGTTTGGCTTTTACCAAGGAAGAGCCGCCTTCCGCCGGGAGGAAAATACCATGCAGAACAAACCGACTGTGTTGGTCGCAGAGAGTGACGGAAAAACATGCAGTGCACTTTGCTCGGAACTTATGGCGGGGG
>DHOL01000034.1:7819-9369 GCA_002410755.1 Ruminococcaceae bacterium UBA5391 | reverse complement strand
ACTGCCCTTTTCCTGCCGAAACCGGTGAGGCTTCTGTTTCCATGATTTCTTCACGTTGCCCCAAGGCTGTCCTGCTTGGAAGGTCCTTTCCTGATATGGACGGGCTGGAAGTTTTGAGGCGTGTGCGGAGGTGGTCTGGTGCCCCTATTATCATGCTTGCACAGCAGGAAAAAGAGAGTGACGAAGTTGCCGCTCTTAATCTCGGTGCCGATGATTACCTTGTTTGGCCGTTTGGTGCAGAGAAACTCCTCGCGCGGGTATGGGCGGTGTTGCGGCGCAGTATTGGAATGGAGCGCAGCGGGGAAGTTTCCACCGGCATTATTCAGCGCGGAGGTTTGGTCATTGATGTCCTGCACCATAGTGTTACGGCAAAAGGATGTGCTGTGCACCTCACGCAGAATGAATACCACATTCTTCTGATCCTTGCGCGCCATCCCGGCAAAGTAATTGCCTATTCAAGCATTATTACACAGATCTGGGGGCAGTACGCTGCGGATGACCGCCAGATTCTCCGGGTAAATGTGGCAAACATCCGCAAAAAACTGGAACCGGATCCGGCTAATCCAGTTTATATTTTGACAGAAGACGGTGTTGGATACCGCTTGGCAGGAGATCCAGAGTAAAACCGTCAGAAGATAAAACGCAGCAATGCGTTTTCTCATAAAAAATTTACATAGGAGGAATAATGATAATATGGAAAAAGCATGCAAAATCAGCATTCTCGGTGCAGGCAATGTAGGTGCAACCATCGCCTATACGCTGACGCTTAAAGGCATCGCCTCCGAAATTGTCCTAGTGGATATCAACAAGAACAAGGCAGAAGGCGAAGCGATGGATATTATCCAGTGCACAGCCCTGTGTCCTTCCGTGAATATTTACTCCGGAGACTATTCCGACATAAAGGGCTCCGATATCGTGATTGTAACACTGGGCTGCGCACGCAAGCCCGGCCAGTCCCGTATTGACCTTGCCCAGGGCAATGTGAACATCGTCAAGAGCGTAATGCCGCAGGCAGTCAAATATGCTCCGGATGCAATTTATGTTGTTGTCAGCAACCCGGTCGATATCATTGCCTATACGATTCACAAAGTGACAGGCCTGCCGGAAAACCGTGTGTTTGGCTCCGGCACGCTGCTTGATTCTGCACGCCTGCACGAGATCCTCGGCGCGCATTTGAGCGTAAACCCCAAAAATGTCCATGCCTATGTTCTCGGCGAGCACGGAGACTCCTCCATGGTGACCTGGTCGATTGCCAGCGTCTGCGGTGTCCCTGCGGATGCCTATGGCAAGAAGCTGCACGAGAAGAATTCAGACTATGCCCCGATTGACCATGCGCAGGTGGAAGAGGATGTCCGCAAGTCGGGCGGCAAGATTATCCGCCTGAAGGGTGCTACCTTTTACGCGATTGCCATTGCAGCCGCAACAATTTGCCACGATATTCTTCACGACACGAATTCCGTCCTGCCGCTTACCGGGATGCTTCATGGCGAGTACGGAGTCTCGGATGTTTACATGAGTGTGCCGTTTATCCTGAACCGGAACGGCCTTGC
>DHOL01000034.1:7267-7655 GCA_002410755.1 Ruminococcaceae bacterium UBA5391 | reverse complement strand
GGCAGTGTAACGCCGAAACTCAGTGATGAAGAAGTTGCAAAGTTTAGTGCGAGTGCGAAGCTGCTGAAGGATACCATTGCAAATATTAAGATTTGAACAGCCCACAACGGAAACGAAAGGAACTGATTGCATGGATTACGCGAAAGAATCGCTGAAGAAGCATTACGAATGGAAAGGTAAGATTGAAGTTTCCTGCCGCGCCCCGCTGAATACACCGGAAGATCTCTCGCTTGCCTATACACCTGGTGTTGCACAGCCGTGCCTGGAAATCCAGAAAGATATCAACAAGAGCTATGAGCTGACCCGCCGCTGGAACACTGTTGCCGTTGTGACAGACGGTACCGCAGTCCTTGGTTTAGGGGATATCGGCCCGGAGGCCGGTATGCCG
>DHOL01000034.1:6947-7078 GCA_002410755.1 Ruminococcaceae bacterium UBA5391 | reverse complement strand
AAATGCACGCTGTTTAAGAGCTTTGGCGGCGTGGACGCTATCCCGCTCTGCATTCGCTCGAAGAATGTTGATGACATTGTCAACACGGTCCGCCTGATTGCAGGCAGTTTCGGCGGCATCAACCTCGAGGA
>DHOL01000034.1:0-6706 GCA_002410755.1 Ruminococcaceae bacterium UBA5391 | reverse complement strand
CATGATGATCAGCATGGGACTGCTGTTGTAACGCTTGCGGCTATGCTCAATGCCCTCAAACTGACGGGAAAAAAGCTCGATAAAATTAAGGTCGTTACCAGTGGTGCCGGAGCAGCCGGCATTGCAATTATCCGCCTGCTTATTGCACTTGGCCTTAAAAATATCATTATGTGTGACCGCCACGGCGCCATTTATGAGGGCCGTGATAACCTCAACCCTGTTAAGGAGGAAATGGCCCGCATTACAAACCGTGATATGAAGGCGGGGACACTTGCCGACGTCATGAAAGGCGCTGATGTGTTCATTGGCGTATCTGCCCCGAACTGTGTCACGCCGGAAATGGTCAAAAGCATGAACAAAGACTCGATCCTTTTCCCAATGGCTAACCCGACTCCGGAAATTATGCCGGATGAAGCCCTGAAGGCTGGAGCAGCCGTTGTTGGTACAGGCCGCAGCGACTTCCCGAACCAGATTAACAATGTGCTTGCTTTCCCGGGCATTTTCCGTGGTGCCCTTGATGTGCGTGCATCAGACATCAATGACGAAATGAAGATTGCCGCAGCTTATGCCATTGCCTCGTTTGTTCCACAGGATAAGCTGGCGCCGGATTACATTGTCCCAAGTGCCCTTGACCGCAACGTTGCCAAGGTGGTTGCCAAGGCGGTTTCGGAAGCTGCCCGCAAGAGCGGGGTTGCCCGTATCTGATTTTTTGGAATGGGATTTTTCTTTAGGCGGGTCCGCAGCGCGGAGCCGCCTTTCCTATATTTTGGGGCTGGCAGAGAGGGGTGCGCCACCCTTCTGCACCTTGATATTTTGTGGGGAATCGGCTACAATGAAACAATGATTTCGGACTCGTATTCGGAAAATTTTGATTTGGCGGTGGGTTTGTTGACGGAGTGGACAGAACAGAGGAAAATTGATTTGCGGAAAAAGGTTTTGGAGCGGGAGTTTTCCCGGATGAATGAGCGCCAGAAGGAAGCCGTATTCCAAATAAATGGGCCGCTCCTTATCCTTGCCGGCGCGGGAAGCGGTAAGACGACCGTCCTTGTCAACCGCGCAGCAGCTCTTGTCCGATATGGCAATGCGTACCGGAGCCGCGATGTTTCTCAGATGAGCGGCGATGATGCAGAGGCTGTTTCAGGCTGCCTTGAGAGGGAAGAGCCGTTGCCTGATGAGCTTCGCCGGGCACTTGCCGTGGAGCCGTGCGAGCCGTGGCGCATCCTTGCCATTACTTTTACAAACAAAGCGGCAAACGAGCTGAAGGAACGCCTTTCCGGTATTCTTGGGCCGAAAGGAGAGGAAGTCTGGGCTTCCACCTTCCATTCCATGTGTGCACGGATGCTGCGCCGCGATGCGGACAGGCTCGGCTACACCAAACATTTTACAATCTATGACTCGGATGACTCCAAACGGTTAATTAAAGACTGCCAGAAAGCTCTGAAGGTTGATGACAGGAAAATTCCATATCGGTCTGTACTAACGGAAATATCCCACGCAAAAGACTCCATGGTTGGGCCGGACGAATACTACCGTGCCGCAGGGAGCGACCTCCGGCTTGCAAAAATCGGCGAAATGTATCGTCTTTATCAGAGAAAGCTGAAAGAAGCCGATGCCATGGATTTTGATGACCTGATTTTCTGTACTATTGAACTGTTCCGTAAAGATCCGGATATTCTGACGCATTATCAGGAGCGCTTCCGTTATGTCATGGTGGATGAGTACCAGGATACCAGCCATGCACAGTACCTGCTTGTCAACATGCTTTCAGGGAAATACAAGAACCTCTGCGTAGTGGGTGATGATGACCAAAGCATTTACCAATTCCGTGGTGCGACGATTGAAAATATCCTCAGTTTTGAAAAAACATTTCCGGATGCAAAAGTTATCCGGCTTGAACAGAATTACCGTTCTACAAAGAATATTCTTGACGCTGCCAACTCTGTCATTAAAAACAATGAGAACCGAAAGGGGAAAACACTCTGGACGGAAAATCCGCGCGGCTCGAAAATCAGTGTCCATACGGCGGGAAATGAAGAAGATGAAGCGGACTATATTGCTAAGGAAATTCTTTCCGGTGTTGCCGCGGGCCGAAAATTTTCTGATTATGCAGTGCTTTACCGCATGAATTCGCAGTCAAATACGATTGAGCGGATTTTCACAAAATCCTCTATTCCGCACCGTATTGTGGGCGGGCACCGCTTCTTTGAGCTGAGGGAAATCCGTGACATGATTGCATACCTGAGCGTAATCAGCAATCCGAACGACGAGGCACGTCTGGTCCGCATCATCAACAGCCCGAAACGCACTATTGGTGAGAGGACTGTAGCCGAGGCGCAGGCAATCGCCTCCGGTACCGGCGAAAGTCTTTTCTATGTGATTTCCCATGCGGACGAATATGAACCGCTTCAGCGTTCCGCGAAAAAGCTGATGGATTTTGCGTCAATGATTGCGGAACTTTCTAGCATTGCTTCCGATGGGAAAACGAGCCTTTCCGAGCTTTACAGCATGCTCCTCGAAAAAACGGGCTACATCGAAGCACTGGCGGCCTCCGGAGAAAAAGATGCGCAGGACCGGATTGACAATGTGAATGAGCTTGCCTCCCATCTGGTCCGTTTTGCAGAAGCAAACGGGAAGGAAGCAGGGCTTTCCGACTATCTGGAAGAAGTTCAACTTCTTACCGATATTGACAATTATGATGCCTCTTCAGACAGCGTTGTCCTGATGACGATGCACTCTGCGAAAGGCCTTGAATTCCCCGTTGTATTTCTGCCTGGCTTTGAGGAAGGCATTTTTCCTGGAATGCAGGTGATGTTTCATCCTGAGGAAGTTGAGGAGGAACGCCGCCTTGCCTACGTTGCCATTACGCGTGCGAAGCAAGAGCTTCATATTGTAAATGCCGTTTCCCGTGTGATTTTTGGAAGCAGCCAGCGCAATCTTCCTTCCCGGTTTCTGAAAGAAATTCCTGAGGAACTGATAGAATATACCCGTGCGGATAGCCTTGGAAGTCTGCATGGCAGCCCGCTTTCTTCTGCTCCTTCAGGGAAAAGGCCCAGAGCAGGTTTGCATGGCTTTTCCCCTGTTCAGCCTGTAACACCAAAGCCGTCCGGCACCGTATTTCATGTGGGCGACGCTGTTTTCCACCGCACATTTGGAAATGGTATGGTCCTTTCTGCGGATCAGATAGGGAATGATACATTACTTGAAATTGCATTTGAAAAATATGGCACAAAAAAATTAATGGCGAATTTTGCGCGTCTCCAAAAGCGCTGAAACCGTAAAAATCCCCATCCGCTCAAAAACCGGATGGGGATTTTTTTCTTTTCAGCCTTTTCTATTTTCCTTATGGCTTGTTTCCGCAACATTTGGTGGGAAGAAATCACCGGTTGGAAATTCAATTTTGCGGAACATTTCCCGTGGGCTGTCGGAAGTTGGGACAGTCTCCTTATCCGGTACATAGAATTCGTAGGTAGGGATCAACATTGGGACTGTGCGTACAAGCTGAACAATGGTAAACATACCAATCGTTGCGTAGACAGCGCGAGTACTGCTGTAATCGAACTCGGCACCGTAAAGGGAACAGACACTGCTTGGAATTTTGCTGCAAATGTCGCTTCCCTGAGGCGGACGGTCGCAAATCTTTGCGGAAAGACCAATAGGCTCAGAAACCATGCAGGTCGCTTTGGGGAGGACCTTACCGGTTGAAAGCTCTACGTCAGGATCTTCGGGGTTGCGGCCGGAAGAAAACATTTTGACATTTCCTTCGCTGCCAAACAGGATTACACGTTTGTTTGCCATGCAGACACCGTGTACAATAGTCGGGCAGGCTGTCTGCGGCGTGAAGAGGTCAAGGCAAACGTCGAGGAAAAAGTTTAGGTCTACTGCGTAAAAACCCTGATTAAAGGGAACAGGTTCCAGATGGAGAAATGCTTTGATAACTTCGGCACTGCGGATGCGCACATTGGTTGCCTGTTCAATCAGCTCATGTTTGTCGGGTGTAAAGTAGACTCTGCGGTCCTCAAGATATTCTTTACTATAAGAAGATACATGTTATAAGTAAAATGGCACAAAAAAGAATTCCAACGTAAATTCATTGGGCCTCGCACCCTTTTGTTTGCTGTAGACAATCTTGCTGATAACGGTTTTCAGCAGTTCGTTTCGTTTCTGCGGAGAAGAACTTTTGTATAGGTTGAGAACAGTTTCAATTTCGGATGCCTGTACCTTCAGGTTTAACGGCTTTTGTTTTTTCATGAAACGTTCCCGATACGATTTTATCTTTTCCAACTTTTCGTTTAACAGCTTTTGGCGCTGGAGAAAAACATCAACGGTGTAAATTCCCTGTTCCAGAAAATCGTGAAGCCTGCTTAATTGACGATCCACGGTTAAGCACTCTTCATCTAAGCTTTTTATGGTTTCAGAGTGCTGAGCTTCCCATAAATCGGTTTTGTCTTTTGTTTTTACGGATACAGTTTCCAATTTACTCTCTAACTCGGTCAGAACAGCTTTTTCAACAAGCGTAAGGGAGCTGGATACCATACAGCCGCGCTTTGTACACATCAGGAATGTGCCACCATTCCGGACGACTTGACGCTGCATCAGTCTGCCACAGTGATTACAGTATACTAAGCCGGCGAGCGGGTTTTCAACTTGACCGGTATTGCTTGGCGGGTGTGTATGCAATGCAATCGCCTGTTGTGTTTTTTTAAATAGTTCCAAACTGATAATTGGCTTTTGAAGTCCATTTACAATAGTCCATTGACTGCGCGGATGATAAATGAACTTTGTCTTGGCGCCTTCCTTTGTCCCTTTCCGGATCTGCGTTTTCTGGTTCCAGACGATTTTCCCAATATATGCCGGGTTTTTAAGAATCTTCATAATGGATATCCGGACAAACCGGTCAGAACGGTGAGGCTTAGCACCCAAGGCGTTGATGGTGTCCGCAATTCGCTGGCAGCCATATCCCTGATTGGCGTAGAGGTCGAACATCATACGGACAAATTTTGCTTCATCATCCTTAATTTCCAGCGTTGGACGCTTGTCGATATATGCACGCCGGTATCCGTACGGCGCGTTGGCAATATATCCGCCGTCTTCAATCGTACGCTTGATACCGCGCTGCATTCGGCGCTTAATTATTTTCAGTTCCTGCCGGGCCATGAAGGACTCAAATTCCGAATATGTCTCATCCATATCGTTGTTCAGGTCATAGACCTTTCGCGGAGTAATGATTTTTGTGCCGGAGTTTTTCAGGGTTTCCAGAATGACACCCTGGTCGCTCATGGAACCACGTCCGAGCCGGTCGATATCCATGCACAGGACGGCGCTGTACAGGCCATTTCCTACATCTGCCAGCAGCCTAAGCATCTGCGGGCGGGCATAAAGGCTCTCTCCGGACACGACCTCTTCATAAATTTCCGATACGGTCAGCCCGTTTTTCTGGGCAAATTCCAGCAAAGTAATTTTATGGCGCTTGAGCGTTTCATCGACCGTATCAGTCAGTTCTTCCGCACGGGACTTACGCAGATACATGGCAACAGTCATTTTAATTGCTACCTCTTTCAAAGAGTAGATATATGTTTACGCTGTCAAATAATTGACATACTAGCCGCAAAAGTTTCAATTATCTCTCTGAAGTTTCCAGAGGATACAAGGCCGTCCGAGTATATATAACCATTCTCGGCCCTCAGAATTCAGAGCTTCATAATTTTTTAGCAACTGTGTTTTCACGGTATCTTCCCCTGCTTCGGCTTTTACCGGAACAGGGGAATTATTGTGTTATACGCACTAGTAATGCTTATGCACTATCAGAAAGATCGAAGCAAAATGTTATCGAATTTAAAAGCTAAAATGGCGCGGTGCAGTGTTAAAATTGGGGGCATTGCTCTTGCCATTGGTCAAATATTGCAATAATGTTCTGGAAATAGGGATGGCGGACTTGTGCACATTGATCGTGTAAATAAGTTTTAGCAAGTTGTACAATCAGCAGCGCATACCATTTGCAGGGAGATGATGCTCCATGCCGAAGAAAAGAGATATAGGGAAACCAACGATTGTAGCACATATCTTGCCGGGTACGCCGAAGCAGATTGCACAGAACCGGGAGCGCCTGCGCAGTGTCTGTGAAAGCGCTATGAGTGAACTCGCCGGGCACCCGGTTCAGGTAACTCTCGACTGGGGAGACAATAAGATAAAGTTAACACAAACCGGATAAACCCATGCCTGCTTTTGCAGGTATGGGTGGGCAAGCCCGCAAAGAAAATGCTCAGGCTCCTGTCCTCTATAAAAAAGGCAGGAGCCTGAGCATTTTGCCCACGATTTTGCAATGGTAATCATGGAGTGCTACATATCCAGATGTTTTAAGCAAGTCTTTGGGGCAGATTATTCGTCAATACTATATTGCAAGCCAGAAAAAAGCGGTTAATATTGCTTCCCTGCACACTAGTCCGTTTTTCTCCTTTTTGCAACATTTCTCAATCCTAATTATCCTACTAAAATTGACCTTTCGCTGAATTTTTTCGACAAACTGGCGCTCCCTTTCAGAAGCGCATCCATAACAAGTTGAATCGATAATTTTTATTCGGCTTTGCGGTATAGTGGAATTTTTACCTCTACCTGAGCCTTTTCTGCCCAGTCGAGCAAGGTATTAGTTGCTGTGCGTGTAATTGCTGCATCTTCTTTGATATTCTTTACATCGCATTGCAACTGGTCA
>DHOL01000027.1:20514-20676 GCA_002410755.1 Ruminococcaceae bacterium UBA5391 | reverse complement strand
GCCCTCAGGGTTACAGTTAAACCAGAACTTGGAACCTTCCACGCTACACCGTGCAAGCGCCTGTTCTACAAAGGAGCGCGGCATAAGCGTTACTTCGTCGAATAAAACACCTGCGAGTGTAACGCCTTGGATTAGAGAGGCGGAGCCCTCGTCCCGCCCGCC
>DHOL01000027.1:20037-20352 GCA_002410755.1 Ruminococcaceae bacterium UBA5391 | reverse complement strand
GGCGGAGCCCTCGTCCCGCCCGCCAAAAAGATAGAACCGGTTCCTGTGGCTGCAATAACCGATGGTCAGCAGGTTTTCCCCTGCCCGGTAAGTGCAGGAAAAACCGGATTCCGAAAGCGCCGGGAGCAGAGTCGTCACAAGGTTGCGCCGCAACGACCGGATTGTCTTGCCACAGATGGCGAAAGATTTCCCGTCAAAGCAGCCGCAGGCCCACGCCACAAATGAAATGCCGAGGCAGAGCGTTTTCCCGCTGCGGACTGCGCCGTCGCAGATGACCGCATCGCGCTTTTCATACGGGCTGCCGGGGCACCACCA
>DHOL01000027.1:0-19864 GCA_002410755.1 Ruminococcaceae bacterium UBA5391 | reverse complement strand
CGGGCTGCCGGGGCACCACCAGTTTAGGGCACAGAGCTGCCTGGGGGAAAAAGGTTCAATTTTCATCATCCGGCGGCCCCCCCGGCTTTGCTACGCTCTCAATCAGGGCACGGTACAGCGGCGACTTCTCGTCCGCGTTTTCCTCAAGGGTTTTCAGGCACTCCAGCGCCTTCATACGGTCGTAGAATTTGATTTCCAGCCCGTCTTTCGTCTGTTTTAGCTCCGCAACGCTTGTAAGGTCCAATTTTTTAATCTCATCCTGCGTCAGCCCTTCAGGGAACATGAGACGCACTGCATCATTTACTTTGCCAAATGCAAGTTTCCGGTAACCGCTGACGATACAGTCCGTCTTCTTACGCTGCGCTTTTTTGGTTTCTGCCATGAAAAACCTCCTTTCACCAAGCCTGCCTACCAGTGCAGTGATTTCCTGCCGGAGGGCAATTTTAGGGAATTTTTTGATTTTTATTAACTTTTGCAATGATCTGTGGTGCTGCACAAATACAGTAACTGCTGGTAATGGATATCGTCGATTTAACCCGGAAGTTACTTGGTAAAAAGGCTTCCCATCAATGTGATTTTAGCAAAGCGCGTTTATTCCGAACTAAGACGAGGTGGATCCCTGGAAGCAACTGCGGAAAAGGGGTACTTGTTGCGTTCCAAAATGACGATTTTCTGTGAAAGGAACAGCTCCGTAAGGCAGAAAAAGCACAGACGAAAGGATATGGGTAAAAAGGGAATTCTATGTTGCCTGAAAATCCACTGATAAACCGCATTGAAGCTTAAAATCCGGGCAAAATAGAATTATTCACAATTCTTCTTTCGTTATTATTCCAGATAATATAGTTATATAGAATATAATAAGCTTATAATGATCTATGTTATACATTTATAAAAACCATATCATGTGCTATGATAAATGAAATTCTAATTTCTGAGGAGCTATTATGGATGATTTTACAATTGTGACGGATTCTTCCTGCGATTTGCCGGCAAGTTGTGCGGAAAAGCTTGGGCTAACGGTCTTACCGCTTTCTTTTACCATAGGTGGAAAAGAGTACCGCAATTACCTTGATGGGCATGAATTTTCAATCCATCAGCTTTACACCGAGCTGCGTGCAGGCCATATGGCTAAAACAGCCGCCGTCAACGCCGATGCTTTTACCGGTGCGATTGAACCGCTCCTGAAGAAAGGGAAAGATGTGCTGACTGCTGCATTTTCCTCAGGGCTTTCCGGCACCTGTAGCGCTGCACGTGTTGCATGCCGGGAGCTTGCGGAAAAATATCCGGAGCGGAAGGTTTTCTGCGTAGATACGCTTGCTGCCTCTCTTGGTCAGGGAATGCTGGTCTATTACGCCGCGCTGCGGCAGAAAGCTGGAAAAGGCATAGCAGAAGTACGCGATTGGCTGGAAGATAATAAACTAAAGATGTGTCACTGGTTTACAGTGGACGATCTTGGCTTTCTCCGCCGGGGCGGCCGCATCAGCGCAGCCACCGCACTGTTCGGCGGGATGCTGAACATCAAGCCCGTCATGCACATGGACGATTCCGGCCATCTTGCTGCCGTAGGGAAAGTGCGCGGCCGCCGGGCCGCTTTAAATGCTCTACTGGATAAGATGGCGCAGACAGCCATCGAACCGGAAAATCAGACGGTTTTTGTCAGCCACGGAGATGCGCCGGAAGACGCAGAATATATTGCGTTGGAAGTCAAGCGCCGTTTTGGCGTGAAAAATATCATCATCAACAGCGTCGGTCCGGTTATCGGCGCTCATTCTGGCCCCGGTACCATTGCACTGTTCTTTTTCGGCACACAACGCTAATACTGTTTTTTCAGTTGATTCCTGTTTGACTTTTATCGGAACCGTGCTATAATAATTTTGCTATCCGCCCGTAGCTAAGTCTGGATATAGCAGCAGATTCCGATTCTGAAGGCCGGGGGTTCGAATCCCTCCGGGCGGACCAAAAGCGAGAGGATCAGTCACAAAGACTGATCCTCTCGCTTGTTTCGTAATTAATTATATGATATACTTTACTTCACTTACTTTGGATTATTTATAGTACAGGAAGGTGAAGCCATGAGATTAAAAGGGAAAAATATATACCTTGATACTCTGGAGAGAGCTGACTGCAAAAAGCTTTGGGCTGATTTTGAATTTGATTTTAATAATCCATGTGAAGAATTAAATTTAGGACATTCGATTGAAAAGGCAGACGCTTGGTTTGATGATATTCAAAAACGACAAGGCGTTTCCAATATAAGATTGGGAATATTCTTGAATGACGGAACTGTCATTGGAGACGTTGCTCTGCAGGATATAGATAGGGCAAACCGAAAATGTACTATTGGTATGGGGATACAAAAGCTTGAATATCGCTCAAAAGGTTATGGACAACAAGCAGTTAATCTTATGCTTGAATATGGGTTTCGGTACAAGGGAATTGAGCGAATTAGCGCTAATACATTAGGACCAAATATCGGTGCTCAAAAATGTTTGGAAAAATGCGGCTTTAAATTGGAAGGCCGGGAAAAAAAGGCCGTATATCTGAATGGGAAAAAAGTCGATCGTCTTTGCTACGCGATTTTAAGCGAAGAATACTTTACATACTGAGCATAATAAGCAAGGCTCTGACAATAATCATATTGTTTTTAGAGGTTTTCCTAAGCATTTCATATGATGAGTGATATTTTTTTGACCGGATATGCCAAAAGCGAGAGGATTAGTCCTTTAGACTGAACCTCTCGCTTGTTTTACAATTTTGTGATACACTTACTTCGGATTATATATGAGCAGATTGTGTGAAAACACAAAAGGTACTATTTGGGGATGTGAATAAAAAAATGGATTTTTATCATGGCACCTCAATAGGAGGTTTGCATGAACTAAAGCCATTTCAGTCTGAACACGGTAAACCATATATCTATTTTTCTACCAACTTAGTTGTTGCAGCTTTTTACACGGTTCATATTGTAAAAAGGCCAAATAATTGGTTCCCTTATGGTTTCGATAAAAATGGACTGCCATGCTATACGGAATATTATGAAAATGCAATGGAAGATGTCTACAAGAGTAAATCGGGATATATTTACCAATGTATTGAAATAAACAATATTGAAAATCCAACGAATATAAATTGTGCTTATGTATGTGAACAACCAGTACCAGTATGTTCAGTTATAAAGATTAAAGATATGTATGAATGGTTTTTAGAACAGGAACAGAATGGTAAACTACGTATTACTAGATTTAAGACGTTGACAGAAACGCAACGCCAATTTGCCAAAAAGATGATATCTGAAGAGATAGCGACATGGAATCTCCATAACGACCCCGATTCAAGTTATAGTAAATTTATATCCGATCGATTTCCTGAAATATGGGACACAAAATAAAAGCAAGTTTTATAAAACATCAGTGCAAATTCTTCTAAGTGAAGGGAATAAATGGTATAGCAAGAGAAAGGAAGCGTCATTTTTTACAGTGATGCAACACGATTTTCTGAGCAGAAATACAGACTGCAAATCATAATGTATGAAATTATAAAATGGTATATCATATCTGATAAAGCCTGTGTCCCTTACAGGCTTTCCTTACAAAAGGCCTTTAGTTTTTCGCAGTCCGCACTCTCTTCTGAGCCTTCTACCGTAAAGGTAATCCGGTCATTCTGCTTGACACCCAGCCCCATAACGGCAAAAAGGCGTTTTGCATCCGCTGATTTTCCGCTTGCCGCCACAATGGTAACCTTCGAGCTGCATGATTGTGCGCATTTAACAAGGAGGCCCGCCGGTCGTGCATGAATTCCTTCCGGATCCCTGACGGTATGGTCAAATTTCTGCATTTAAATTGCTCCTTTCTCAAGGATTTCCCCAAGGAAGCTTGTCCCATTTTCCGGCCGGGAAACGCCAAAATATTCCGCTGCCGTTGCTCCCACATCAGAAAGCGTCTGACGCACTCCGATTGAACCGGCACGAACTTTGCGGCCTGAGATCATCAGCGGGACACATTCCCGCGTATGGTGGGGATGTCCAATGGTGGGGTCATTGCCGTGATCCGCCATGACAACAAGGATATCTTCGTCGTTCATTTTCTGAATCAGCCTGCCAATAAGCGGGTCTGCCGTTTGTAAAACCCGGGCATATTTATCCACGCTCTGCTGGTGTCCTGCAAGGTCGGTCTCCTGAACGTTGCAGCAGATAAAGCCGCATTCCATTTTTTCCGCCACTTCAATCATCTTGCCGAGGACCTGTGACGTTTCTACAATGGAAATGCTGGTTCCATAAGGGTTTTGAATCACATCCGCAGCTTTTCCAAGCAGATAAACCGGGAATCCTGCTTTTCCAAGGATTGTCGGCACCTGCACATTCGGGTTAACCCCATATCCCATATGAACGCAATGATAGTCTTTATTATAAACACCCGATTTGGGGGCATTGACACCAATATATCCCCCTTCGTGTTCTTCTACCGCCGCAAGGATATTCTGAATTGTCACCCCACGCCCGCCGAATGTAATCACGCGCGGCACCTGAGAAACGGAGCGCACCAGCCTGCCGATTTTCAGTACCTCGTCAAAACTGATAGTGTCAATAGCGGCAGTCACATTAAAGGCCTGCCCTGGGTCACATTCCACATTGTCTGCAACGGTCACGGCATTTTCTACAACAAGCATCCGCTCATGCTTTCCATGATAGAATTCCACATGGTAGCCGTGTTCTGTCAGCACCTTATAAATCCTGTCGATTTTGTTCCGGATTGGTTCCCCAAACGGTTTTGGGGGCTTTGTCCCGACGATTTCCTGATGGCCGAAAAAGGTATCCGCTCCCTCGTGCATCAGCTTCGCCTTGCCAAACGTTGCATTGGGATTCTTTTTCATTTGCGGGGTTTCCCAGTCAATAATATTCATCAGGCCAAGTTTTTCGAGGGTTGGCAGTCTGAGTTTCGGCTTTGCCTGTAAAATATGAAGCCATGTGTTGGCACCCGTGTCCTGCGGGCGGACTTTCGGGACATCATCCATCTGCCCTACGCCAAAACCATCCAGCACGATAATCATAAACTTTTTCAATGCTATTTCCTTTCTATGAGACTCTTCGCCCAAACGGGGTATAGATTCCGTCCACCTGCGGGTTTCCCCTGGAAATTCCGCTCACCAGGGCGACTTGGCTGCGTGTAACAAAAATCTGTGTCCGGAAAGCCATTACAACACTCTCCGATACTTCTGCCGGTCCATCCAGCCCGAAATAATAGTCGATGCTCTCTGCCGACGGCGGTATGACACCCAAAATTTTCCCTTTTTCAAGAGGCCCAACCAGCGCCTGGCGAACATGGGACCTCCGGTAATACCCGCCTCCGTAGCAGTAAGCTTTCTTATCCCAGTTGTGGGAAACTTCCGTCAGATAGACAAGGCACGGAATTTCCTCACAGTTTGCGACTGCGTGCAGCGGGGTAGTGCCTGTCAGCCCGTGGCCAGGTTCCCCATGGGTTCCGCCGAGGCGGTGAATTTCCGGTATGCTGGCGCAGCAGGTGACACTCGGCATGTTCATCTGTTCGATTTCAAAGCCCATATCCATAAGGATTTCCTTTGCCCGGCACATGGTTTTAACATTCTGCGTTGGTTCAATTCTTCCCGTCTGGCTGTTAAACAGGAAGCAGGGGAAAGATGTCAGCCCCGAAATCCGCAGATGTTCCATTTTTCTGATTTCCTTTGCGGCGTCCGGAAGCTGTTTCAGGGAAAAGCCCCCATACTGGCCTGAATAAAGGACATCACCGCTCTCAACGGTGCGCAGCATGATTTTTTGCTCCAGGTTCAGTTTTTTGCACACCTCATTGATCTCCCGTGCTTTTTCAACAGAATAGACGGTGACCATTTCCGGTTTTGAAGAGAGAATCTGCTCTAGGCAGGCCTTTGGGATTTGAACAAGGTGGCCTACATGCCCAAGCTGAATACCATTCTGTATCATCCACAGTGCTTCCCTGAAATCGACGGCGACCGCCCCATCATAGCCAAGGCGAAGCAGTTCACGGGCAATTTCCGGATTCCTGCCGAGCTGTTTCAGCATAAAATAGAGGTGAACCTGATTGTTTCCGGCCGTCTGCCTGATTCGGGCTGCATTGGCAAAAAGCGTGTCGGTATCAATCACATAGGTGTCCGGCAGAAGTTCCCCTTTCTGGTGGAGATAGATAGCCGCCTCTACCAGCGCACTGTTCCATTCAATCGTTTTCTTTAAAAACATTCCCGATCATTCAACTCCCAGCTTTTTCACATCTTCAATGGCTTCCTTCAGAATTCGGATTACCGTGTCCGCACCACTGCGCATCGGGTTAATGCGGATCATCCGCTTTTCGAGCGTTGGATCCTGTTTGCGGAATGTCCCGGAAATGCGGTATATCATCGGTGCAAATTCATATTTTGACTCGCAGCCGACCGGATGCGCCGCTGCGCCATATTTCGGCGTACATTTCAGGACGTTTTCCGCAATTTCGTCCCGGAACTCCACAAGCAGGACTTTAGACTGGGCATTTGCAAGGAAGGCATTTTTCACCTCAGGCAGTTCACCCGCATTCAGCCTTCGGACAAGCTCTTCCCCGACTTCAGCCTGAATGGCAAGGGAAACCGGTGCATAAACCATGCCGCGGAGCACTTCCATTGCTTCGTGGCCCTGCACCTGGCTCCCGCCCGAATAATTCCAGTCACGTACCGTTCTAACCAGTGCACTGTCACCGACCAGCACACCGACTCCTTCCGGCCCAAGAAGTTTGAAGCAGGAAAAGCTGGAAAGGTCGGCGCCGCACTGCACTCCGATTTTCGGCACTTTCAGCGCAGCGTAGTTGTCGTCGGTAAGAATTCGGACAGACGGGTTCGCAGCGCGGATTTCCGATATTACTGCTTCACAGTCATACCGGTCATCTATTTTCTGGCGTGTAAGCTGCACAAGGGCCGCTTTGACCTCCGGATGCTCTTTCAACGCGCGCCTGATGTCCTCCGGAGAATTAAAGTCAGCCCGCACGGTTTCCGCCCTCATGGTACGAAGGGAAACCTCCGTCGTTGGGTAAACCGGTGCCGTATGAATGAGAAGCTTTCCACCGTCCTTCAGCAGAACGGCCAGCCCCCAGCGGATGGCGCCCGTACCGGAACCGCGTACCAGTATGGCATCCTGCGCACCAAAAATCTCCGCAATGGCATGCTCCGCTTTGCGCGTATAAGTTGGCTTGTTCAGCCCATGAACTACGCCAAGGTCACCTGTTGAAAGAATTTGCACTCCGTCGAAATGCCTTGTTACGGTATCCACTATTTTAAACTGAAGTCTTTTTGCCTCTTCCACAGAAAGAGACGGCAGCGGGAACGTCTGCAAACTTATTCCTCCTTTAGCCGGTAAATACGCACCGGATTTGTGCAGAGCATGGCCGTCAAATCTTTTTCGCTGATTCCGGATTTGCTCAGCATTGGGACAAACGTATCAAGAAGATAAGAATACCCCGGCCCGCCGTTTGCCTTAAAATGCGATTTACGGGTAATATCCATTGACATGACAATCTGGCTGGAATATCCCCGGTCACAAAGCAGCCTGAGCCATTCGGCCCTGCTTTCGTCCGGCTGATACTTCTTTTTACCGACCGTATCGAATGCAATATTGACGCCGGTGTCAAGAAGTCCCTGCATATATTCCGTATCACCGCTCAGGTCAATATGGCTCAGTACCACATGGCTTAGATCGGCGCCGGATGACTTCAGCAGGCTGATCTGCTCCATGCCAAGCCGGCCAAGGGTTGTGTGGGTGATAATCGGGACGCCAGTCTCCGCCTGTGCACTTGCGGCTGCGCGGAAAATTTTTTCTTCCTGCGGTTCAATTCTGTCCCGGCTCGTACCAATTTCCCCAATTGCAGAGGCGCGGACACCGGTTTCCCCAATGCCGTCCCGGATTTCCCCGGTCAGAATTTTGGCAATCCCTTTTTCGTCCAGCCGGTAAACTTCCTGCGGTAGGAATGGTTCCTTATAATAGCCGGTGGAACTTAAAATCCGGATTCCGGTTTTTTCGGCCACCTTTTGAACATACTCCACATTTCTTCCCATCCCACGATTCGTAACATCAACAATGGTACGAACGCCGTGGCGGGAAAGGCCAAGGTATTCTTCTATCGTATGATCCATATCATCCAGCCGGCAGTCAGGGTCTTTCTTAACTCCGGAAAGGTCAATGGTTGTGTGCTCATGGGAATAGACAATCGGTTTATTAAAAAGCATTGCTGTCATCTCCATATCTTCGAGAAGCAAGACCGTGTCAGCAGTTTTATGCTGCGAAATATCTTTTTTCATCCGTTGCGAATTTTTGGGCAATTTTCATCATTTTTTCAATTTTTTTGAGGTTTTGATTCACAAATTAAAACATAACCACAAGCATAATCGGTATCCGGGACAGCCAGCGCAGCTGCTTTCATCATATTCACAACACGGATAAAACCTTTATGACTGTTCTGCTGGCAGCGCGAATTTCGGCTGCCAAAGTAGCCAAAAACAGTATCGCCAAAGCCCTCATAATCAATTGATCCTTCCTACGAAAGGAGGAATCACTCTGCACCAGCTGTTCCGAAAAAAACCGAATTATGGTTGCATGATCTTTGACAAGGCAGGGATAGGGAATCTTTTCCGCCTCCCATGACGAATCCAGTTTTCTTTTTATTTTCTGTCCGGAGATCCGGCGCTCTCCGCTGCATTCCCGGACGCGCACGTTGACTTTCCCGCCACGCATCGCCGGAAACTTAAGAACGCAGTAGACAGCATTTCCACCACCCTGTCTTAAAAATCAGGGACTATTTTGCAACAACATAAAGTCCCAGTGCATAAAGAATATTGACAAGGATACCGACACTGATTGCACCGACCGGGCCAACCGCCATTTCAACGATCGGCTTCTTCGAGAACTTGTTCAGCAGGAACAGGCCGATGACAATAAAGAGCCCGAATCCGGGTGCAATGGCCTGTGCAGCCATCATGCCGCCAATCAGCAGTGCAATGTTCAGGACCTGAGTCATAGCCGTCCTGATGTTGTCACCGCATTTCCGCACGCCTGGGAACTTGTCCAGAAATTTGGCGATTGCTGCAAGGAGCAGAACTTCAAGAGAAATAACCACAGCGCCAAGAAGAAAGGCAAGAACTGGATTGCCATGCAGCAGCAGCCCGACGACAAATACGAAAGTCATGCCGGCAGGGGCATAAACGCCTGTCGTGATTGCGGTCGTTGCAACCAGTGGGATAAACCCAAGGGCACGCGCAAAGGCTGTCATGGCTGCATTGGTATATTCACCTTTTGCAAGCAGGTTCAGGCTGATCGGGTCACCGGCGACCACCGACATACTCGTTGCACAGGCAATCAGCCCACCCATAATAGCAAGTAACGGAACGTTTTTCCGGATTCTCTTTACCTTTTCTCCAAAGACGGCCACAAGCTGTTCATTCGCATTGCTTGCGTCTTTCTTATCTCTGACAGCATATACAATCAGGAAAATCATGCCGGTCAGCAGAGCCATCCCTTCCTGGTTCAGCGTAACTTTGGAATTACCAAGCGGGAATGTGCCGTATCTCGATACAATCTGACGAACCAAAACCGTTGCTACCGCTGTCAGGATGCCTTTTTTCAGGCCATACTCCAGCGCGACGGCAACCGCTGGGAACAGCGCAAAGGCTATGGTGATTGGCGTGCCGACCAGCCCAAGGTTCGTAAGGAAATTGATTGGAAGCATCTTGAACAGATTGACAACAGCCTGAAGGCCGGAAACAATGCCAACCCCATACAGGGCGCCAATGACACCGGCGATAACCATGCCTCTTTTATTGTTTGGGCAGAACGGCCCGATAATATCGGTCCCCAGCAGGATGCTGTGAATCAAAATAATACTGGCCGCAAGTGATACAGGAATTCCATAACCTACAACAAGGCCAAAGCTGATGGCAAATGAAGTGGCTGCAAGCGTTTTCCTGTCGATCTTTCCCTCGAAATATTCTGGATAGATTGGCCGGAACCCATCGTTGAAAACGGCAATCCCCGTGTTGGAAAGGATGGCAGCAAGCGCACCCAAACATGCAACAACTATATATTTTAGCATTCCGTTTTTTCCTCCCTGTTATCTCCGCACTTAACTTATAAGATATATTTCAAAATAATAGGAACCACAGTGTCAATGTCCTGTGATGTAAATCCAAATGCTTTTTTGCCGCTTTTAATTTCTGCCTGAATCTCCTCCTCACTTTTGATTTTCCCCGGCATGGATACCGTGCAACACTGCGACAGCCCCAGGATCGCAATCGCCATTGCCAGAGCTCCTCCTCCCCCTGTGTTACAGGCGCCAAAGTAATAGTCGGCAGCTCCGCTCTTAATTGCCATCGCCGCTTCAATATCGCTCATCGTCTTAATAGATGCCTTGTCACCGGCGATTTTGCCAATCAGGGATGCAATGTGCTTTTTTTCCATCTGTCCGCCAACAACAATTTTTTTCATCCTTTTTTCCCCCCTTCCGTTTTATTATTTTCCAGCAGCACTCCAATGTGCGTGCTGATATATTCTGCCTCTGTTTCAGAGATTTGAGGCAAAATTTCACAGATATCCCGGCAGCAGGATTCCGCTTCCGCAAAAGTAGGCTCGAAGCGTGCTTCCTCATAAATTTTCCGGTCAAGCGGCTCCGTTTTTTCTCCCTTGTCAATCCGCTCCAAAGCCATGCACAGGTGCGTGATAAAAGCCGCAGCATTCTCTTCGGTCAGCTCCAAGCTGCGTTTCTCCCTAAAATAGCAGATTACCCGCATCACATTGTCATAGTTTTTCTGTGACAATGTCCCTGATTTTTTCAATATATTCAAGCGTTCCATCAGATCCATTTTTCTGCTTCTCCCTTAAGGCTTTCCGTATCCAATACGATTTTAATATCTCGGTTTTCATCAGTAAATCGGCATTATTTTGCCGCTCAGGACATCTTTTTGGTAGTCAAGGACTTTCTGGCAGTCCATCATCCGCTTCAAAATATGGTAAACCAGCCTGTCATTTTTCCGGCAGATAACAGCAGCTTCCGTATCAATAATATTGAGTTGCCTGCCGTCAAGCAGGCGGTAGCAGAGTCGGTTCCCCGCGAGGTCGATATCGTCCAGATTCCAGACGGCAGCGTCAATTTTGCCAACCCGGAGGAACGGGACAATCTGGTTGTAAAAGAGGGGTACATACTCTACTTTTTTGCCTTCAAAATAACTCAACGTCAAAGTTTTCTGGTCAACCGAAGAAGTATCAATCCCAACCTTATAACCGGAAAACCGGCCTGATTTCCGGCACGGGTCATTTTCCCGAAGCAAAAGGACATGTTTCCCAACATAGGAAAATTTCCCGAGGTTCTCGACAATTATGATGTTTTCACCGCGGTCAATATAGTATTGTGCCGTTAACTGGGAGATTACAGCGAAATCATAGCGGCCATCCAACAGGCCCCGCAGACGGTTGTCCGATCCGCGCATAAAGGCAAGTGCCGTGCTCACACCATTTTGTTCCAGTGCGCTGCAAATTCCCGTGGCAAGCCCTTCATATTTTTTGGAATACGGAAGCGGCATAACGCCCACCATGGTTTTAAATCCCGCCGCTTTCAGCAGCTTCAGGTGGTCAACCGACGCAATATAAGTACCAAGATGCCCCCGCGCAACAAGCTCCACTGCTTTTTCATCCTGAAGGCTGGCAAGGGCCGTCTGCACCGTCCCCCGGGCCGACTGAAATTCCTCTGAGAATTCCTGGATTGTCGGAATCCGGTCACCGGTATCCATGGTAAAAAGCTGCTCTGCAATCTTCTGTGTAACTACGCCAATTTTCTGCAAAAGTTTTCGGTTCAGCAAGGAATCACCATCCCGCAATGTACATCTTTTTGTATATTGTTTTTGCATTATTATTCTATCACCACAAAAACGAAAAGTCTATTTAAATGTGTACAAATTATTCTAACTGTAATTGTGCATTTTATATTATTGTACGAAAAGAATCAAGCAGCAACATGCTTCCTTTCCTATAATATATTTTTTTGTACATTCAATTTTATGCCATTTTTTTCTTCATTTTTGCTTTTTGAATGCCGAAGTCTGCCGAAAAAAGATAATTTTGGTAAACTCCATTCCAATTCATGTTTTAATTTCTGCGTGGGATACTATTTTTGAGGTGATTTCATAATGGACTTCGACTCTTCGGAAATGCAGGCATATTTTAATTCACTGCCCCAGGAAACCAGGGATTTTATCGACCGTTCTGACGTAAAGGTCTCTACACTCGGGGAACTTATGGAAATTGGCGAACACTTTAAAAAGGAAGATTTGCCGTCTCCTTCCGCTTTCGGGACTCATGGGCCATCGGATTGAAAAGACTCCGGCTTTGGGATAGCCTGTTACACCATGTCATCTGGAAACCGGTCAAAGAAAGATAAATTGATTTTATTCAATCCCCATTTGCGTGCGGTACATGGACGCATATTTTCCGTCAAGGGCCATCAGTTCCCTGTGCGTCCCCTGTTCTTCCACATGCCCATTCGATATGACAATAATAATATCCGAATTGCGGATGGTCGAGAGCCGGTGCGCAATCAGGAATGACGTGCGCCCCCTGGTAATGGCCAGCATTGCCCTGCGGATTTTCTGCTCCGTCACGGTGTCCACGCTGCTGGTTGCTTCATCCAGAATCAGGATTGGTGCATCCGTAAGAACGGCCCGTGCGATGGTGAGAAGCTGGCGTTCTCCCTGACTTAGCTCGGCTCCCTCCTGCGTAAGGACGGTATCATAGCCCTGCGGAAGCCGGCGGATAAACGGGTCCGCACCCGCGGTGGAAGCGGCTGCACGGATTCTGTCAAGCGGTACCCCCTGGCCACCATAGGAAATATTGTCGCGTACGCTCACCCCGAAAAGCGATGTGTCCTGCAAGACTACACTGAAAGCGCTCCGCAGGTCGCTCATCCGGTAGCTCCGCAGGTCATGCCCGTCCAGCAGGATGCGGCCGGAATCAACGTCATAAAAGCGTGTCAGCAAATTGACAAGCGTTGTTTTCCCGGAACCGGTTTGGCCTACAATGGCAGCGCATGTCCCGGATGGAATGGAAAGATTGATATCTTTCAGCACAGGTTTTCCCGGTTCATAGGAAAAGCAGACATGCTCAAAGCGTATTTCCCCGCGCGGATTCTTCAGCGGAATGGCATCGGGGGCATCTTCCGGTTCAGGCTGCTCGTCAAAGATTTCAAGGATTCGTTCTGCACCGGCCACGGCAGTCTGAAAGCTGTTATAGATGTTTGCAATATTGACAAACGGACGTGAAAACTGGCGTGAATAGAGAAGGAAACTCGAAATTGTACCAACGGCAATTTCTCCTTTTTCCGCCATCATGCCGCTCAGGACAGCAATTATTACAAAACAGAGGTTATTGAGCATATTCATAATGGGCATCAGGTAACCAGACCAGATCTGCGCGCGTGTTGCAACTTCACAGAATTTTTCGTTCTCGCTCTCAAACTGTGTAACTTCCTGCTTTTCGCGCCCAAACGCTTTCACCAAAGAAAGCCCCGAGATGCTTTCCTCCACCTGGCCGTCCAGCTTTCCAAGCAGTTCCTGCTGCTGCCGGTAGAGCTTCCGTGTTCGCTTTGTTATAATCCGCGTAAACAGGAAAATGAACACAACCGAGACAAGCGATACCAGAGTGAGGAATACATTGAGGAACAGCATCATGCAGAAAATGCCGACAATCGTAAAAACATAGGTCAGCAGCATGGTAAGCGAATCGGAAAGCGTGTTGCTGATATTGTCCACATCGTTTGTAAGGCGGCTCATCAGCTCGCCGTGCTGATGCCGGTCAAAAAAGCACAATGGCAGTTTCTTCATCGCGGAAAAAAGGGAAACCCGCACAGAAAGGATAATCCGCTGCCCAACCGATGCCATGAAAAATTTCTGGAGAAAATTTACGAGCCAGTCTGTAAAATAAAGCCCTGCAAGAAACCCAATCAGACGCAGGGCTGGCTTTCCCGCATCAATGGCGCTGACGGTATTGCCAATCAGGAGCGGAGAAAGAATTGACGAGACTGAGGTGAGTGAAGAGAGGAAAAGAATCCACCCAAGGCCTTTTCGGCTGCCTTTTGTCAGACTCCAGAGGCGGCGCAGCGTCCCCTTCATATCCTTTGGCTTTACGACGGGTGCCCCGCGGCGCATCGGGCCGCTTCTCCTTCTTGGCGGAGGAGTCATTCTGTCAACCGTCATCTTTCTCACTTCCAATCTGAGAATGGTAAATTGCCCGGTAGGCCGGGCAGGTATCCAGCAGTTCGCGGTGCGTTCCGCAGCCGCGCAGGGCACCGTCTTCCATACAGAGGATTCGGTCAGCGCGCATAACAGTGGAAATCCGCTGGCTGATAAGCAGCACCGTGACACCGGCAGCTTCCCTGCGCAGATTGTTAAGGACTTCCGATTCTGTTTCCGCATCCAGCGCGCTGGTACAGTCGTCTAAAATCAGCACGCGCGGCCTGCGGAGTAAGGCACGGGCGATGCAGAGACGCTGCTTTTGCCCGCCGGAAAGGTTAACGCCTCCCTCTCCGAGGTCCATGTTGTACCCGCCCGGGAATCCCCGGACAAATTCGTCTGCACAGGCATCTTCCGCCGCACGGTACAGTTCCCCGTCGGACGCACCGCTGTCACCCCACCTCAGGTTTTCCGCAATGGTCCCGGAAAACAGCAGTGCTTTTTGTGGAACTATTGCTATGGCGTGGCACAGCAGTTCCGGGCTGAGCCCCGTCACGTCGTGACTATCCAGCAGTACTTTCCCTTCTGTTGCATCATAAAACCGCGGCACAAGGCTCACAAGAGTTGATTTTCCTGAACCAGTCGGCCCGATGATGCCGAGTGTTTCACCGGGCTGCACTGAAAAGCTGATATGGTCGAGTGCATTTCTTCTAGTCCCCGCATAGGCAAACGAGACACCCTCAAACGCGACTGCACCTTCCGGACGGAATTCCGGCGGATGTGCCGCTACGGCCTGCGCCGGCCGTTCTTCAAGGATTTCCTTGACACGTCCGGAAGAAGCCAGGGCTCGAACTGCCATATTAAGGATGTTGGAAACCATGCCGAGGGAAAACAGCACCTGCGTCATATAATTGACTGATGCCATCAGGCGCCCGATCTGCCGGGAAGTCTGCGCCTGCGAAAGCCACAGGAGCAGCACAATGCCAAAATTTACTGTCAGGTTGATAAGCGGTGAAAATACAGCGGAAACACGGTCGGAGTCCACACCGGCTTTTGCAAAGCCTCCGGCTGCATAGTCAAATTTCTCCTGTTCCTGCTTTTCAGCGCCAAATGCTTTTACCACACGCACGGAAGAAAGGAACTCCCGGCTGACGCCATTCAGGCGGTCCAGTTTTTGCTGCATCCTGCTGTAGCGCGGGTAACCGAGTTTTGTGTTGAAGAAAATCAGCACTGCCGAAATACAGAGGACGCCAACGAGGACAGGAATCTGCTTTGGTGTCTGAATAATAATCAGCGCAATCGCCCCAATACAGGTAATCGGCGCTTTCAGCAGGATGCGCATGCTGCCGTTGACAAAGTTTTGAACCTGTGTCACGTCGTTCGTAATGCGTGTGATAATGGCCGACGGCTGCAGCCGGTCGATATTTTCAAAGGAAAGCGTCTGCACTTTCCGGTACAGGTCACCGCGCATTTCTTTTCCAACAAGCTGGGAAGTCCTGCTTGAGTAAATGTTTCTCATAACAGAGCCAAAAGCACCCGCTGCCGCAATCACCAGCATAATGGCCCCATAGCGGAGAATTGTACCAGTGCTTTTCCCCTTGACACCATCATCGACGATGCTTGCCATAAAGGAAGGCTGCATCAGGTCTGAAAAAATTTCCAGTGCAAGAAATGCAACCGCCGTCAGGAACATCCAGATATGGCGGCGCACATAAGAGACAATTAGTTTCATCTTTCTGTCCTTTCCTGCATGTCCCCATTTTTCCCCCATAATTCCAGCAGGCGCATCAGCATATGCCGAAGCTCATCTTTTTCGTTTTCGCTCAGTAGCCCAAAAAGCTCATGTGCGGCGGCAGCCCGTTCTGCCTCCGCCTGGCCGGCAGCCTTTTCGCCTGCCGGCGTCAGGTTAAGGTCAATATTTCTACGGTCACTTGCGCTTGTTTTCCGCTCAACAAGGCCGGCGTGCTCCATGCTGTCAAGTTGCTCACTCAGGGTTGCCGGACGGCGTTGTGTCAGTTCCGTTAGCCTGCGCTGTGTCATGGAGCCATATCGGTGCAGCAGCACCAGCAGGTATGACTGCCCGGGAAAACTGTTCCGGCAGCAGCGCTGAAAATGTGCACACCGGCGAAACAGGTGCAGCAACTCCAGATCCTCTTCCATGCGGTTAATCATCGCAAAACCTCCAGCTTATCAAATTCATTAGGTACCTTATGAAAATTTTAGCTTTTCTCCAGAAAATGTCAAGGTACCAAATGAATTTTCCCTTATCCTGACAAAATTCCTCCGTTGTCATTTTCCCCATTCCTGTGCTATAATGGCCATAGAGTAGAATAAGGGATTTGAACGGAATATTTTGGTTTCGGAGGAAATCAATGGACAACTGGGATTATTCACATTTTGGACGAAAACTTTCAAAACACATTGGCCGCATGGTTCGTGACGGTATGCGCACAGGCAATTTGGGCCAGGTAGGCCGCGATATGGCGGACGGCGCACAGGATATTGCCAACAGCGTAAAGCAGGCAGTCCATACTACAATGAATGATGGGCAGCCGTTTCATCAGCCTATGCCGAATATTTCCACTGGGGACTTCGGCAGGATACGGCCGCAGGCCCGCATGCCCATGTTTCGCAAACGGATGCCAGGCAGAATTTCCGGCATTATCTGTTCTATCCTTGGCTTTTTTACCGGCATTCCGCTTTTGCTTTCAGACTTTGGTGTGTTTATGGTCAGATCAACAGTTTCTACAGCCAATTTTCTCATAACTACCGTTGTTCTTACGGTTTTTACAGCGATTGCCCTTGTTGTGGCCGGCGTAGGTGTTGCTCTCCGCCATCGTGCCCGCCGTTTCAGCCGTTACCGCAGTGCATTGGGTGGCGCAGCCTTTGGCTCCATAACGGAGATTGCCGCGGCATCCGGTCAAACACCTGAACGCACCAAAAAAGACTTGCAGAAAATGATTAAAACCGGTGCATGTCCGCAGGGCCATTTTGACAGTACCGGTGAGTGGTTTATTGTTGATGACGAAACTTACGAGGAATATCTGGAAGCCCAGAAATCTTATGAGGAACGGCAGGCAGTCGAGCGCGCCGAAGAGGAAAAAAAGCGCAAAGATCCAAAGCTCGCCGAGTTAGAGGCTGTGGAAAAGGAAGGGAAAGAATATCTGTGTGAAATCCGCGCTGCGAACGATGCCCTGCCCGGCGAAGAAATCTCCAAGAAACTTGACCGCCTTGAAGACGTTACAAACCGCATTTTTCAGTGCGTCGAAGAACATCCGGAAAAGCTTCCTGAAATTCGCCGCTTCCTGCGCTATTACATGCCCACAACGCTTAAACTCGTAAAATCTTACCAGGAATTTGAGTCACAGCCGGTACATGGTGAAAATATCACAAAGGCCGAAGGCGAAATTGAGTCCGCCCTTGATACCATCAATGCAGCTTTTGCCAACCTGTTGGATACTCTCTATGCTGATGATGTGCTTGATGTATCGACGGACATCTCAACACTGAAAACCATGCTGAAACAGGAAGGGCTGACCGGCAGCGACTTTGTAAAGCAGCCGGAACAAAACGACGCAGCCCCTAAAAGCAAACAAGATTAAAAGGAAAGCGGAGGTATATTATGAATCAGACGACTGACACGCCAGCTCCGGAGCTTACTCTTGATCCTGTCCCGGCACCGGCGGAACAGGCGGTACAGCCTGCATCCAGACAAGTCCCTGTGAATGAGCCGCAGCTCACTTCGGATGAACAGAAAATGGTGGATGATTTTTCCAAGAAAATTGATCTGACAAACAGCAACCAAATTCTCCAGTATGGGTCCGGCGCCCAGAAAAAGATGGCTGATTTTTCCGAAAATGCACTCGAAAACGTCCGTACCAAAGACCTCGGCGAAGTTGGTAAGATGCTTTCCGGTGTAGTAACACAGCTGAAAAGCTTTGATGTTGGTGAAGAAGAAAAAGGGTTTTTCGCCCGCTTTAAGCGGAGCAGCAATCGGCTTGTTGCTTTGAAGGCACGCTACTCCAAAGTAGAAACCAATGTGGATCAAATTTGCGACGCGCTTGAGTCACATCAGGTTCAGCTTTTAAAAGACATTTCACTCCTCGACAAGATGTATGATCTTAACCGCACCTATTACAAAGAACTTTCCATGTATTTGATTGCAGGCAAAAAAAAGCTGGGTGAAGTACGTGCTACGGATCTTCCTGCTTTGCAGCAGAAAGCCATGAAGTCCGGGCTTCCGGAAGATGCACAGTCCGCAAACGATCTTTCCGGCATGTACAACCGCTTCGAGAAAAAGCTTCATGACCTGGAACTGACACGCATGGTATCCGTCCAGATGGCACCGCAGCTTCGTCTTGTGCAGAACAATGACCTGCTCATGAGCGAAAAAATCCAGTCCACCATTGTAAATACCATTCCTCTTTGGAAAAGCCAGATGGTTCTTGCACTTGGCGTAGAACACTCTACACAGGCTGCAAAAGCTCAACGCGAAGTGACAGACATGACAAATGAACTGCTCAGTAAAAATGCCGATACGCTTAAAATGGCAACCATCAATACGGAGAAGGAATCTGAGCGTGGCATTGTTGACATGGAGACACTCCGTCATACTAATGAAACCTTAATTTCCACACTGGATGAAGTCATGCAAATCCAGCAGCAAGGCCATGAAAAACGTGCGCAGGCTGAACAGGAAATTGGCAAGCTTGAAAATGACCTGAAAAATAAGCTTCTTCAGATGCGCTGACTCCTGAAACAGAATAAATAGTTTTCCCCGGCTGCATTTGGCACATGCAACCGGGGATTTTTCAAAATAACGCGCTTTTGTTTTAATTTAAAACTTTCTCGGTTTTGGATGAAATCTCTGTAAATTCTTGTATGTCTGTACTTTCTACAATGGGAAAGAAATTAGTCCGAGACAAATTAAAGTAGCCTAAACGCAGTAAAAAATAGCGAACCGAAAGAATATTCAAGCAGCTGCTTTTGTACTTTGCAGATTAGTTTAAAAAATAATAATAATTTTGCTGATTTCAAACGTTCTGCCATGAACAAAGTCAACCTCTGTTCCCACATATGCCACAAAAAGAGTGGAAAAGCAATTCCGGGCGGCAAATCCCATGGTCTCACAAAACCCCTGATATATCAAAGGATACCACAAAGAATTGCAAAAGCTGAAATAATTAAGGGAAGGCACAGAAGTAAATGGTAGGAAAAAGTGTATAAAAAGACTATATCAATTTTCATCATTGCTTATAACTTTCCAGAGCGAATTCCAAAAAGTGTTATGTCACCAGTTGCGAATTATCCTTGTAGACAAACCCCTTAATTAGCCCGGACAATTAGTTCATCAGTTTTCAAAAAGGCAATATCCCTTTGCAGCTTTGCTCTTTTACACTATATATTGCATCCAACGTTTACTATTTGATTCTCCTAAGGGAAACAAAGCAAATGCAGATGTTTTTGTCCACCAGTAAGCAAACAATGTACCTTAGCAGCAACTTGTTTTGCAAAATATAAAATGAGAGGAAAACCCTACCATTACGATAAGGTTTCCCTCTCACTTTATTATGTTGGCACTACCTATTTTACCGGGCCGTTACCAGCCAAGTATCTTCAGCAACAGCGAGCTTAACTTCCGTGTTCG
>DHOL01000061.1:19593-20832 GCA_002410755.1 Ruminococcaceae bacterium UBA5391 | reverse complement strand
CACCGGAATTGCCACGTGCCCCGCGCAGCATAGCGCTTGCTGCATCATGGGCCGTTTCACCAGCAGTTTTACCGTCTTCCTTTTCCAACTCACGTTCCGCTGAACCGATTGTCATTGACATATTTGTGCCTGTATCACCGTCTGGAACCGGGAAAATATTCAGCTCATCAATTAAAGTCCGATTTTTCAGAATATTATTTGCGCCAGAAATGATTGCTGTTTTAAGTTGAGTTCCATTGATCATTTATCAGCACTCCCTCTACGAAACAAATAAAATAAACGGTTTGAGCAACCGATCCATTATTCCAGTTTAAGCATAACACTTTCTCACATTATACCATAACGCGATATCTGTTTCAATCTTTAAATAAGCATCTGAGCGGAGACATTGAAGGACAACCCCTGAAGGAAATGAAGATTTTGGACGCTTCCGAGGGAGGGGGCAGACTGAAAACGCGGGAAAAAATCTACAGAATACTAAGCCGTTCTATGGAGAGTGTTTTTCCGGTACTCTCATCAATACTGAACAGTGCGCAGTCGAGGTGGCAGTCGCCGTCTGCGAGATCAAAGCGAACCGGCATTTTTGTCTTCATTTTCCGGATGACAAGCTCCGGCTTTACACCAAGCACTGAGTTGACAGGCCCGGTCATGCCGAGGTCGGAAAGATAGCCGGTGCCTTTCGGGAGGATACATTCATCTGCCGTCTGAACATGGGTGTGTGTCCCAAAGACGGCAGACACCCGGCCGTCAAGGTACCAGGCAAGCGAACGTTTTTCCCCGGTTGCCTCTGCGTGAAAATCGACCACCGTAATTTTCGGTATGCCTGCGGCAAGGATGCGGTCGGCGCAGTCGAAAGGAGATTCCATACTTTCCATATAAACAACGCCCATCAGGTTGATTACGCCAATCTGAATACGGCCCAGGTCAACAGTGCAGTACCCACGGCCCGGCGCTGCATCTGGATAGTTTGCAGGGCGCAGAAGCTCTTCACAGGTCTCGTAGGTTTCATAGCTTTCTTTCCGGCGGAAACTGTGATTGCCGGAGGTAACAACGTCGACACCGCTGTCAAGCAGATATTTCACGGAGCGGGGTGTCAGACCGTTCCCATCGGCAGAATTTTCCCCATTGGCAATCACAAGGTCGACTGCTTTCAGCTTTTTCAGTGCAGGCAAATGTTCCCGCAGGAAGCAGCATCCGATGCTGCCCACAACATCACCAATCGCGAGGATATTCATTTCA
>DHOL01000061.1:19125-19426 GCA_002410755.1 Ruminococcaceae bacterium UBA5391 | reverse complement strand
CTCAGGACCCTTCAAAAGGAAAAAAGGGAAACAGAAATCTGTTCCCCTCAGACTTTTCAGTTATTTAGCATATTCGATTGCTCGGCTTTCACGGATAATATTGACTTTAATCTGGCCTGGATATTCGAGGTCACTTTCAATCTTTTTACAAATGTTCCGTGCAAGGAGTACCATGTCGTCGTCGCTGATGACGTCAGGTTTTACCATAATCCGGATTTCACGGCCAGCCTGGATGGCATAGCAGCGTTCCACACCTTTAAAGGAAGACGCAACTGCTTCCAGCTTTTCCAAACGCTTAATG
>DHOL01000061.1:18734-18932 GCA_002410755.1 Ruminococcaceae bacterium UBA5391 | reverse complement strand
TCCAAACGCTTAATGTAGTTTTCTACATTTTCACGGCGCGCACCAGGCCTTGCAGCACTGATGGCATCGGCAGCCTGAACAAGACATGCAGAAATAGTCTTTGGCTCTACATCCCCATGGTGGGCCTGAATAGCGTGAATAACATCCTCATTTTCCTTGTACTTGCGGGCATATTCTACGCCGATATCCACATGGGAA
>DHOL01000061.1:13947-18549 GCA_002410755.1 Ruminococcaceae bacterium UBA5391 | reverse complement strand
TCTACGCCGATATCCACATGGGAACCTTCCACCTCATGGTCAAGTGCCTTGCCGATATCATGCAGCAATCCTGCCCGGCGTGCAACGGCTGGATCAATGTTAAGTTCCGAGGCCATCATGCCGGCAAGATAAGAGACTTCGAGGGAATGGTCCAGGACGTTCTGGCCATAACTGGTACGGTAGTGCAGCCGTCCAAGCAGCTTCACAAGTTCCGGATGAATGCCGTTTACACCGGCTTCCAGAATGGCACGCTCACCTTCCTGTTTAATTGTTGCGTCCACTTCACGGCGGGATTTCTCAATCGCTTCCTCAATGCGCGCGGGATGGATACGCCCGTCAGCAATCAACTTTTCAAGTGCAATGCGCGCAACTTCACGCCGCACCGGCTCAAAGCACGAAAGCGTAATGGCTTCCGGAGTATCATCAATGATGAGATCAACACCCGTCAGCGTTTCAATCGCACGGATATTGCGCCCTTCCCGACCGATAATGCGCCCTTTCATTTCATCGTTTGGCAGTGGGACAACGGAAATCGTTGATTCCGTCACATGATCCGCTGCGCAGCGCTGAATGGCTGTGGAAATGATTTCCCGTGCTGTTTTGTCTGCTTCCTCACGTGTCTGCTGTTCATATTCCATGAGCTTTACGGCTTTCTCATGGGTTAACTCATTGTCCAGATTATTGAGAAGGTATTCCTTAGCCTGCTCCATTGTGAAGCCGGATATGCGCTCAAGCACATCATACTGGCTCTTTTTCAGAGTTTCTGCTTCAGCAACACGGTTATCGGCCTGCTTGTTTTTGCTGTTGATGGCCTCTTCTTTGGTTTCGAGGCTTTCCATCTTTTTATCAAGAGTTTCTTCTTTTTGCTGGATGCGGCGTTCCTGCCGCTGGACTTCTTTTCTGCGCTCGTTCAGTTCTTTTTCAGATTCGGACCTTAAACGGTGAATTTCATCCTTGCCCTCAAGGACAGCTTCTTTTTTCTTTGTCTCTGCCGTCTTGATTGCATCGCTGACAATTCGCTTTGACTCCTCTTCCGCAGAACCTATGGTATATTCAGCAGTCTTTTTGCGGTGTTTGGCCCCCCAGAAAAAACAAAGAACCCCCGTAACGGCTGCGCAAATAACCGCAATGAGTATGCAGTTAATTAAGCTTATTTCCAAATGCTGGCACCTCCTTATCCTTTTTTGTTATTAAAGATATAAAATCAAAAAAATAGCAGAATTACTCATGTACAAATGCGCATAAGAGTAACAAAAGTAATTGTATAACTTTTGGCCCTGTTCTGTCAAGAAAATAGCTTGACATTCCGTGAAAAGTTCTAGATTGCCCTTGAGTTTATTCTTTATTTTTGGAGTAAAAAAGCACCCCTGGGGAAATTATCTCCCAGGAGTGTCAGTTCATGCTCAGCCGTTTTACTGCTTTGCTTCGTAGAAAGAGAGGATACCCTTATAAGTCATATAAATGTCGAGTTTTGAAACGAGTTCAAACGGGGAGTGCATGGAAAGCACCGGTACGCCGATGTCGATGACGTCCACATTGAGGCCCGCAATATAGAGAGCTACTGTGCCGCCGCCGCCGAGATCTACGCGTCCCATTTCGCCGATCTGCCAGAGAACATCGTTTTTATCAAAGAGGGTGCGGATTTCGGAAACGAACTCCGCTGATGCCTCGCTGGTGCCACTTTTGCCACGTGCACCGGTGTATTTGCAAACACCTACGCCGCTGTTTACATAGCAGGCGTTGTTCACTTCATAAGCGTCTTCATAAGTAGGATCAAGTGCAGCGGTTACATCGGCCGAAAGACATTTTGAGCGGCTGAGAACATGGCGCGGCTCAAGGCCTTCCGCATGCGCTAGGTCTGCAATAAAGAAGCAGAGGAAACTGCTGTTAAGGCCCGTGTTGCCGTAGCTGCCAATTTCTTCGCGGTCTGCAAGGACAGTGACAATCGTGTTCTTTGGTTTTTTCACATTCAGGATGGCTGTCAATGCCGGATAAGCGCAGACGCGGTCGTCATTCCCATAAGCGCCAACCATGCTGCGGTCAAAACCGACATCTGTTGCCCGGAAAGCAGGGACAAATTCAATGTCTGCGGAGACAAAGTCCTCTTCTGTCATGCCATACTTGTCATGAAGGATTTTCATGACGTTAAGCTTTACCAGGTCACCGCTTTTGTCGTCGGAGCGGACAGGGCGGCTGCCAAGGAAAATATTGAGCTTTTCACCCTCAACGCCCTTTGCAAGCGTTTTTTTCATCTGATCATCCGCGAGATGAATCAGCAGGTCGGTGACGGTAAACTGCGGTTCCCCTTCTTTTTCTCCGATGCGGAGGTCTACTCTTTTGCCGTTTTTCAGCACGACACGGCCATGCATGGCAAGCGGGATTGTTGTCCATTGATATTTCTTGATTCCGCCGTAGTAATGGGTTTTGAAGAGCGCAATGCCATCTTTCTCATAGAGCGGATGGGGCTTAAGGTCAAGGCGCGGGGAATCAATATGTGCAGCAGCAATACGGACGCCGTTGCGGCATCCTTCTTCGCCGATGACGGCCAGGATTACTGCCTTGCCGCGGTTGTTGAAGTAGACTTTCTCACCGGCGTGATACTGCTTGCCAGGTTCGAACGGGACAAACCCCGCTTTCTCAGCTTCCGAAACCGCAAAATTCACAGCTTCACGTTCTGTTTTGACCGTGTTCATAAAACCCTTGTAGCCCTCACAGTAACTGTCCGCTGTTTTCAAAGTTTCATCCGAAACCTGAAAGCAACCGTTCTGGCGGTTGACCAGCAGCTTTTCTGCAAGTTTTTCTGTTTCACTTTTTTCAGGGCTGTTCTTTTTTTCTGCCATTGGATTAACACTCCTTTTTTATTGCCTTATTTCATGCTGTTTCCTGTTCCGCTGCTCGGCGTTTCCCCATAAATTTCTGTGTACTGGCGAAGGTTGTCTTCCACCTTCTGCGCGTAATTCCGGGTTTCCGCATAGGGGATGGAGGAAAGGTTTTTTCCGTCCCGGGACAGGCTGGAATCTTTGAGCCAGGAATCCACTTTGCCCATTCCTGCATTGTAGGCGCACAGCGCCGTCCGTGTGATGCCGTACCGCTTTAATAGAAGGGCGAGAAACCGGCAGCCATAGCGGATATTGACGGACGGTTTTGTCAGCTCATCTGAAGAGAGCGCTGCACTGCCGCTTTCTTTTTTCTGAAGCCATTCAAATGTTGCGGGTGTGAGCTGCATCAGTCCGATGGCACCTGCCTTGGATTTTGCTTCGGCGTTAAAACTGCTTTCCTGCCGGATGACGGCATAGACGAGATTTGGATTGAGGCCGTTTTCCGCAGCCTCAGCCGTCACAATCTCGGAAAAGCTGCGGGGGTACATTGCTTTCAGGATGCGCTCATGTTCCCAGCGCAGCAGAAAAATAACCGCAATGACGAGAATGACCAGCAGTGCGGAAATCAGCACCGCTTTTTTATGCTTTTTCATTAAGTCCCCTCAGAATCTGGTCTAGAAGTGATGCTACGGCAGTACGGAACACTTCCAGACGGGTGCTTCCATCAAAAAGATAATCTGCCCGCTTCTGATAGTAACTGTTACTGTGCTGTGCGGACATGCGTGCTTTTGCAGCTTCCTCCGGGATGCCGTCGCGCGCCATGATGCGTTTCAAGCGGTATGCGTCCGGTGTAATAACTGCCACAGTAGCGTCACAGAGGCTTTCAGTTCCGCTTTCAAAGAGGAGCGGCGCATCAAGAATGACTGCACGGCAGGGGCCGCTTCTTGCTGCCCTAAGCTGCCGCCTGCATTCTGCAATAATGGCCGGATGGGTGGCAGCATTGAGCTTTCCGGTGTTTTCCGGTGAGGAGAAAGCCGCTTTTGCGAGTGCCTGCCGGTCTAAACTGCCATCCTTTCGGAAAACGCTGTCCCCGAAAGCCTGCCGGACAGCGCTGCGGTATTCCTGGTTTCCGCTGGCTTCCCGTGCAACGCGGTCGGCATCGACCACAGTGCAGCCGAGCCCGCGGAGTACTGCGGCTACGGTGGATTTGCCTGCACCCGTTGGCCCGGTAAGGCCAATGACCGCTTTACTCAATACGGCGCACCTCGAATCCCGCTGCGCGCATCAGCCGGTTATAAACGGCAAGGCCAACACCCTTCGGTTCAGGGCAACGGGCAAAAACAGTCTGTGCGCCAATATCGTCCAAATGGCGGAGAGAGTCAAAAAGTCCGCGCGCCTGTGCACGGTAGTCTTTTTCACCGCCATAGCAGACGGCGGGCACTTGAAGCATCTTCTCTTCGCCGCAATAGCATAAAGCCGCAACACCGGGCTGCGCATGGGCGTTAACATAGCGGACATAGGCCTCTTCATTGCCGTCAAGAATGATTACATTCGCCTTTGGAGAATAATGTTTGTATTTCATACCGGGGGAAAGCGGTTTTGCACCCTTTGGAAGCGGGTGCATTACAGCGTTGTCCACATCCACGCGGCCAAGCACAGCACGCAACTGCTCCAAGGTAATACCGCCCGGACGGAGCAGGCGCGGCGGGTTGGAAGCAAGCGAAACAATGGTGGATTCTACGCCTACGCCGCAGGGGCCGCCGTCGAGCACGGCGTCGATTTT
>DHOL01000061.1:0-13790 GCA_002410755.1 Ruminococcaceae bacterium UBA5391 | reverse complement strand
ACGCCGCAGGGGCCGCCGTCGAGCACGGCGTCGATTTTCCCGTCCATGTCGCGCATAACATGCTCGGCTGTTGTTGTGCTCGGCAGACCGGAGATATTTGCAGAAGGCGCGGCAATCGGCACACCGGAAGCAGTAATGAGTGCCTGGGCTGCCGGATGCGAGGGAAAGCGGATACCTACGGTAGGCAGGCCCGCACACGTTACTTCCGGGATGATATCCGATTTCTCCAGCACCATGGTCATTGGGCCGGGCCAGTAAGCCGCTGCCAGTTCCTTTGCGCTTTCCGGCGTATCCTTAGTCAACCGGTAAATCTGTTCAAATTTTGAAATATGAACGATCAGCGGATTGTCCTGCGGACGCCCTTTTGCGATAAAAATTCTTTTCACCGCGTCCCCGTCCAGCGCATTTGCAGCAAGGCCGTAGACCGTTTCAGTCGGCATTCCGACAAGGCCGCCTTCCCGAATGATTTTTGCAGCGGTCTCCACGTCTTCCGGCTTGGATGCATTCAGCAGCAAAGTTTTCATGTTAGTCGCTCTTTCCTGTTTTTTTAATCTCCATATATTAAGGTTAGACTGTTTCAGCGTTTTTCAGTTTTTCCGCGCGGTCGGCAGCAATCAAGGGATCAATGACTGCATCAAGGCTGCCGTTCAGAACATCATCCAGACGGTACAAAGTCAGGCCGATGCGGTGGTCTGTCACGCGGCCCTGTGGGTAGTTATAGGTACGGATACGCTCGCTCCGATCGCCTGTGCCCACCTGGCTCCGACGCGCTTCCGCTACCTTGTCGTCCTGCTCTTTCTGCTTCATGTCGTAGAGGCGGGAGCGGAGAATTTTCAGGGCGCGGTCCTTATTCTTGTACTGGCTGCGCTCGTCCTGACACTCAACAACGAGGCCGGTAGGGATATGCGTCACGCGGATGGCGGAGGATGTCTTGTTGATATGCTGCCCGCCTGCACCACTGGAGCGGTAGGTGTCAATCCGCAAGTCCTTCGGGTTAAGCTCGACTTCAACGTCGTCCACTTCAGGCAGTACAGCAACGGTTGCCGTTGAGGTGTGAATGCGGCCCTGCTGTTCGGTTTCCGGCACCCGCTGGACGCGGTGGACACCGCTCTCGTATTTGAGGCGCGAATAGGCACCTTCCCCTGAAATCATAAAGCTGATTTCCTTAAAGCCCCCAAGCTCCGTTTCGTTGGCATTCAGGATTTCCACTTTCCAGCCCCTGCGCTGGGCGTACATGGAATACATGCGGAAAAGGACGGCAGCAAACAGGGCTGCTTCCTCACCGCCTGCGCCGCCGCGGATTTCAACGATTACGTTCCGTTCATCGTTTGGATCTTTTGGCAGAAGCAGAATTTTCAGATCTTCCGTCAGTTTTGCGCGGTCTGCCCGTGCAGAAGCAAGCTCTTCCTCAGCCATTTTGTGCAGGTCACGGGCAGAACTGTCCTCCAGGACAGAAAGTGCGTCGTCCTCATCGTCAAATGTCTTTTTATATTTGCGGTAAGCGAGGGCGACTGGCTCAACATTTTTGTATTGCTTCATCGTGTCGCGGTAGAGGTTTGGGCTGGATACAACGGCAGGATCATACAGGCGCCGCCCCAGCTCCTCATAGCGCTTTTCAAAAATATCCAGATTTTCAAACATCACGGACTCTCCCTTGCATTTTCAGACTTTTCTGCAAAGGGGGGACGCTATCGTTCATCCTGTGTGCTTTCGCGGATGATTTTCTTGATATTTTTTTCGCATTTCAGGCGCGGCACCATGACCTCATGCCCGCATTTGGTGCAGCGAATTTTGAAGTCCATGCCGGAGCGCAGGACGAGAAACCTGTTGTTCCCACACGGATGCGGCTTTTTCATCTGAAGAATATCACCGGGCCTTACATCCATGCTGCTGCCTCCCTTCCCGAAACTTTATTATATCATAAATTTGTGCAGGCCCGCAACTACAGGGGAATCCCCGCTTTCCTGCTGAGGGCGGCTTTTTGCCTTTTCATTGGAATGTCCGGACAATCATTGCCATAGAAGGCAGGCAGGCTTTATAGTACGCCTGATAGCTTTGGCAAAAGCGGTTTTTCCCCAATTCCCCTCCGTTATCCCGGTGCCGGTTTTACTTTTCATAAAGGGAAGCAGATTACGGGGATTTATCCCGACCAAAAGTTCTTTCCCGTCGCTGTAGCCATCACCACGGCGGTACAGCAAATCAGTTAAATACCCTTTCAGGCACTTTAAATCATCTGCATATCCTGCGTCATGAGAGCAGTCATGCTGTTCATGTGGGTCCTTAGAAAGGCCGAAAAGCTGTTTCCGGCCGTTTTGACTGAACCAAATATTATTTCATGCTGCCTGAGAGAATCCAGTGGCTTGAAAGTTTCCCCAGGGTATGCTCGCCATGCAGGCAGGGCCGCAGGGAGTGGACTTGCCCTTTGTCTGCCGATAGTCCCACGGAACCCGATCCTGGTATCCCAGGCGGCCATGATGATTTTGGGAAAGGCCGGTCAAAAGTGCGGCTCGGGCTGCAATGCAGTTTGGAACGGCTGAATAGGCCCGTGTACAAGAGACTCCGTCTCGGGCAAGATGGTCAAGCCATGGAGTTCCCACCACCGGATGGCCCAAATGGAAAAGGCAATCGCCTCTCATCTGGTCAACAACAATCGGCACTACATTAGGCTTGCTTTTCCGCATGTTTGCATCTTATCCTTTGTGTAGAAAAATAAATGGCAGGTTGCCCTGCTAAAATCCGACCGAGAGGGCCCTTATTTTTTCCATATATAGGATAGCACAGAACATTTGGTTCAGGCAATCCCATATGAAATATTTGTTCTTGCTTTTTAAATAATAAATTCAGAAATTCCTTACAGGTTCAGGCCATTTCGGCTTTGTTGTGATTTAACATAGGCTGGCGTCTTGTCCCTTGACTATCTTATGGAAAGCTGTATAATCAGCATATAAATAATATCTAAGCGGCGCGGCGCAAATTAAGCGCATGCAGACGGAAACGATTGCTGTCTGCCCGTTGATACATGAGGAAAAACATAGTTTACAGTACCCTCTTTGGGCGTTGCAGCTATCATTAGACATTAGATTTTTTTAAGTAATCATTGTAATCAAAACAGATAAAAGTGAGGGCTATAGGAATGAACCAGATTGAGTATGTAAAAGGGGTTCCATCCGACTATGAAGCGATTGTCGACTTAGGGAATTATGTTTTCAGCCATGAGTACACCTCTACGGATTTTCCAACTTTACTTCCTAAAGTATACGGAAAAGATATTAATACGGCAAAATACCACTATCTTGCGAAGGTAGATGGGAAGCTGGTTGCCATGATTGGGGCCATTCCCTGTGAAATGGATATTATGGGGCGCCATTTTAAAGGCTGTGGAATCGGGACCGTCTGCGTGCACCCGTATTTCCGTGGACTGGGACTCATGAAAATGCTGCTGAATCATGCAGTGGCTGATATGAAGAGGGAAGGATTAGCATTTGGCACGCTGAGCGGACAACGCCAGAGATACGAGTATTTTGGCTTTGAACCATGCGGAACATCAATTAATTTTTCTATCACTTCCAATAATATCCGGCATTGCTTTCGGGGAAAAACGTTTAAGAAAATTTCCTTTGCCCCACTGAAATTAACAGATAATACTAACATTTGCAAGTCAATCGATTTGCAGCAGAATCTGCCGCTGTACTTCATGAGGGAGCCTTCTAATTTTTATGTAACATGCTGTTCATGGAATTCGCGGCCTTATGTAATCCTGCTGGATAACCGGTACGTTGGATATATGATTTGCTCAAATGACAAAGGCTCCATCCTTGAGATGGAACTGTCGGATACAGCGCTTCTGCCCGACGTAATTGCCGCGTTCTTTCCCTGGTCGGGAGTAAATTCCATCCACTTTAACCTTCCGCCCTATGACAGGGAGAAAATCAAGATACTGGAGACTTTTTGTGACGGCCTTAATGTCAGCTCGGTACACAGCTTTAACATCTTTGATTATGAAAATATGATCCGCCAGCTTTTACTGCTCAAGGCTTCCTACACCAAGCTGGAAGATGGCAGGTTTGTGCTTGAGATAGAAAATAATATAAAACTCGCCATTGAAGTGCGTTCCCAGAAAGTATCCGTAGAAAAAACCAGTGAACAGGCAGATATTACATTGCCTCATCTGAAGGCCATGCGTTTTCTTTTTTCCCCACTGTCCGCATTTTTCAATTATGCGCGGGAATACGGAAAATTTGTTGCATCATGGTTCCCACTGCCGCTGTATATTCCAAGGGCTGACGACGTCTGACGCCGCTTTGTAAAATGGCTCAGAATTAGAATGCAGCCGATTCGTTTGGCGCAAAAAAAGATAACTGCCCCTGAAAACTGTTTCAAAGGGCAGCAGAAAAGCAGAATAAATGTGAAATCCGTATCAGAAAGGCCTGCTGGAATTTATAAGCCGGGTAATATGTATTTTCCCGACTATTCTGGCAGGTCTTTTCATGTTGTAATGTTATTTTGACGAAACTGGACAGGAAAAAATTTTAAAACATTTTTCCGGAATCAGAACGATATATCCATATCAACATCAATCCCAGTGGGAATCCCGGGAACAGTCCCATCGCTGGCATATTGCCAATATGTATAAGGATATCGGTAATTTGCATCTTCTGTAGCGCCAGTTACATAATGTGCAACCCAGATTGGGTATTGCGAAAACTGAGAGACATCCAAATCGTCGTAGAACCAATATTTGCTTGCGTAGACGGTTGGGCGATACCCGCCGGAACTTATACGGTTGCAAAACGCTTTTACGATATCGGTGCGCTGGGAAACAGAGAGATTGGCAAGGTTCGTACGGACGCCGGTGTCATTTACATACTCCGTATCGCACGCAAGCGGCTCTGAAAGGCTGCGGCCGCCGAGAATATCAAGGGCAAACTCCGCTTCCTTGGCCCCCTCTTCGTCGGAAATTGCCTGGGAAAAGAAATACGCGCCAACCGAAAGGCCCGCCGCCTTTGCATGGGAATAATTGTAGTCAAAATCCGGATCCTTATTGTAGGAACCGGTGACATAGCCCCGGTAACCAATGCGGATTATGACAAAGTCAACACCGGAAGCCTTAACCTGATTCCAATCGATATATTGTTCAACATTTCCGTATTTATCTTTTTTCGATTGGTGAGATGATACGTCAATGCCGGTGCGGGTCTTGAGCTTGCCGCTGGAATCAAACATGTATTTGCGGTCATCAAGAGTCTGCCATCCGTTCAGCGGATTCCCATTATAATAAAAGTATCTGCTGCCATTTAAGCACTGCCATCCATCCGGAATCTGAACCGGTGCAGATGGGACTGAACTTACAGCACCGGAGCTGCTTGCGGCTGAACTAATAGAGCTTGACGCTGCGGAGGATGCCGGTTTTGTAGAACTGGCAGAGCTGGACGCCATAGAAAAAGCTGGTTTTGCAGGACTGGCAGGACTTGACGCCGCGGAAGATGCTGGCTGTGGAGAGCTGATTGTACTTACTGTTACCTTCGGCGGGATTTCTTTTGCTGCGGGGACATCAACGCTGTCTTGAACGGTGGTACGACCGGTTTGAGGTTCTCCGGGTCCTCTGCCATTGCCTCTTTGGTTGGAGCCTTTGTTGCAGCAACTTTCAGCTGCGTGCTTGTCGGGACCACTTGCTTTGGGGCTGCTGACGAAGAAGTATTGTTTACAGCCGAAGAAGCAGCCTGCTGTAATTCAGATACTGTACTGCTTACTGAAGAAGTCGTATTTGCGGGCTTGTCCCAAAAGCTGGCCGCCTTTGCAGAAGTTGCGGATACAGTATCGCCAGGACTCGGCGAAACAGCAGAAACTGCTGCCCGCGGCAGCCCGGCGGGCGCCGCTGTGTGGAAACAAAGCATTGCGCTGGCAAGTACACTGACCGAAAGCGCAGCCAGCTTTCCACTTCTTCCTATCATTTCAATTCCTCCATGTTACTTTTTCTTGGCATATTTGAAAACACATGATAGTATTATATCGGGTTTAACGCTTGTGCTGTTTATCCGCGTGGAAATATGTAAGGCAGAAGTGCCTGAAATTTTAATGATAGGAATAGTTCCCCCTCAAGCTACGGGGCTTTATGCGCCGCATTTTACTAAACCTCCGTTTCTGCCCGTTTTGGCAGCCTGGCTTAAAAAATTGGGATGGCACAACCGAAGCGGTGCCATCCCAATAAGATAACTTAGAAAGAAAATTTGATTTTTTGTCGGCCTCCTTAAAACAGGAGGCTGCTTTTTTAGCCGGTAAAGTGCTGAGTCCAGTAATACCGGCCGCTTGCGTTCTGAACAACGCCGACGCCAATTTTCGTAAAGGATGAGTTCAGAATATTTGCCCGGTGACCTTCTGAATTCATCCAGCCATTCATGACCTGTGACGGGGAAGTCTGGCCCATCGCAATATTTTCTCCGGCGGTGCGGTAGCTGATGCCGTACTTTTTCATCAGGTCAAATGGGGAACCATAGGTTGGGGAGGTATGGCTGAAATAATTATTCTGTGCCATATCCTGCGATTTAATGGTAGCTGTTTTCATAAGCCCTGCATCTTCGGCAAGAGCGGAAAGACCTGCCTTGGCACGTTCTGCATTTACAAGCTGGACGACTTTGTTTTGGAAAGCAGTGTACCCGGAACTTCCGGTTTGCTGGGAAGAAGTTGGCTTAGAAGTGGCAGGCTGGGAAGAAGTTGGCTTAGAAGCGGCGGGCTGGGAAGAAACGGGTTTCGCTGAGGATGATTGTCCAGACGGTGTACAAGCCGTCCCGGAGCATTTCCCACCGCACACGAAATTCAGGATGCTGTTAATTAGACTGTTTTTCGTTGTGCAGGCCGAGCCGCTGACAATTACTGTGCTTCCGGATTTCCCGCTGGAAGCTGACGTATTTCCTGCACAGGCAGTTGTGCCGCAGCTTCCGCTGGAAGCGCATCCTGCCACAGTTGTACTGGATGCCTTAGAAGCACATGCAGTGCTGTTTCCACAGGAATTCTGTTTACAGGCGGGAGACGTGCTGCCGTTTGCCGCGGCAGCGGATACGGCCTTGTTCAGCACTGATTCTACAGTGCCGGCAACTGTTGCGGAGTTTTCACAGGAGGCGGATGCTGCCTCTGAAGCTGTACAGGAGGTGGAGGGGGTTGTCCCGCAGGATGCTAAGTTGCCGGAAACTGTAAAAGCGCTGACGTTTCCGCCGACAAGCAACGCGGTAATCAGTGCAAGTATTTTCTGGTTCATAAGATAGGCTCCTTTTTTGCAAGATTCGCATGGTTACCATGCTCTGCATTGTTACTGAATTGTTAAAGTTGTTACAAATATGTAACCTTTAACACGCCCATCTTAACATGCTTCCAAGGAGAAAACAATACACAAATTTTGGAATATCAGGTTATAAAGTGCAGATTATCCTAAAATGATTAGACATAAATGCTAAGTATTTCTTTCAAAATAAAATATTATTATTTATGAATGCAATTTCCCGCTTTAAATGTTGAATGATTCAAGTTCTCATGGTTTCGCACGGTGTCGGGCTTCTGCCTTATTTTCATTTGACATGCTTCATTACATTTTTGGGGTGTTTAATCTCTGCACTTCCATAATATTTCTTTAAGCACGAAATTGAAATATATCATCCGACGCAAATCGACCTTGTCACCACGTCCTTAAGAGAAGCATCATGGGAGATGAGGAGCACCGTTTTATCCTCTGCCGTGATATAGCGCTTTAAGGTGTCAATACTCTTCCGGTCCAGATGGTTGGAAGGCTCATCCAGAATCAGTACCTCGGATTTTTTGAGCAGCGCTCTGGCAATTGATATCTTTTGCCTTTCTCCGCCGGACAGCGTGGAATCGGCGGACACCACCCGATCCGCCAGAGGAAGAATCCCGAAATCCTCCATCAGCCGATCCGCCTCTTCTTTTGTTGCATCCGGATTCCCCATGAGGATGTTTTCCCGTACCGTGGTATTAAATAAGCGCGGAGTCTGCGAAGCGTAGGCAAGAATGCTGCGCCAGTCCTTTAACCTGACTTGTCTCATGTCTATCCCGTTGATTCGGATGGTCCCGCTGTATGTATGGATTAAGGAGGATATGATTTTGCACAAAGTCGATTTTCCGCATCCATTTTCACCCCAGATGCCGACTTTGTCTCCTGCCTCTATGGAAAAGTTCAGGCCGTGAAATACTTCTTTTTTAGGGAATGCAAAACTGATGTTTTCCGACGTAATGTTCCGGAAATGATTCAGGGGTTCGCCGGAATCCGTTTCTCTGTCCGCATATAGCTCGCCTACCCGGTGTGCCGCGTTAATCATGATAGGGTAATTCTGGATGGTATCTCCGATATTTTTAAAGAGCGTCTGCACTACGGAGAAATAAACAAGCATGGATGCAAATCCTCCGGGTGTCACCTGCCCCTTTGCCACCATGACCGCACCGAAAAGGAAAAGAAGAAGCTGCGTGATTTTGTCAAAGAAATCTTTCGACTGCTCGGAAGCAACCTGGCATGTGATGTAGTGGGACTCGGTCTTGTGGTAATAATCTGCAAACAACTGGTTGATCCGGCTGCAGACCGGTTTCTGAATTCCCCACAGCTTCATCAGGCACGGCTTCGTGGTAATTTCAGACTCGTATGCCCTGCGTTTCGCTTTGTATTCCCGCTCAAGTTTATCGTATTTGGCAATTTTCCCTTTGAAAAACAGCGGCGATGTCAGCTTTATCACGGCTAAGAGGAGCATCAGCCACGTCAATGTCCAGCTGACGCCGCCGGCAGAGTACAAAAAATAGCCGAGACTGATCGGTATGGAAAGTGTCATGCCGAGCAGTACAACCCACTGAATCCGCAACGTACAAGGTGCATCTTCCAGCTGATACTGCAGTTCGCCGCAGTCATACTGCATCGCCTTTTCCGGCTCTTTATCCAGATAGTGTTCGAAGACTAACTGGTCATGCTCCAGAGCCTTTTTCAGCATGATAAAGGCGTCAAGTTCTCCAACTGCCGGAACAAGGATGACCGTTGCCAGGATGTATATGGCCAGAATTGCGGCATCTTTCAGCCCCAGGGACAAGTTCAGGTGAAACGCCGCATCTGTGAATTTTCCCAAAATGCTGGCTGTTACCACGCTCAGTATGCCGGTCAAAATTTGCTCCGCGGTGTCCAGAACCATAGGCAGCCACATAGCGCGGGAACAGTCCCGATAGACCTCCCTTAGAATTCGCTTTTCGGCTTTCTGCTTTTTATTTTTCTTCACGATAGATACACCCGTTTTTCAATTTCAGGATATCATGGATTTCTTCGCGGAAGATAAGGTCATGGCTGATAATGATAGTGCCATTTCTTTCCTTCAGCATCCCGCAGAGCATCTCCCGCCCATACTGGTCGAGATTGTTTGACGGCTCATCCAGCAGCAGCCATTTTGGATGAAGGGCGAAACCGATTGACAGAAAGACCTTTTTCCGTTCCCCGCCGGAAAGGTCCCGGATGGCACACCCGTTTCTTCTTTCTTCCGCTAAGCCCAGCCGCTTCGCGGTCTGGTTCAGCGCCTCTTGACGTTCTTTGCCAAACATGGCGAAAAGTGTTTGGGCATCGAATCCATATTCCGGGTCGTTCTGCGGGATGTAAAGCAGCGTCTTGAAAAGGGTATCGTCCCCAAGCTGATTCGCAGGCTTTCCGCAGACCAAAACGTCTCCCTCTTTCGGAAGAAGCAGCCCGGTCAGCAAGTTGAACAGCGTCGTTTTTCCTGCGCCGTTGCTCCCTTCAATTAAATAATTCTGCCCCACATCAAACTGATAGTTTAACCCGTGAAGAATATCCTTGTTTTCGCAGCTGTAGCTTAACCCGTTCAGCACGATGGTGTTGGATTCGGAATCAGGAACTTGTGCTTCTCCTTTTCCGCTGTCTTTCGGAATCCACCGATCCATTCTTTCCTGCGCCTTTTCTGACACTGCGATATCCGGAATGGTAGAGAAGAGGGACTTTACCGCCTCAAACAATCCGCTGGAAAGATAAATTGCCTGAACCGCAGTATCCATTGAGCAGTACCCCAGAATCATGTAAATTCCCATCAGGGCATAGGAACCAAATTGTAGAATTTTGTCCAGCATACGGTACATGGATATTCTGACTGTATGGACTGCATCGAGCTTTCGCCCGACCACGAGATACTTTTTATGATAACCGGCAAGTCTGGACTGCCACCAGTTTTTTAACCCATACAGCTTGATTACTTCAAAGTTTCGGATTCCTTCGAGAAGATGATCCGTCACTACAGCTTCTATTTTACGGTCTGCATCGTAATAGGATTGCATGTATTTTTTTACAATGATCGGAGGCAGAAGCTGAAGAAAAGAGATTGCCAGAAGGGACACCGCTGCAATCGGGCTCTTGAAGATTAGAAAAAGCAGATAGCCAAAAGCAGTGAGCGTGCTTGACAGGATGGTCGGGTACAGTTCCGTAAACCGTTTTGTGGACGCCGTCATATCGTTGTTCAGATTCTCTGTCAGTTCCCCGTGATCCGCCCGGAACAGCCGGTCAAGGGGATTCCGGAAAAGCGAATCCAGAAAGTCAATCCTGCATTGATTCAGGGCCTTTGTCTTCTTCTTGCGGATTGCCGTATTGCTTGCGGTCTGAAGCGCGATGGAGCTTAGAAGCAAAACTAAAATCAGGATGGATTTCATTACAACGGCGTCAACTTTCCCCTGAATTGCCTGTGTAACTACGTCCGACAAAAGCTGGGCCGTGATGAGGGAAAAGGGGATTGAAATTGTTTTTACCGCGGCCGTTCCCCAAAATACCGGTTTCAGGGTTTTTCCAAAGCCAAGTTTATCGTTTCGGTGCATGGAATAGTGCCTCCAGTGTGATGTTTAGCTAAGAATCAGATTTGCCGACACGGCAATATTTCTAATTTTAACTTTCTACAAATAAGATTCCAAAGTTAACTACTATGTTCTTTTTCACGGACTGCATGGAGCAACTGGACTTAGCCAGTTGGAAAATCGCCTGTAATCCGGTATAATAGCCAATTCCAAATCGAAATACTTATGAAAAATCATCAGATAGTTTAAATTATATGCCGGATATTGGAATAATACAAGTTATTTTGTCGGACAGAAGGCAGGGTATGGCTTCCCTTCATAGCTGAAAGGGATTTCTCGTTTCTCCAAGGGCCTGTCTGGAAAACTGAAAGACAGGTACTGTTTTAACAAATGTTGAGCCTTATTCGGGCAATTTTTTAAGCGGTAAAATTTTGTCTTGACAGCTGTAATCACTGATGATACCATATATATATGATATATACAGAATATACTGCATATTTACAAAGAGCGGACGGTGATTTTGAGCGGAATGGACATTGTAATAAGCAATTCAAGCTTAGATCCCATCTACAGCCAGATAGCCGGGCAGATAAAGAGCAAAATAATAATGGGTGAACTTCAGCCGGGCGAAGCGCTGCCATCCATGCGGCTTTTGGCGAAAGACCTCCATATAAGCGTTATCACGACAAAACGTGCATACGCGGAACTGGAGCGGGACGGTTTTATTGAAACCGTTGCGGGCAAGGGCAGCTTCGTAGCGGCGAAAAACATGGAGTTCATACGGGAAGAACAGCTTAGAAAAGCTGAAGAACTGCTGCAAGGCGCCGTGGACATTGCAAAACAGGGCGACATTACTTTAAAGGAACTGACCGAAATGTTGTCCTTACTTTATGGTGACGGGAAGGAATGAAAGTCCATATGGAAAATATGATTGAGGTGCGCAATCTCTGTAAAAATTACAATACGTTCTCGCTGAAGAACGTAAACTTTTCATTGCCGGAAGGCAGCATCATGGGATTTATCGGTGAAAATGGGGCAGGGAAAACAACGACCATTAAGCTCTTGCTCAACGAAGTAAAACGGGACGGTGGGAAAATCCGGATTTTCGGGATGGATAACATAAAAGACGAAATCAAAATCAAATCGCAGATAGGCACCGTGTTCGATGAAAGCTATTTTTACGGTGGATTTACCGTAGAAGATATAGAAAAAATCTTAAAAAACGTTTATAAAACATGGGATTCTTCCCTGTATGCTCAATATTTAAGGAATTTGTCCCTGCCGAGGAACAAAAGGATAAAAGAATTTTCCAAGGGAATGAAAATGAAGCTTTCGATTGCGAGTGCCCTTTCGCACCACCCGCGCCTTTTGATTCTCGACGAGGCGACAAGCGGCCTTGACCCGGTCATGCGGAGCGAAATACTTGACGTTTTCCTTAATTTTATACAGGACGAAAAATGCGGTGTGCTGTTTTCGTCACACATCACGTCAGACCTTGAAAAAGTGGCGGATTATGTCACGTTTATCCATAATGGGAGTATCGTTTTCAGCAGCTCGAAGGATGAGCTTGCGGACAACTTCGGCATTTTGAAGTGCGGCGCTTCTGAATTCCCGAACCTTGACCACTCGGACTTCCTGCGCTGGCGCAAAGGCAGTTTTGAGTGTGAGGCACTTGTAAAGAATAAGGCACAGGTAAAGCGGAAATATCCGGATTGCATTGTGGACAATGCAACACTTGACGAAATCATGCTGTTTTATATTAAGGGGGAAAAAGTATGAAAGGGCTTCTTATTAAGGATTTTCTGTATTTAAAACAGCAGGGCAGAGCGCTTCTGGTACTCTTAATATTTTTCGTGGCATTCGCTGTTATGTCGAAAGGCGGCGCTATGACGGCTATCAGCGGATTGGCTGTTGCGGTGACACTTGTCGTTGTGATTAACACGTTTGCGTTCGATGAAGGCTCCAAATGGGATATTTATGCTTTTTCACTGCCGGTTAGGAAAAAGCAGATTGTCCTTGAAAAATATGTTTTTTTGCTTTTCATGACGGCTGCCGTGACATTGATTTCAGGAATTTTTGCTTTTGCTTTTCAGGGAATGGAAAATTTTAGTGAAACGCTTCTTACACTTGCTGCTTGCGCCGGTATTGGCATAACGATATGCTCCGTTATATTGCCGTTCGTTTACAGATTCGGCGTACAAAAAGCGTGGCTGATCTGTCTCATCATTGGGATTGCCGTGCCGATGATTTTTACTCCCCTCATAAGGCAGGCGCATTTAAACACGTTAGGGGAAGAGGCAATCACCCGTATAAGCTGGTCCCTGCCATTTATCGTAGCCCTAATCTTTATCGGCTCCTATTTAATCTCCTGCCGGATAGTGGAAAATAAGGAGCTATAATTTTTCAAAAGGGAAAAGTGGGGTAAAAGTTGTCCCGCAAGACGCTTTGGAATTGCTGGATGAACGCGGGCAAACTTATCGGAACAAAAAACAGGCGTATTCCGGAATTGCTCCCTTTATAAGAGACCGTGAAATAAAGACACGGTCTCTTATAAAGGGAGCATTGGTTTAAAAGTCTTCCACGGCTTCCGTCTGCCGTATTTTCTTCCTGAACGGTAAAGGAAGCCGATACAAATCACATGCCTCTGCGGGGCTATATCACCCTACAGAAAAACGTCTTGAAAGGGCTGACAATGCCAAATTATCCCTTGACTATCTTCCCAAAAGAGGTATAATTACCCTTGTAGGGCACAAAAAGTGCAATGCAGAAGCAGACGCTAGAACATCTACTTCCTGCATACGGAGAGCTAGGCTCCATACGCAACCGAATAATCGGCACATTGCGGTTCTTATTATACCGCCTGTTCTGCTTTTTGTACAGGGGGTTCCGCAATAAGTTCTGTGCTGTGCTTCGGAACGCTGGATATGGACGCTGTCCGTATCCAGCGTTTTTTTGTGCTTTACACC
>DHOL01000065.1 GCA_002410755.1 Ruminococcaceae bacterium UBA5391 | reverse complement strand
GCCGCCGGAAATCAGCTTGACGCGCTTTCGGCCGTCCCCCGTGGTAATTACGATCACGTCGCCCGCGTGCATCGTCATGTTAATCTGCATCAGCTCATGACGGTTGACGTCGTACAGCGACGGATTGACGACCGTCCCGGATGCCCGGAATGTAACGGTAAGCCCCATCGGGACGGCAGACGGATTGTGGACGTTACCGATCAGGGTATTGACCTTTTTTGTCACCACAAACGGGTCGGTAATCCGCAGCGGGAACCGGATACAGCCCTGCCAAACAGCAAGCTGCGTCAGCTGGTCGTCAAGGGCGTAGAACTTCGGGTCCGGGCAGATAAGGGAGACCGTAAGCGTTCGGACTTGATCGTTATCGTCGCCGCCCGGTTCAACCTTTTCCACATAATAAGTAATCTTCCGGGATTCATCACCCTCATAGTAATAAAACACACCCGGCGCGCGCGGCTGGAAAAATGAGTACAGCCGATTCCGCTGTACCTGGTAATCAGCCTTTTTGACATCCAGTGTAATTACAATATTCCGGAGCTTCGCATCGGATCCGTTGTAATTCTCCCCGTCCTGCCCAGAGTTTTTACTGGTATAGACATCATAATCCGTACCAAGGCCGTCAATTGACGATACCCAAAGGGGATCAAACCACCCGAAGGTAATCTGATCCCCACTTTGATTTTTGCAGACGATTTTCACAATATCACTTCCTGCTCTGCAAGCGGGCCTGCCTCAAAAGGTTGCGCGTTTGTCGTGCCGTTTCAGCCGGTGACAGGGCCTTTGGGCTGTTATTGTACTGATAAAACGTATAGCTCGAGCTTGCGCCGGATGCCGCTACGCTGGCTGGAGCTGAATATCCTCCAGCATAAGCTGGATGTACCGTCGGAGCAATTGACATATCCGCCGCAAGGCTGCGCATGGCGGTGACTACCTTATATTTGTTGGCATTGATGCCATCGGCCAAGCCCTGCATAAAGTCCGGCATCCAAGTGTGGAAATCTGCAAGCGGTCCTTCATCAGGTTCCGAAAAGTGCAGGTGCCTGCGGATTGTTTTTCCAATGTTTCCGACTGCATCCCTCAGGTCTTCCATTTTGGATTTAATGCCCTGAATAAAATTGTCCAACAAGTCTTTACCCCATTGGAGCGGGTTTAATTTCTTGAACCCATCCTCAATAGATTGCCAGACGCCTCCGAACCAAGCACCGACGCCTCCCCATACACTCTTTATGCTCCCCCACGCATTAGAAAAGTCGGTCGAAATCATGTTTGGTTTGAAGTGTCCTTTAATAGCGTTCCAAACGCTGCCAAACCAGCCGGAGGCAGCCGACCATACGGACTTAATGCCGTTCCATGCTCCACTAAACGTACTGCTGAACCAGCTCTTTGTTGTGGAAAAAGCGTTGCTGATTCCATGCCAAATGCCGGAGAAGAAGCCCGTTACCGTACTCCATGCAGACTTTACCCCGGTAAGTGCTCCATTAAAGGCATCTTTGATACCGTTTCCGACCGTACCAGCGAGATTTTTTAAGGTGTTCCACGAATTGATTACCCAGTCATGGAATGCTTTGTTTTTGTTATAAAGAATGACTAGAGCGGCGACAAGAGCGGCAATCAGAGTGATTACAATACCGATAGGGTTAGCGTTCAAGGCGGCATTAAAAAGGATCTGTGCGCCTCGTGCTGCATTCGTAGCGGCCGTCTGCGCCACTGTGGCAGCAGTATGCGCTATATTTTGAGCTGTATCTTTTATTGTAGCCGCACTGAGTGCCATCGTTGCAAGCGTCGTATTTCCTTTTGCCGCGGCAAGAGCCGCTTCACCAGCTGCCAGTCCGTCCTTTGCTATTGCTGCCTTAACTGTCAGCGCATTGTTTACGGCCTGCACCACATTCGCGGCTAACACGGCGGTTTTCCACACACCAACTGCCGAAGCAATTCCGATCACAAGATTCTTCACAAGTTGTCCGTGGCTTTCAACCCAGCCAAAGACATTTTTAACCACTATAGAAATCTGCTGGAAAGCCTTTTGAATATCAGACATATGTGAGTCCGCTTGCTTTGCCGCTTTTGATATAAGACTTGACAGATTATTAATCAGCGGAGATAAGGCCCCGCCAAGTTTGATCGCATTGTTCTTTATTTTATTCGTAGCTTTTTGCCACTTTTCAGCGCTGCTGTCTTCGACTTTAGCAAATGCCGCATCAGTTGTGCCTGCCGCATCCCCCATTTGCTTTAAAATGCTCGAAAAATCCTTGCTGCCTTTACCGGCAAGGATAGTCACGGCGTTCAGAGCACGCACGTTTCCAAACAGCTCTGCCATTTTTTCAGACGATCCGCCCGTTTTTTCCTTGATTTCCTCCAAAAATGCAGGCCACCCAACATTTTTCAAATGCGCTTCCGAGAAATCAATTCCCATTTGCTTAGCTGCTTTTGCCGCCCCAGCGGACGGTTTCAATATGCTTGATAATGCAGATTTCATCCCTGTGACAGCCTCATCGGTTTTAACGCCGTTTTTGGTAAGCTCTGCGAGGGAGGCAAACAGATCCTTTGTTTTAACGCTCATTGTTGCCGCTATTGGGATTACATTACCAATAGCACCGCCAAGTTCTGCCACAGTGGTTTTGCCTAAATTTTGTGTCTGGATGAGCTGATCGGATATTTTCGTAGCATCCGATGCTTTCAAGCCATAGGCGTTGATGGTAGTTGTAAGGGCATCAATAGCAGTCTGCGAGTCCGTAAAACCGCCTTTTGCCAACTTTGTTGCTGTGCCTAGAAATTGCATAGCATCGCCGGTTTTAACACCGGCGGAGATTGTCTGGTAAAGGGCTTCATTCAGATCAGATGCACTTTCACCCGTCTGGCTGGATAATGCAAGCACTCCCTTTTTCAAAGATGCCATTGAAACAGATGCTGTATCGGCAATGGTAGAAACTTTCGCAGATGATTTTTCAAAGTCCATACCCATTTTTGAAGCAGCAACGCCCACAGCTACAATAGGAGCAGTAACTTTTGCGGTCATTGACTGCCCAAAGGAAGAAAGACTTTTACCAATGGCTTTCGCCTGCTTGCTGACATTCTGCATTTTCAGATGTAATTGTTCAAATCTGGAACTTTGGAGTTTAAGTTGATCGTTATATTTTTTCAGATCTCTTTCGGTAGAACTAATCTGTTTTTCCATTGAATACATCTGATTGGCAAGACTCTGCGCTGATTTACTGTCAGCCCCTTGTTCAGACGCAGCTTTTTTATACTCTTCGTTTAGGGTTGCCAATGCTTGTTTTTGCAGCTTGAGCTTGTCCTTTAGAGACGTTGTTCGGGTGCCTAACCCTTCAGTTGATTTGCTCCAGTCCCCCATTACAGCGGCAGATGCGCGAAAAGATGTCTCTATTTGTTTTACTTGGGCTTTTAAGTCAGAAACACCTGTTTTAAAGGCCGTTGTGTCCAATCCTACAGAGCCAGATAGATCGTTTTCATTTTCAGCTGACAACAACATTCACCTCCAAAAGGCATAAGAAAAGCACCCTCCGAAGAGGATGCCTTTATGACCTTGCTAGATAAAATTAAACCTTAAGCTAATTTAAAATCAATTTCAGATTCACTATTAAATATATTTCCGGTATACTGAAGCACAAGCCCTTTATCCCCTTTAGGTACCTCAAAAGCAATAGTTCCCTCAATTTCTCCGTTTGGAGCCAAATCTCCACTATCAAGTTTGTCTTTTTCAATTGACGAAACATAAGTATTGTCTGTTATTTGCCCTTTGCTATTTCTAATTTTAAAATCATACGGGTTGTATGATATATTTTCCTTCCCCGCATTTTTATATTTTACTGTAACTATGGCATATTCATTCCCGGATTTTGGAGAATCATATTCTCCGCCTTTCGTTGTTTTGAAATTTGTCACAGTAAGTTCTACGTTATTGTATTTTACTGTTTCACCAATTTTAAACGTCGTTTTTCCCGCTTTGCTATTGTTAGACTGCTCTGCACTAGATTTTGGTTCAGCACTTCCATTTGATGAAATCGCAGTTGGCTGTTCCCCGCCACAAGACTGAGCAGCAATAATAATGACAAGGATTATCACAACGACAATAATCCACGGCCATTTTTTTCTTTTCTTTTTTTCGACTGGATTTTTCTGCTCTTCACTCATATTTTCCTCTCCTTTATAAGGTATTAATCTTTTATTACAATTATACTCTCCTAAATTGGAAATTTCAAGCCCTTTTAATTCCTCAGCCACTTTGCCTTTGCCGGGTCAACTTTCCGATACGGTTTTCCATTGCGATAGATAATATCATCATCTTCCGGCTCGCCGCCCTGCCCGGTCAGTCTGAGATATTCATTCCACAGCGTATCGATCGTCCGCATGGTAGACCGCCAGAAGCGTTCTTCCGGCCAGTGAAATATCGCAATTGTGATAGTATAATAAGATGCCCACGGGAGAGTTACGTCTCCTGTGGGTTTTTCACGTTTTTTTCGTCTGCCTCCGGAACCGACGCCTGCATAGCCTCTCCGAGCGCATCCATAACCTGGTTCATGTTGGCAAAAGTAATCAGCTTTGCCGCCTGGTGTTCCGTCAGCTCATCATTATCATGCTGCAGCGCAGTCCAAAGCATAAAACGGATATCCTTCATAATCTTTTTTGGCTTCGGCTTTCCATCCGGGCCCTTTCCTTCCGTTCCGATTCCCGTGAGAGCATCCATCGCGCTTTCCAGGCTGCCGTAACGGTCTTCCATCGCGCACATGGCGTTCATATCAAAAACAAGATGATAGGTTTTTCCGTCCGCCAGAGTGATAGCCTTGCCCTGAGCATCTTTCAGGTCGCTCCCGGTGATATGTGCATTCATTTATAATTCCTCCAAAATAATAAATTCTCCGTTTTCCGGGTTCACGCACCCGGATTACGCATATAAGGGCCGGGAAAACCGGCCCCGTTTTGTTGCCTTTCCGCCATTTTCGTTGTAGAATTACCGCGAAGGGAGGCGAAAAAATGAAACTAAATCCTGACTGCATAAGAGACATTTTACTTGCAATTGAGTCTCAAGTCCCGGAAGGCAATCACCGGATTCAAGATTCCATGAACATAGATGCTTTTCTAAAAAATGAATACACAAGAAAATATGATGAAAAGGAAATCATCTATGTGTTGTTACGTCTTGAGGAAGCGGGGCTAATAAATTCATCTCATAAGTTGTATAGTGGCGGCAGCGTAGTTCATTTTTGGGTTTCTTCTCTTACTTTTTCCGGGCATCAATACCTTGAAAAGATTCGCGATGATGGACATTGGAAACAAATCAAGACAATAGGTTCAAAAATTGGGGATTTTTCATTAAGCGCAATTGAGAAAATAGCGGAAGGTGTCACCAGCGCAGCTATAAGCAGATTTTTTAACACTCCCTAATAGGCTGCCAATCGTTTGCAGCTAAATCCACTCTTGTCGGCTCCCATCGCGGGGCCGACTCTTTTTTGCTAAAAAACACGCACCCAAGTTCGCCATTCGTTGGTTTTATACACCAATCCTCCGGCCATGCCGCGCGTCTTATTCCTTTGCCTTTGCGAGCGGCCTTCCCAATGTCCATCCTTCGCGCCTCCATTATGCTACTGTGAATTTGATTGCCGTCGGGTCAATGCTCTGCCCGAACACGTCAGCCACACCGGCGACAACAACCGTGTATGCAGCTCCGCTTGTCAGCGCGGCTTTCGGCGCCAGCGTCATAACCTTACCTGCTGCATCAAGCGACGGCGTGAAATCCACAAGCGTACCGTCGGTAGTAACAATTGAAACTGCATCCATAGAAATCGCATTGCTGAACGTCAGCACCGGTTTTGCGTCTGCCGCGACACCGGTCGCATCATTCTCCGGGTCGGATGTCATTGTAAGCGCGGCAGGTTTACCGAGCGTTTCCGGCGTCTGCACCTGCGCAAACCATGCATCAGCGCCCGCAAAAGCTGGATCGGTCGTGTCTGCCTGAACGCCTTTTGCACCCTTTTTCTTGCCGTCCGGCATTGTGAATTCGTGAATAGTAACGAGACCAGTATAAGTTAGGTCAACCGTGTTAGCTGTCACTTTGTCTTCTTTTGTCTTTGTTGTCTCGGCGCCAAGAGCAAATTGGCCTTTTAAAAACTGGTAATACCGGTGTCCACCGTCACCAAGTTCCGCACGCGTGGACAAAGCATAGTACGGGGCATTTGACACGTCGCCGGTATCAATCATAATGCCGCGCGCCGCGTCATAAGGCTTGCCGGTAAGCTCTGCCGCCTTTTTTGACGGCACACCAGAAACTGTCAGCGTAATGTTTGTAGACGCCTCACTAGCGCTTGAAAACATAGCCTTGTTATCATAATAACGCGGCGTAGTTTCTACTTTAGCTTCCTTTTTCATTTCAGCCGCCGGCGCGAGATATTTATTCGGCCCCGTCTGATAGCTTGCATCATTATCGGCTAACACCTGCGCACAATGCAGGTTATCAAGGCCGATAAGTTCGCCATACTCAGACCTCATGTAATTACCTTCTTTCGTAAAAATAGAAATCCCGCCGCCAGCCGTAATGACCGGTGCCGGTTTGATAGGGGACGTGGCCGACCGGGCCACCGGTAAAACCGGCAGCAAC
>DHOL01000044.1 GCA_002410755.1 Ruminococcaceae bacterium UBA5391 | reverse complement strand
GTCACGCTAGAGGTCGACGGTTCGGTCCCGTTCTGAGCCATAGCAGCAAATGGCGGCTCGGAACGGGATCGAACCGTCGACCTCTAGCGTGACAGGGTAGCGTTCTACCCAGCTGAACTCCCGAGCCACTAGCTGCCTAAATAACGGCAACACTAGGTATTATACTGATTTTTGTTTCACTTGTCAACGCTTTTCTTTCGGAAACTGCAAAGTCGGCACCGGATTAACTGCAAAAAGAGGAAAAAACAGGATGCACTGCAATGATTCCTGAACGGAACATGATGCGACAGAAACGGCGGACACGGTGCATTATAATGGAAGCTGTCCCGGCGGGGGAGGCTTCTAATTGAAGCAGACAATCTATGTTGATGTCCTTGTGGCAGTGAATTTTTTCATCAATTACTATTTGCTGCTTGCGTGTGCGAAGTATCTTGGAATTCCGGCTAAACGGGGCAGGCTGGCTGCAGCATCTGCACTGGGAGCAGCGTTTTCCCTTGTGATTCTTCTGCCTGAGCTTCCGCCCCTGGTTTCAGCAGCCGAAAAGCTGGCGATGTCTGCCTGCATTGTTCTTTGTGCTTTTGGGTATGATGGGATAAAACAGTTCCTGCGCCGGACGGCGGCATTTTTCCTCATCAATTTTGCATTTGCGGGATTGATGATTGCCCTTTGGTATTTTCTGGCGCCGCAGGGGCTTCTCATTCGCAATTCAGTAGTTTATTTCAACATTTCTCCTGTCCTGCTTGTACTGCTTTCAGTGGTGTGCTATGGAATTATCAGCCTGATTAACCGTCTTGCGGGGCGTGAGGAACCCAAGAAACTATTTTGCCGCACTGTAATTTCATGTGGTGGAATCTCTTGTGACTGTACTGCACGGGTGGATACGGGGAATTCTCTCTGCGAACCTTTTTCGGGGGATCCGGTCGTTGTTGTAAACCGGAAAGCGGTGGAGCGGATTATCCCACCGGACGCGGGTACAAATTTTCGCCTAGTGCCTTTCCATTCTGTTTCCGGTTCCGGACTGCTGAAAGCGTTCCATCCAGATCGTCTTACAATTTACTGCGGAAAAGAAATCATACAGGCCGAAAAGGTTTACATAGCCGTTTCCGAGACTAAGCTCGAAGGCTGCGACGCACTCTTAAACCCCGACCTAATGCAAAAAAACACCCGGCCAAATTCGGCCGCGGCCGGGCGGAAGATATTGCCGGAGCGGCGCGGCAGAAGGAAATGAGGAATATGAAAACAACCGAGCGGATTTGGAAATGGTTCGCAGGGCTGCGGCTCAGGCTGCTTCTGCATTTTGGCGCAAACGGAGTCTACTACATTAATGGGCCGGAGACACTTCCTCCACCGCTTACGCGGGAAGAGGAAGAACGTGTGATGGACAATATCATGAATCACGCTCCGAATGCACGCGAACCACTCATTACCCATAACCTGCGGCTTGTCGTTTACATTGCAAGAAAATTTGAATCCCCCTCCGCCAATGTAGAAGACCTAATTTCTATTGGAACGATTGGGCTTATTAAGGCGGTCAACACGTTTTGCCCGGAACGCAATATTAAGTTTGCAACTTATGCTTCACGCTGCATTGAAAATGAAATCCTGATGTATCTGCGCAAAACGTCCCAGCTCCGGAATGAAGTTTCCATTGATGATCCCCTCAATGTGGACTGGGACGGAAATGAACTCCTTCTTTCGGATATCCTCAGCAGCGGGCAGAATGAAGTTACGCTTGACCTTGAAGATGAAGCAGAGCAGGAGCTCCTTCGCGGCGCCGTGGCACATCTTGCCCCACGTGAGCGGAAGATTATGCAGCTGCGCTTTGGCCTTGGATGTTCCCGCGAACATACCCAGAAGGAAGTTGCCGACACGCTCGGTATTTCGCAGTCCTATATTTCCCGTCTGGAAAAGCGTATCCTTTCGCGGCTGAAAAAAGAGCTGGAGCGCGTGAGCTGAAAGTTATCCGGTGTATTTCCGCAGCACACGGTAGGCAGCGAGCAGTGTTTCATAGGTCCAGTTCCGGCAGTTGGCTGGGCTGGTGGAAGGGAGCGCGATAGCATCAATGCCGGTCGCTGTGCGGCAGAAGCGCCGGTAAAGCAACGAGGCTTTTGTCCCGGTAGTAAAGACTGTGCAGATACCGGTTTCCTTCAGCAGCCCGGCAATGTTGTTTGGAACAGGGTTGCGGATGCTTGCGTCATCCGCTCCCTCAATTTCACAGCTTTTCAGCACGTCCCAGAGCGCAATGTGGTGCCAGAGCAGGAAAGCTTTCTTTTCTTCCTTTGTGCAGGGCAAAGCCTCACGGTAAAGCTCTGCGAGAATCCGCCAGAAGCGGTTCTGCGGGTTCGAGTAATAAAAACCAAATTCCCGGGATTTGGGCGAGGGCATGGTCCCAAGCACCAGAACCCGGGAATTTTTATCATAAACCGGTGCGAGTGGATGAATGATGCGCGTCCTCATTCTGTACCGCTTCCCTTCAGCTTTTTTGCGGTATCTAGGAGTGCACTGCGGATATTTGGAATTTTCCCGTCTATCACGTTGCTAAGGAGGGCGTGGAGAATCCGTCCGATTTCTTTGCCTCGCGGGATTCCAAGCGCCAAAAGGTCATTCCCATCGACTGCGAGGCTTTTCAGGGAAAAACACTGTCCTTCTGCTTCCATTCGGTCCAGCAGGGCAGGAATCTGTTCAAGCGAAGCAAGGTAAGCTGCGCTTGAAGATGCTTTCCCTTTTGCGTCGGCTTCCTGCACTTTGATAAGGAGGCGCAGATTTTCGTCACCGAGCTGGTTCAGCCTCCGCCGCAGGCAATGTTCCTCCGGAAGAAGCGGCAGGCTGTGGCTGCGGACAAGCAGGATGACAGTTTCCGCAGTTTTCCGGTCAAAGCGCAGACGTGTGAGAATCTTTCCTGCGAGAAGCGCGCTCTTCACCGGATGTCCGTGAAAATGGCCGACGCCGCCGGAGTCGAGTGTGAAGCATTCCGGCTTTCCAAGATCGTGCAGAAACATGGAAAGGCGTACAACAGGCTGAGGTTCCGCTGCACTGATGCAGTGCAGCGTATGCTCCCAGACATCGTAGATATGGTGCGGGTTATGCTGCTCAAAACCGAATGCGGGGCGGATTTCCGGGACAAATACAGCAATGATTTCCCGGTATTCCCGAAGAACGTTCGCAGCGTTTTTCCCACAAAGAAGCTTTACAAATTCATCACGGACACGTTCCTGTGAAATATTGCCGAGAAACTTCCGATTCCGCAGGGCACTTTCTGTAGTACACCGTTCAATCTGAAAACCAAGCTGCGATGAAAACCGCAGCAGGCGTAGGATACGGAGGGAATCTTCCTGAAAACGCAGGCCTGGTTCACCAACACAGCGCAGAATGCCGTTTTTCAGGTCATTCTGACCGCCAAAATAGTCTATAAGACCATTTTCCTGATTGTATGCAAGTGCATTTACTGTAAAATCCCGCCGCGCAAGATCGTCACTGAGCCGCCGCGTGAATTGCACACTGTCCGGATGCCTTCTGTCGGTATAGGTACCGTCGATGCGGTATGTTGTTACTTCTACCGGCATCCCTTCTGACAGGACAGTGACAGTGCCGTGCTTTTCCCCCGTCCTGATGACCGGGAAGCCCGCGAAGATGCACTGAATTTCCTCCGGTAGCGCGTCGGTTGTCACATCCCAGTCATTTGGCTCACGACCGAGGAGCGCATCCCGCACACATCCGCCAACTAAATATGCCTGCCACCCGCCGTGCTCCAGCATTTCCAGCACAGCCCGGACATAGCCCGGGACCGAAAGGAACAAGCACCCATCCCCTTCCTGCACTTTTCAAAGGCTTACTGCCCGGAAAAGACAATCGTTACACCTTTCGGCAACTGATAATACTGGCCGATTTCATAGCGGTAAGCTTTAGAAAATGCGTTATAGTAAAAATAATATTTTTGGAACCTTTCCTCATCAATCACCACAGTCTGTGATTTTCCCGCTTTTGCTTCGTCAACTCTGCGTACGATCCCTTGATATTCGGCTGCGTTTGCACGGAGCGGAATAAAGGTCCAGAGGATGGCGCACAGCCCGACCGCAGCAGCAGAAAGCTGCATAATGGCGGCATGCCGGTTCCCAGTGCATTCTTCCAGCGTACACAGCATGAGCAGAATGGTTAGAACGGCAAGCGGGAAAGCCGCCCTTCCGCTGGAGCCAATGGCTGCCGGGATTGCTTGGCTGCCCCACATGCAGAGATACAGCGCCGGCAGGTACCGGTGACTTTTTTCCCAATGGGCTTCCAGGACAAAGGCCACAAAAGCGGCTATATAATACAATACGCGGAGAGTCAGAAGGGCAAATAATGCTGGAAAGGAAGAAAACGCCGTTCTGATGCCGGAGAGCGGCAGTATATCCGAAAGAGGGAAATACAGCACTCCGAAGCAAAGAAGGAATTTTAGAACTGCCGGGAACCTTCCATGGCGACGGGAGAGAAAGAAAAGTGCACAAAGACCGAGAACCAGCGGAATGGGCCACAGGTTCCCGCTAATCGATGCAAAATAGTTGGAGAGGTTATAAAACAGGTGGGAAAGCGGAGTCCCGGATTGGGGGCCCTCTGCTTTGTGCAGCCGGTAATAGGCTCCGGGACAGGTAAAGGTGTATACCATGACAGCAGTGCTGATGACAGTCATGAGAGGGAGCAGTGCGGATTTGTTCCCATTATGCCGCAGGAGAAAAAGAGACACTACAGCCAATGTGAAAAGCGCTACCGCCGTTTCCTCGTGCAAAAGCCCGGCCAGTGCAAAACAGACCGGGCACAGCCACTGAAGCCCGCGCGGGAGGCTGCGCCTGCGCAGTGCGTTCCAGAAAGGAATTGCTCCCAGAAGCGCCAGAAACAGCGGGTACAGATAGTTGCAGGAACCGTCCATCCAGAGAAAGGTATCTGCAAAAAGGTTGTTGGCCAGCGGAATCAGACCGGGGGAAAAAGCGCAGAGACTACTGAGGGCAAAATCGCGGCCGAAGCATCCTTTTTGCGGCTTCAGGCGTCCTGCTGCCCAATAGAAAAGCAGCATGGAGCTGCCGACGCAGACGAACGGCGTAAGGATTTTCCAGATGGAAAGGTCTTTCAGCAGAAGCACCTGCGCAAGCATATTGGCCATTCGGGAGCCTGCATATTGGTAATAGTACTGGTAATAGTGCCAGATGTTTGCCATATTTTTCCCGTAGACAACGAATGTAAAATCATCACCCTGGGGAAAATCATAACGGTAAAGTATGAGAAACAAGATCAGTTCCAGAAGGAATGGGACGTAGAAAAAGGATTTTTTCAGGCGGCTTTTTATCATGTATTTTTTCCTCCTGATGTTTCAGGTAGAATGGCAGTCTCTGCCGAGCGTTTACAGTCTATCATATTTATTTTATCAAAGCAATATTTTTTCCCGCATACCGCCGCACCGGAAGGGCCATACTTTTAGCTGGGAAGGGGCGGTATGTATAATGCAGTATAACAAAGTGGAAATCTGCGGGGTCAATACTTCCAAGCTGAAGGTGCTGACGGAAAAAGAAAAAATGGATCTGCTTCGCAAAGCCCGAACGGGGGATAACGAAGCCCGCGATGAACTGATACGGGGCAACCTGCGCCTTGTGCTGAGCGTCGTGCAGCGCTTTACCAACCGCGGCGAAAATCTTGATGATTTGTTTCAAGTTGGGTGCATCGGCCTTATTAAGGCGATTGATCACTTCGATATCAATCAGGGGGTGCGCTTTTCCACTTATGGTGTTCCCATGATAATTGGAGAAATCCGCCGCTATCTGCGTGACAACAACAGCATCCGTGTGAGCCGCAGCCTGAGGGATACAGCATACCGTGCCATGCAGGTCAAGGAGAAAATGACCGCGGAAAACAGTCGCGAACCCAATGTGGAAGAAATTTCAAAGGCGCTCAACCTGCCGCGTGAAGAAGTCGTCATAGCACTGGAGTCCATTGTTGAGCCGGTTTCACTTTATGAGCCTGTCTTTTCTGACGACGGGGATACCATTTATGTGATGGATCAGGTTGGGGACAATAACGAGGACACCAACTGGCTTGATGAAATTGCCTTGAAGCAGGCAATCCAAAACCTGAACCCCCGCGAAAAGAACATTCTTTCCATGCGCTATTTTCAGGGAAAAACACAGATGGAAGTTGCGTCCGAAATTGGCATCAGCCAGGCACAGGTCTCGCGGCTGGAAAAGGCCGCTCTGGATAAGATTAAGAAAGAAATTTAACTGTTTCCAGCACCGCCCCGCTTCACTTTTGGTTTTCAGGCCGCCCTTTCCCACATAAACATATAGTCTGGGAGGTGATGGGGGTGAACTGCAGAATTGAAGATATGCGCCACAAGGAAGTTATCAATGTGAAGGATGGCATGCGCCTTGGCAACGTCTGTGACCTGGAGATCGACACGGCGACAGCGCGCGTTGCAGCGATTGTAATTTACGGGCGCCTGCGCTTTTTCGGACTGTTCGGGCGTGACGACGACATTGTAATCCGCTGGCAGGACATCCAGGTTATCGGGGATGATACAATCCTCGTCAACTACAGCACTCCGATCCGCACAAAAGGCCCTCCGCGCGGGATTGGAGCCATTTTCCGCGACTAAAAGGGGGGTGCTTTTTGGGGGAGCGGCCAAAGCGGCTGCGTCCCCCATTTTTCTTGCAGCCGTACCGGCAGTATGGTATAATACAATAATAACCGCCCGGATACCGCAGGCCGCGGATATCCAGGCTTTACAGGAGGAATTTCCGCTTGGCAGAACTTTGTCCGCAGCGGCTGCCCGCCCCGGAGCATCCGCAGGATTTTTATATTTCCGAGGTAAAAAAGATTATGGAAGCCCGCAAGGATGGCACTGTCCCGATGGCGTATGTCCATACTTACGGCTGCCAGCAGAATGTGGCTGACAGTGAAAAGATTAAGGGCCTGCTTGCCGAGATGGGCTTTTCCTTTACCGATGACGTGGAGAAGGCCGACTTCATTCTGTTTAATACCTGTGCAGTGCGCGGCCACGCTGAAAACCGCGTTTACGGCAATGTCGGCGCGCTGAAAGAGTTAAAGCGCCGCCGCCCTTCCGTCATTGTCGCAGTGTGTGGCTGCATGATGGAGGAGGAAGAAGCGTCCCAGTATGTCCGTCGCAAATTCCCGTTTGTGAACCTCGTTTTCGGCACACATGTGCTGCACCGTTTTCCAGAGCTCCTCTGGACGGCGCTTGCCGGCAGCAGCCGCGTCTTTGAACGCGGGGACGACCGGGAAGATGCGGAACTTGTGGAGGGGCTTCCAATCCGCAGGGATGGGAAAATCCGCGCATGGCTTCCCGTGATGGTCGGCTGCGATAATTTCTGCTCCTACTGTATTGTGCCATATGTCCGCGGAAGGGAGCGCAGCCGCCAGCCGGAAGCAATCCTCAGGGAATACCGGGGGATTGTGGACGGAGGGTACAAGGATATTACCCTCCTCGGGCAGAATGTCAATTCCTATGGCAAGAAGCTTAGAAAGCCGGTGAATTTTTCCGCTTTGCTCCGCATCCTGGACGCCGTGCCGGGCGATTACCGTCTGCGCTTTATGACGTCCCATCCAAAGGACGCCACGCATGAGCTGATAGACACCATGGCTTCCGGCGAGCATATCTGCCACCACCTGCACCTGCCCGTCCAGTCTGGAAACAACCGTGTCCTGGCAGCAATGAACCGGGGCTACACGAGGGAGAAGTACCTGTCCCTTGTGGAGTATGCGCGGGAAAAGATTCCGGACCTTTCGCTGACGACCGACATTATCGTCGGCTTTCCCGGCGAGACCTACCAGGAATTCCGGGAAACGGTGGATTTGATTCAAAAAGTCGGCTTTACTTCGCTCTTTACCTTTATCTATTCTCCGCGCGAAGGTACGCGGGCCGCACAGATGCCGGATCCCGTCCCGGCAGAGGAAAAATCCCGCTGGCTTCAGGAGCTCTGCGCAGAGCAGGAGAAGATTTCCGCGGTCCGCTGCGCGGGGGAAATTGGGGAGACGCGCCGTGTACTGGTAGAGGGGCGGAACCAGAAAACCGAACTGCTTGCAGGGCGCACGGCCGGGAATGTCATCGTGAATTTCCCTGGCAGTGATAATGCGGTCGGCACTTTTGCGAATGTAAAGATTACTTCAGCCCGCAACTGGATTCTCGACGGCGAGCTTGTAAAATAGTGGCCTCGTTTTATACTGATTAAAAAATATAAAGGAGAATTTTCATGGACATCATTGAGCAGGCAAGAGAACTTGGAAAGACCATTCAGCAGGATGAGCGTTACCTGAAAATGCAGATTGCCATCCAGAAGGCTGACGAGGACAAGGAACTTCAGGACCTGATTGGCCAGTACAATCTGAAACGCATGTCAATTCAGAATGAGATGCAGCAGCCGAAGCAGGATGAGGACAAACTGAAAGGCTACCAGATGTCGATGAATGCAGTCTATGAGGCTATTATGAAGAAACCGAGCATGATTGAGTACAACCATGCCCGGGGAGACCTTGAGCTCCTGATGCGCCGTGTCAATGCAATTCTTGAGCAGAGTGCAAACGGCGGCAACCCGGAGACGGTGGACTATGACGAGCATGCCTGTGGCGGTAACTGTTCTGCATGCGCAGGCTGCCACTGACCGGAAATCCCCAATCACATAAAGCGAGGCGGTAGTTTTGGCAGCCCTTTCCCCCATGATGGCACAGTACTTTGAGATGAAGAAAAAATACCCGGATACCATCCTGTTTTTCCGTCTCGGCGACTTCTACGAGATGTTCTACGACGACGCAAAGCTCGTTTCGCGGGAGCTGGACCTGACTCTAACGGGGCGCGACTGCGGGCAGCCGGAGCGCGCGCCCATGTGCGGCATTCCGTTCCACAGCTATGAGACCTATGTCGCCAAGCTGATTGCAAAAGGCTATAAAGTCGCCATCTG
>DHOL01000024.1 GCA_002410755.1 Ruminococcaceae bacterium UBA5391 | reverse complement strand
AAAATAGGAGAGGAATAATCATCTGAGCTAAAAGTGAAAGAAATTATGAGCCTCCATCAAGTTGTGTAGGTAATTCTCCCCGGGAGCACTGCTTTTCCTGGAGATCACGAAAGGAACTGTGGGAATATGTAAGCGTCAATCCTACCGGCGTATCGAAAAAGCCTACCAAAAATGAGATAATAACTCCAGTCACTAAAAGGCTCTAAAACACTCTCACAAGAGACTTTTAGACAGAATTGGAGTTGAAAATAAATGGTAAAAGATTTACCTGCCCTCAGCAGGGAACAGCGGAAAGCGGAATGGTCCAGGCGCATATCAGAATGCCGCAGCAGCAGCCTGACCGTACGGGAATGGTGCAAGCAGCATGGAATCAATGAGAAAACGTACTACTACTGGCAGCACCGAATCTGGAAGTCCTTGAAAAAAGCGCAGGGCAGCCAGTTTGTCCCGGTTCCAGCCTTGCCTGAGGCTGGGCAGAGACTGGCCGCGAGAATCCATATCGGAGGGGCGGAAGCGGAAATCTACGCTGGGGCAGATGAAACCGTGGTAGAAACGATCTGCCGGTCGCTGAAACAATGCTGAGGGATTTCTGTCAGAGCAGCCAAATCTACATTGCCTGTGGGCGTACGGACCTGCGGCGCGGGATTGACGGGCTTGCCGGCATTATCCAGGAACAGTTTCACCTGGATCCGTTTACGAATACGCTGTTTCTATTCTGCGGAAGGCGGAGCGACCGGATTAAGGCGCTGTACTGGGAAGGCGACGGATTTGTTCTGCTATATAAGCGTCTGGAAAAAGGGACCTTCCACTGGCCAAGGACGCCGGAGGAAGCCCGGAAAATTACGCCGTGGCAGTACCGCTGTCTCATGGAAGGCTTTCGTATTGATCAGACAAAAGCACGCCGGGAAATGGCGGGTTTGAAGATTGTCTGAAAGGGGTAAAAAGCGATTCAGAGCGGAACTTAAAAATAGCTGGAAAGCCGCATGAATACTGGATTATTTCGTCGTTTTGACAGTCGATTTTTGACAGTTTTTGTGGTATAATTGAACCATGATAAGCGAGCAGGAATTGACCGGGAATGCGGTCGAAACCGTATCCATTTCCCGTGTTGAATATGATAAACTGAAGTCGTTAACAGAAGAAATCGACGACTTAAATAAGAAGTTGAAGCTGCGGACAGAAGAAAACGCGGAGCTGACTCAGAAGGTCGAATGGCTGATGGAGCGGCTGAGGCTGGCAAATAAAAAAATATTTGGCGCTTCATCCGAACAAATCAAAGCCGAAGAAAATGGCCAGATGAGTTTATTTGGCGAAGTGATACCCGTAGCGGGTGAGGAAAATCAAGAGCCCATTCAGGTTGCCGAGCATACGCGTGTGCACAGAAAAGCCGCTGGGGCTCACAAAGCACTTCTCCCGGATAACCTGCCCGTGGAAAAAGTGAAGCATGACCTCCCGGAAGACAAAAAAGTCTGCCCAAAGTGCGGAACTGCCATGGGGGAAATCGGTCAGCAGACGCGCCGTACCCTGGTGATTATCCCTGCCCAAGTTAAGATACGCGAAGATATTTACCCGACCTATGCCTGCAAAAGCTGCGAAAAGCATGGAACGGAGACACCTGTTGTAAAGACGCCGAAAAACGGTGCGGTAATCCCGGGCAGTTTTGCTTCCCCGGAAGCGGTCGCTTACATCATGACTCAGAAATTCTTAATGGATTCCCCCCTCTATCGGCTGTCCATGGAATTTCAATGCATGGGTATCCGCCTTTCCCGGCAGACGATGTGCAGCTGGCTTCTGAAAGCTTCTAAGAACTGGCTGGAACCGCTGTTTACGGAACTGCACAAGGAACTGCTGACCCTGGATATCCTGCATGCCGATGAAACCGAGCTTCAGGTCCTGCGTGAACCCGGGAAAAAGCCGCAGAGCAAAAGCTATATCTGGCTTTACCGCAGCGGATGGACTGCTGCCCATCAGATTGTGCTGTATGAATATCAGCCGGATCGGAAAGCAGATCACCCTATCGCTTTCCTCAAAGGCTACAGCGGTTTTCTGCAAACAGACGGATACCAGGCTTACAAAATGTTGGTATGCGTTATCCTTGTAGGGTGCCTGGGCCATGGCCGCCGCAAGTTTTACAGAGCGATAGAAGCCCTTCCCAAAAATCTGCAGAAAGATTGTACTGCCAGAATTGGACTGGATTATTTTGACCGTTTATTTCAGATTGAAAGAGAGATTGCCAATCTTCCACCTTTGGGACGATTCCAGCAGCGGATAGAACATTCCAAACCAATTCTGGACGAGCTTTGGAGATGGGCAAATTCTGTGAAGGCAGCGCCAAAATCTTCTTTAGGCACGGCGATCCAATATTTACAGAACCAATGGCCGTACTTCCTCAATTATCTGAAAGACGGCAGGCTGGAAGCCACAAACAACCGGGCCGAAAGATCCATCCGACCCTTCGTCCTGTCTAGAAAGAACTTTTTATTTGCAAATACCCCGGCCGGGGCAAAAGGGAGTGCTGTCATTTTCAGCTTGATTGAGACTGCCAGGGAAAACG
>DHOL01000045.1:12319-12559 GCA_002410755.1 Ruminococcaceae bacterium UBA5391 | reverse complement strand
AGTATAGCACCTATGCAGCAAAATGCAAGCTTTCCCCCCCACATTTTTAAAATTTTATGGGGAAAGGAAGAATATTGCAAAGCTTTCTGCCATGCTAGAGAAAAATTTATACGGTAAGCTTGACAAATCTCTTCCAGGCCGGTATGCTATGTATTAACAGATTAGTACAAGGGGGAGAATACTGCATCATGATGTCCCCAATTTTTAATTTCCTTAGAAGAAGCATGGAAACTTTTAGAG
>DHOL01000045.1:11980-12149 GCA_002410755.1 Ruminococcaceae bacterium UBA5391 | reverse complement strand
CCTTACATTGGAATCGATCGCCAGTAAAATGCTTGCCTGCGTCGCTGTTTTGTTTTTGCTCTGGGTAGCCATGCAGGTACTGTTTGCCGTTGCGGCCTATAACGACGCAAAGTCGAAAGGCAGCCCGGATGCAGCTATGTGGGGCCTGCTGATTGGGTTCCTTGGCCTG
>DHOL01000045.1:11361-11727 GCA_002410755.1 Ruminococcaceae bacterium UBA5391 | reverse complement strand
GTGCTTTGGATGCGGTATGCCCGCGCTGCGGAGAGCCAAACAATGGGGCTAAGGTGCCGGAAAACCCCTACCTTTCGGTTTATGCCAGGAGAGCGAAAAAACTGCTGATTGCCGCGGTGATCTGCCTTGGCGTATTCCTTGCATTTGCAGTAATCGGGATAGTCTGGCTTAGTACCTATGTTATCTTTCATGTTATTCCTGCCAGCAGCGGAATGTGGATCTGGCAGGAGCAGTAAGCAATAGAAGGGGCAAGAGGAGAGAGAAAATGCTGGAAGTAGTAAATCTGACGAAATATTATGGCAAGCTCAAGGCAAACGACAGCCTGAACTTCACGGTGGGAAACGGTGAAATTGCAGTCCTGTGCGG
>DHOL01000045.1:10239-11182 GCA_002410755.1 Ruminococcaceae bacterium UBA5391 | reverse complement strand
GGCCCAAACGGGGCCGGGAAATCCACGGCTATAAAATGTATCACGGGCCTTCTGCGTTTTCAGGGTGATATCCGATTTGACGGTAAGCCGAATAAAAGCGTAGAGGCAAAGCGCAGTTTTGGCTATGTCCCGGAGATGCCCGCGCCGTTTGAAGACCTCACGGTAGGTGAGCACCTGGAGTTTATTGCCCGTGCTTACCGGGTGGAAAACTGGCGGCCGGAAGCCGACGAGCTTCTGGGGCGCTTGGAGCTTGCCGACAAGCGCAACAAACTCGGCCGGGAGCTTTCAAAAGGGATGCAGCAAAAACTGAGCATTTGCTGCGCTCTGCTCCCTTCGCCGAGGACCGTTCTGCTTGATGAGCCGTTGATTGGTCTAGATCCACATGCCATCAAGGAACTTAAGAATATCCTGGAGGAACTCCGTGCACAGGGCTGCTCCGTGCTGCTGAGTACCCATATCCTGGACAGTGTTGCGGAATTCTGGGACAAGGTTCTCATCATGATGCAGGGGAAAATCGCCGCTTCACGCACAAGGGATGAAGTTACCCGCAGCGGCGAAAATCTGGAGCAGCTTTTCTTTGATATTACGGAAGGCCCGAAGGAGGGGCAGGCATGAATGCACTTTCCTACCTTATCCGCAAGCAGACCAAGAATTTTTTCCGCAACCTTGTGCACCATCCGTCAAAACTGATTATCTATTTGTTTGCAGTGGCATTTTTTGTGATGATGATTGTCACATCGCAAAAAACCCCTCAAAAGAGCTCCGGCTACACGGATATCCGGATGCTTGAAGGCATCTTCCTTGGCTGGCTGCTGCTTTTCAGCGTACCGATACTGTTTAACTCGCTGAAATCCGGAACGACAATGTTTTCCATGTCGGATGTTGACCTGCTGTTCGTTTCCCCCATCTCGCCAAAGAACATTCTTTTCTATGGGCTTGTGAA
>DHOL01000045.1:9890-10039 GCA_002410755.1 Ruminococcaceae bacterium UBA5391 | reverse complement strand
TTTATCCTTTTCTACTCTGGGACACTCATGAGCGCTTTTCACATCAGTGCCTGGGATGTCATATGGCTTCTGCTGAGTTCCGCCCTGGCGGTTATTATGATACAAATGATATCTCTGCTGCTTTACAGCTATTCAAACGGCAACGCAAG
>DHOL01000045.1:0-9727 GCA_002410755.1 Ruminococcaceae bacterium UBA5391 | reverse complement strand
CGGAAAAATGCAATCCGCACGGTACTTTTTGCATGTTTTGCCGTCTTGGCGTTTTCGATTGTTTCCGTCTGCCTGAAAAATGGCGGCGGTGTCGGCGGGCTTTATGCAGCCTTTGATTCGCCGCTGGTAAACGCATTCCCGTTTATTGGGTGGGTGACCGGTGCGGTATTTGCCCTTTTCCGCGGCAATACAGGCACAGCGGTCTTTTGGCTTTTGCTAACGGTTGCGGGGTTCCTTGTAGTTTTGGCGCTGTTCCTGCACAGTGATGCTGACTACTATGAAGACGTCCTTCAGACAACAGAAGTCATGTACGAGGTAAAACAATCGGCAAAAGGGAACCGCCCCGTGATGTCACAGAATGTTTCCAGGAAGAAAGTGAATATTGAGAAAACGGGCCTCGGGAAAGGCTGGGGTGCTGATACATTTTTCTACAAGCATCTGTGTGAAGCACGCCGCCGCAGCCGTCTGGTTTTCCTCGGGCGCTCTTCCTTTGTCATCCTTGCAGTTGACCTTGTCATTGCATTCCTTGCCCTCCGGTCATCGGGGAAAGGTGCGCCGTCCGCTACGGATGTCATGATGATCCTGCTGGGCATCAATGTTTATATCCTTTTCCTGACGAATGCTGCCGGTGACTGGATGCGTGAGCTCTCAAAGCCGTATATTTATCTTGTGCCGGACAACCCGTTCCGCAAACTGATTTGGGCATCCATGACGACGGCGCTGAAGCCGGTAGCGGAGGGCGTGCTGTTCTTTGTGGTGGCCACGGCCGCCATACGGGCGCCGTTGCTTGCGGGCCTTGCCTGCTTTCTTGCCTACTCGAGTTTTGGCCTGCTGTTCCTCGCGGGAAATATCCTTTCGCGCCGTGTGTTTGGCGGAATTGCAAACCGTGGGGTTATCCTGTTCCTGTACCTGTTTATCCTCCTTCTCCTGATGGCGCCGGGCGTTGCCGGAGGAGTAATGGTTTTTAATGCCATGCCGTCCGCGGCTTCGGAGGCGCTGAGATTCTTTCTTGGCAGCCTCCCGGCTGTTGGCTGGAACCTTATTATTTCCTGCATCCTTATTTACTGCTGCCGCAATCTCCTTGCTAATACCGAAGCCAACTGAGCGGCAAGAAAACGGGAGGCTCTGCCGGTCAGATGTTGAAAGCAAAAGGATACCCTCCGGAATAATTTTTCCGGAGGGTGTTATTATTTACCAGACAGGAACCGACGGTATAAGATCAATTTATAAAATCGTTTTTAAAGATTGCGGTTTCCCTTTATCTGCTTTCCATTTGGAAGCGGAAAGCAGGTTAGTAAAGGACGACGGTGTCGCCGAGGACAGCGGCGCGGCCCTCATAGTTTTTCTGGGAGCCGGTTTCAGCATCAAAAATAGAATTGAATTCAAAAGAATCTTTTTCGTCTGCGAGGATGTACTGCGCAACCAGGAAACGGTCATCCACGCAGGTGACGAAAGTGCCGAGCTCCTTGGGGTAAGCCGTATTAATGGAAGCGTTCATCACGCCACAGACTTCATATTCGTCGTTCCGCTCGGTTACACGGTATGCCCGTCCGCCAAACCGGTCAATATGGAACTGCTCTGGGGAAGCGGTATGGCTATGCGCCAGGCGCGCCGCAACGAACTTGTGCCCCGTATCTTTTGAGCAGGCGCAAATCCGCTCGTCGCCTGAAGGGAAATGCAATGCACGGAAATAGAGGTTTGCCTTATCCTCACCGGCAAAACGGACCATCCCCGCCGTGCCGGAACAAAGCATGAGGTCCAACGGTGCACGCTCTTCCCCATTTTTTACCGAAACAATAAAATCATGCAGCGGGCAGTCCCAGATATTGTCGTCAATATTGTCACCAAGCCAGCGCATGTTGCGGTAACAGTCCAGCTTATCCTTTTCACTCCCGTGCGGCTGAAGCAGCAGAAAATGGGTTTCCCCGCCGCGCTGATACGGGATAAATTCGGAAGCTGCAGCCCGGCAGATACGCGGATCACGGGCATAATAATAGTGTCCTTCCTCGAGGTCGTAAAGATAGCCGATATGTTTAAGCCCCGTCAGCTTCCCATATTCATGGAAAAGCTGAGCATGTTTCTTGCTCGGCCCTGTAAAAAACAGGATGTGGGACTCATCCATAGCAGTGCAGTCCAGAAAGTCACCGATGAAATTAAGGCTTGCCATGCAGCGTTCCTCACCGGTATGCTTGTCTACCCGCAGAATCCACGCTTCACTTCCGCCAGACTCTGACACCATAATGATATCGTCCGGGAAACTGAAAAAATGCTGTACACATGCCGGGCCGGGAAGAAGATAATTGGCAAGAACCCGTTCACGCTTTGTGACACGGTCATATTCCAGCAGGAACAGGCTCGGATGGCCTTCCTCTGTTTTCTCTTCCGCATAATAAATATAGGTATCACCAATTTCAATCAGCTCGTCGCTGCAGGTGATAAAGGTATTCCGCAGGTCTACGACTTTCATTCCAGTTTCCCCCGATTTCCGCTGAGTGGCAATATGGTTTCCTGATATTTTTCATTATATCATAACGGTGCACGTCATGGCGGCGAAATTGTTGTTTTTCTGTATCTGGATTTGTTTTTTGCAAACCTGCCACTTATAATGGGAAAGGAAATTCCATAATAGCACAGAAGGGAGGTGCAAGAGGTGCAAGTCATAAGGGACAGGGATACCGTTACAGTTGACCTGCACGGCCTGAGGACAGAAGATGCCCGCTTCCGTCTGGAACACCTTCTGAGCGGCCTCCCTGCTGAGGTCCGCGAAGTGCGCGTGATCCATGGCTGCAACCATGGGACAGCGTTGCTGTCCATGGTGCGGGACAATCTGCATCACCCGCGGATAGCGGCAAAGCTGCCTGCCCTTAACCCCGGGGAAACAAGGCTTCTGCTCAAATAAAAAAGCCGGCGTACATTTCCGGATTTTTCCGGATGGGCGCCAGCCTTTTCCCCCAAAAAATTTACTTTTTCCCGACCTGCACGGCGGAGCTTTCTGTACGTGCGGCTGCATACTCTTCACAGAGGCGGTGCGTCAGTTTCATAATGTTCTCTGCGGAATGGGACTTGTCAAACTCCGTACAGTTGTCGCGCATCTTATCGAGCCGGTGTGTGTTTTCCAAAAGGGAGCAGATGGTTTCGGCACAGTCATCCCCCGGCTTCAGGTGAACAGCCATATCATTCATCAGGAGAAAATTAGCATTATCTTCTTCCTGTCCTGGAATAGCGTCAAACACCGCAAGCGGCACACCGCAGGCCAGCGCTTCTGAGACGGTCATCCCACCCGGCTTTGTAACCAGCAGGTCTGAAGCGTGCATATAGTTTTCCACTTCATCGGTGAAATAGACGACCTTTGTCGGCTTCCGCTTTTTTTTCACTTCGTCCAGAAAGGCAAGATACAGTTTATCATTTTTCCCCGTTATGACAACGATCTGAAAAGGCAGGTTCGCCGCGGTAATCTGCCGGTAGAAATCCAGCACGTTTGCAACACCAAAACTTCCCGCCATCATCAGAATGGTCGGAAGATCCGGATCAAGGCCGAATTTTTTCCGAAGGGCAGACTTGTCCCTTTTCTGAAAAAACACATTTTCCACAGGGATGCCGAACGGATAAATCTTTTCCCGGCTGACACCCATGGATTCCATCTGCGAAATCATATCGGCATTGGCGACAACGTAAGCATCTACATGCTCTGCAATCCATGCAAGATGCGGGCCGTAGTCTGTCATCAGCGTGATGAGCGGCACATCCACAGCGCCAAGGCTTTTTAAATGTGAGACCATTTCCGTAGCGAACGGATGGGTTGAAATGATTGCATCCGGCGCACTGCGTTCGACCGCAGGATAGAGCAGACGGCTGAGCTGGCAGCTGAAGCGGCTCATCAGGTCAAAAAGCGGTGTTTTTTTGTTGGTTGCGCGGTAAAGCCTGCCGAAGAGCTTCGGCGCTTTTGTAGCGAGGATATGGTAGCCATCGCAGACTGTCCGGTTGACCAGCGGCCCAACACTTTTCATTGCATCGACGACTTCAACCTCGGAGCTAGGATCATTCTGGACGAAATAGTCACGAATCGCCCGTGAAGCGCGAAGATGTCCGCCGCCGGTTGCGGCGGACAGAATCAGAATTTTCATGTTTTTCCCCTCCCGGATTTCTTTCCCTTGGGAAATATCGAATGTATTATAGCATATAATTTTTATAAATAAAACCTGAGAGCATGCATTTATTCCGCTACGGAAAATAGATCCCGACACTTTACTTCCTACAGTCAAACCGCTATAATAAAACTGGGTTTCTGCCCCAACTATGGGCAGATTTTAAAGGGGGGTGCGCGATGGCTGACAATTCCGAACCTAATATCTGTTCTAATCGGAGTCCACACTGCACGCAGGAAAAGGGCCTTGAAAAAAAGAAAAAAGGACATAAAAAAGCCATTGCAATCCTTGCAGTGGCTGTTGCTGTCTGCGCAGTAGCCCTTGCGGCCGTTTATATCCGGGCAATGAAAGAGAAAAAGCGTGCCGAGATGATTCATGCCATACTGAACACAGACCGGTTCTACGACGGCACTGTAGTGCAGGGTGTGAAAATTGGCGGCATGACAATGGAAGAAGCCAAAACCGCCGTGCAGGCGAAGGAAACTTCGGCCGAAACGGCTTATGACATTAAAATTTCATTCGGCCAGCAAAACTGGGAACTCACACAGAAGGATATCACTTTTTCCTTCGATACAGACAGCGTTCTCAAGAAAGCCTATGCTTATGCACGCACTGGCAGCGATGAAACACGCTATCAGATGGTACAGAAGCTGAAAACGTCTCCGAAGGAGTATTCTTTAACTGCTGCACCGGATATCAGCAGCCTGAAACCCAAAGTGGAAAGCATTGCGTCCAAAGTGGTGCGCAAACCTGTAGAGCCGTCGGTAGCTTCCTTTGACCAGAAAACAAAGACATTTTCCTTTCGGGACGGCACGGAGGGCTACACAGCTGACGCCGACCAGTTCTGGAGTGATGTTCAGGCTGCGGCGGAAAGCAGCTCACACACCGGTTCTGTTGAAATAAAGACGAAGCCGGTTCCCTTTACAGGGAGTGTTGCCAACCTCAAGGTACATATGACAGAACTTGGCATGTTTCAGACCGTTTCCACCAATAACTATAACGGCACCTACAACATGAAAAAAGCCCTGCTTGCCGCAAATGGAACTTGTGTCGCCGCAGGAGGGACGTTCTCGTTTTTCGGGACAGTCGGTCCGTGCGATGCGAAAAGCGGTTATCTGCAAGCCGGTGCCCTGCTGAACGGCAGGCATGTTGAGGAGTATGGCGGTGGTGTCTGCCAGGCTTCCACAACAATTTACGGCGCGGCGATCCGCTCCGATTTTAAGGTTACGGAACGCTATAACCATGCGTTGCCTTCTACTTACTGTGCCATCGGCCAGGATGCGACTGTAAGCTATCCCAACCTTGACATGAAGGTAACGAATCCGACAAAATACCCGGCCTACCTTGTCACCTATACAAAGGGGAACACCCTGACTGCTGTCTTTTATGGTTATAAGGCGTCGGACTATGACAGCATTCAAATTGTATCCCAGATGGACCAGACGGTTGCCGCACCGGAGAAGCCGACCTATACGGAGGACAGCAGCCTTGCAAAAGGAGTCGTTGAACTGGTGCAGCATGCACGTACCGGTTACCGGGCTTCTGCGCGCCGTGTTTTCTACAAAGGCGGAAAGGCAGTCCAGACTGAGTTTCTGAATAAATCATATTACCCGGCAATGGCGGCAATCTATTCCTATGGCAAGGGGACTGATTTATCTGCTTTGCAGGGTGGTCCTTCCAGCGGAGCAGCACCGGCTGCATAAACTGTGCCTATGTCCCTCTTGACAATTAGAGTCAAGTTATGCAAAAATGGAGAAAGAGTGGCATGGAGGCCGCTTTTTTGGAGAGAATAACAAACGGCGGATCTCCCGCCGGGAAAGGGAGAACAGCTTTGACGGAGAGAAATCACGTACCGGAAATCAGTGTGATTATTCCGGTTTACAACGTGGAAAAATTCGTCGGGAAATGCCTTTCATCCCTGGTGCAGCAGACTTTTCAGGACTTTGAAATTATCGCAGTAAATGACGGTTCAACGGATGATTCCTCCATGATCCTGCACCATTTTGCCGAAAAATATGATTTTATCCATGTGATTGATAAGGAAAATGGAGGCATGTCCAAAGCGCGCAATGCAGGGATGAGTATTGCGTGCGGAAGATATTTTTCCTTTGTAGACAGCGATGACTATGTTGCCCCTACCTTCCTCGAGGAGCTTTACCGTGCCTGCGTGGAGTATGACGCAGATATTTCCTGCTGCTATTATTATTATCATTATCTTTCAACGGATGTCCTGTTTGAGTACCCATTCCGGTGCAAGGGAGTCTTTACCCGGGAAGAAGCGCTGGATAAAGTGCTGCATGATGTGCAGATTCAAAGTCTGGTGTGGAACAAGCTGTACCGGCGTGAGCTCTTTACAGACTACAGCATTACTTTTCCCGCAATGACTTTTGAAGATATGGCAACGGCAAATAAACTGTTTGCACACGCAAACCGGGTGGTAGTGCTTGACCGGCCGCTTTACTACTACAATCAGCACCAATACAGCACGCTTGCTACCATAGATGCAAACAAGATTAACGATTTCATCTATGCTATGGCATTGGTACGTGCAAGCCTTGAGAAAAACGGCCTTTATGAAAAGTATAAAAAAAGCTATCAGGCACTGGTGCGGAAAACCTGCAACTGTTGTTACCTGTACGTTTTCAAGATACATACACAAAAAAAGTGTATGCGCGGTTGTATGGAAAATATGAAGCGTGTCAGTCGCACACTGAGGCATTATTCACATGATGACATGAGCATTCAGGCACTGATTAATCACCTGCCTGATGTAGTTGCATCGCCGGAAAAGCTGGAAAAGGATTTCTCCGTCCGCTGACCAGCGGGAAACCGGCGAAGACGAACAGAATGTGGTAAGATGAAGGATAAAAGCAAAGCATCTAAAATATTTCAGGCTGCAATGTTTGCACTGACTATAGGATTGCTGGTTTATTTTTGCGTTTCAGGGAATAATCTTGCCATTCTGCTGCAAAGTATTCCAACTCTTAATATGGCCTGGCTGCTTTGTGCTTGTGGCTGCGTTGCGCTCAACTGGCTGATGGACGGCAAAATCATTCACTCCCTGGTCCGGCACGCTGGCAACGAGAAATACAGCTTCCACAGTGCTTTCAAAATCACCATGATGGGGCAGTACTTTAACTCGGTGACGCCCTACTCCATTGGCGGCCAGCCTGCGCAGTTTGTTGCGCTTCGCAAGCAGGGCATTTCGACCGGTATTGCAATTTCTACACTGGTGCGCAAATTCCTTGTATATCAGACCAGCATCACACTTTTTTCACTTCTTGTTATTCTTCTGCGTTTTCCTTTTTTCAGCAGCAAGTTTCAGGGTTTCATGGCACTGGCATTTATCGGATTCCTTTATCAGGCGGGGACTGTAGTAGTGCTGTTCCTGTTTACCTACTGCCCTAAATTTACAACAAAACTGATTGAGGGCATTGTGTGGTTTCTTACGTCAGTCCATATTGTCCGCAAACCGGAAGAAACGCGCAAGAAGGTGGAAGATCAGCTCCATTTTTATCTGGACAACAATAAAGCCATGAAAAGCGATCTGCGCCTTTCTGTCCGTATTTACAGCTGTACATTTATCCAGTTGCTTTCCCTGTTTTCCATTCCATTCTTTATCTACAAGGCATTCCACTGCGTTGGTGCCCCAGTCCTTGATATGATTGCTGCCCAGTGCTTTGTAACGATGATTTCCGTTTACACGCCCCTACCCGGCGCGGCTGGTGCCGCCGAAGGGAGTTTCCTTGTAATCTTTAAAATCTTTTTCAGTGAAAAAATTATTACGCAGGCTATGCTGCTCTGGCGGCTGATTGCTTATTATTCCTGCATCGTTGTGGGCGGTATGTTTGTTGCCTTTGATGGGGGAAAAGAAAAAATACGCTCAAAGCTGCGGATCCCTGCATATTCCCAGGACACTAAGGAAGAGCAGCATAGCTGAAAAATGGGTTAAACCCTGCGGCTTTTGGATTATCCTAAGCCGCTTTTCCTTTTTTACCTGTTTTCAGGTATCCGCAGTGAATATACTTAAACTTTCCCAGCTTTTTAACAGGTTATTTTTTGGCTTGCGCTTTCAAATGGTTAGAGCGCTGGTTTCTTTTTATCTGCTTTTCCTTTTTAAAGAAAAAGCAGAAAGGAGGAAGAAAGCAGATGGACGGATTTTTCCGGATTGCGGCAGCAACACCGCAAATTAAGGTTGCAGACTGCGAATACAATAGGAATTCGGTCTTTGCGCTGATGCGTCAATGCGAAAAGAGAAAAATTGGTGCTGTCGTATTTCCGGAGCTTTGCCTGACTGGATATACCTGCGGTGACCTGTTCCGGGATCATACCCTGATTTCCGGTGCGGAAAAAGCGCTTGGCGAGCTTCTTGAAGAGACAAAAAGCATGAAGCTCCTTGCGCTGGTTGGTCTTCCGGTTGCTTCCGGTGCAAAACTGCTAAACTGTGCCGCGGTATTTACCTGTGGCAGGCTCCTCGGCTTGGTGACAAAAACCAACATCCCGAATTACTGCGAATTTTATGAAGCCCGACATTTTGCCCCCGGGCCGGAGCATGGGGAAGCAACGCTCTGTGGCCAGACAGTCCCAGTTGGAAACAGCCTTGTTTTCCGCTGCGAAAATATCCCGAATCTTGTAGTTGGCGCAGAAATCTGCGAAGACCTTTGGGTTCCCTGTCCTCCGTCGCAGAACCTCGCACTTGCGGGCGCAACCGTGATTTTTAACCTTTCTGCCAGCGACGAAGTAGTCGGCAAGTCCGCATACCGCCGTTCCCTTGTTGCCGGACAGGCCGGGCGGCTGCTCTGCGCCTATGCCTATACTGACGCGGGCAAGGGGGAATCCACTACTGACCTTGTTTTTGCCGGACACCGTATAATTTCAGAAAACGGAGCAATTCTTGCAGAGTCGGAACCATTCACTACCGGCCTGACAACCGCGGAGATTGATCTTGAACGCATTGCACAGGAACGCCTCCGCATGACGACATGGAAAGGCGGCGGCAGTGCGGAGACCATCCCGTTTACCCTTGACACGCCGGAGTTCACCCCGGAACGCATTTTCCCATGCCTTCCGTTTGTGCCGGATGACCGCGGCGACCTCGCAGAGCGTTGTGAGATGATTCTTCGGATGCAGGCGGAAGGGCTTGCAACGCGCCTTGCACATATCAGCGCAAAATCAGCGGTGGTTGGAGTGTCTGGCGGGCTGGACTCTACCCTTGCCCTGCTCGTTACCGTTCGGGCCTTTGACCTGCTCAGGCTTAGCAGGAGAGGAATCCTTGCTGTCACAATGCCGGGGTTCGGCACAACAAAGCGCACAAAAAGCAATGCCGAGCGCCTTGCGGAACTGCTGGGTACGGAATTCCGCGAAATTCCAATCGGCGAAAGTGTCTTGCTCCATTTCCGGGATATTGGCCATAACCCATCCACCCATGATGTCACCTACGAAAATTCACAGGCACGCGAACGCACCCAGGTGCTGATGGATCTTGCAAATCAGAGCGGCGGCCTTGTCATCGGCACCGGGGACCTTTCAGAGCTGGCGCTCGGCTGGGCAACCTACAACGGCGACCATATGTCCATGTATGG